>DASSGR010000062.1:0-5254 GCA_035693425.1 Solirubrobacteraceae bacterium
GCGCCGGCTGACGGCGCCCTACGGACATGGGCAGCCGCGGCGCGCCGGCCGAGCGATGCGCGTGCGAACGCGAAGGCAGGGCGCAGTCTGTCTGGCGAAGTCTGCCCCGCAAATCGCCTATCTCAGGTTTCGCACACAGAGCGGTCTGGGGACCAAGGCGCTCGCACCCGTCACACCGGCCGGATTCATGCTTCGTTATTCCTTGGTCGTCGTAGGCATCGCGCGACGCCGACGTTGAGCCGGCGATCCGTTTCGTGGCATAGCATTCGCGCGGCGCCGGCGCGGCTGACGAGCCCTGCGTCGCCCAAGCGCTCGCAAGCGCGGGGCCGCCCCACAGACAAAAGCGATCGCGGACCCGAAGAACAGCCAGTCCGTGTCGCCGCCCTTCGATCGCGTGCGGGCGCGCTTGCCGGCGACGTCGAGATCCTCGACGGGCAGGCGCAGCACCGCGTCGGTGCGTGCCGCCGTCTCGGACAGCAGCCGCCCCAGCGTGCGCTCGCGCAGCGCGACGTCGCGACGTTCCCACGGCCGCTCGAGCTCGCCAGCGGGATGCTGCGCGTCTGGTCGTGGTTCTCCGCACGCCGGTCCAGGATGATGTCGCCGTCGATTTCCAGGGGCCCCAGCTCGAGCCGCTCGGGAAGAACTGCCCGCACACCGGGACGAAGGTCGAGACGCCGCACCCGGGCGTCCCCTGGCAGGATGACTACGTGTTCGTCCCTAGCTCTCGCAGAGAGACTGCGGCGGTGTGTGGCGTTCAATCCGACTGAGTGGTACGCCTTCAGCGACCATGGCCGATTCTCGCCACCTTCGAGGACTGAGCGCCCGAGCATGAACGACGAAGAGCAGGTCCCTCAAGCAAGAACCCCAGCGGCACCGGCGGACGCTGGAGAAACCCCAGTTGACAAGCTCGAGGCCCTGGGAGTTCGCGGAATCCTCGGGCAACTTGCCCGGGATGGCCAGATCATCGACGTGCGTTGCGAAATGCCCCAGTGCTACTGCTTCCGGGGTCGTCGGTACTTCGATCCGAGATCGGTGGGTCCCTCCGATTGGGAGCTGACGGCCGACCACTATCCGAGACTCAAGATGCACGGAGGTCACCTCACCCCCGACAACGTCAGGCTCGCGCATCGGCTCTGCAACCGACGTGACTACTGGTGGCGGGTGAAGATCAACGCGATGCTCGGGAAGCGGATGTCGCTGGAGGAGATTGCCGAGAAGCTGAACGTGCAGAAGGTTCCCACGATTCATGGCACGAACAGATGGACTGCTGCATCTGTTCGGAAGGCATTCGTTTCCTAGAGGCGCCTTGGAGGCAATGGTGTCGGCCTCCACGGATGATCGGGTTCGAGGGGAGATTCCAGTGAACCACGGCGTGGCAGTACTGCTGGAAGTCGAGGCCCTCTTGACCGACCGGGGTCGTGGCCAGCACGAACGGCCAGTCCCGTCGGCTAGCGTGTTTGTCGCGTGACCGAGGTCAACTGGGCTGGCAACTACACGTACAGCGCCGAGCGGGTCCATCGGCCGTCGACGCTCGACCAACTGCGGGAGATCGTCGTCTCGGCGCCGAGGGTGCGGGTGTTGGGGTCGCGGCACTCCTTCAGCGATATCGCTGACTCTACGGAGCTGGTGACGCTCGCCGGGCTGCCAGCGGACGTGGTCGTCGAGCGTGCGGCGGGCACGGTCTCCTTCGGGGCGGGCATGACGTACGGCGATCTCGCGGGGGTTTTGTGGCACGAGGGCTTCGCCCTGCACAACATGGCGTCGTTGCCCCACATCTCAGTCGCGGGCGCCGTCGCAACCGCCACCCACGGTTCGGGCGACGCCAGCGGCAACCTTGCGACGGCGGTCGCTGGCCTGGAGATGGTGACCTCCGACGGCGACATAGTCACCGCGTCGCGGGGGGACGCCGACTTCGACGGGCTCGTGGTCGGGCTTGGCGCGCTCGGTGCGGTCACGCGCCTGACGCTCCACGTCGAGCCGGCCTACGACGTACGCCAGCGGGTGTTCGAGGGGCTCACATGGGACGCGCTGTACGGGCACTTCGACGAGATCACCGCTAGCGGTGACAGCGTCAGCGTGTTCACGCGGTGGCGCCAGGTCGTCGACCAGGTGTGGGTCAAGAGCCGGGTAACGGATGCCCCGGAGCACGTGCGCGGCGATCTGTTCGGCGCGGCCGCCTCGACGGTCGACCGCCACCCGATCCTGGGTCTGGACCCCGTCAACTGCACGCCCCAGCTTGGGCGGCCGGGCCCGTGGTGGGACCGCATGTCGCATTTTCGCATGGGTTTCACGCCCAGCAGCGGCGAGGAACTCCAGTCTGAGTTCCTCGTGCCGCGCGAGCATGCCGTCGCGGCGATCCAGGCGATGCAGGCCCTGGGAGACCGTATCCGCCCCGTGCTGCAGGTGTGTGAGATCCGCACGGTCGCCGCCGACCGGCTATGGATGAGCCCGCAGTACGGGCGCGACACGATCGGCATCCACTTCACGTGGATGCCTGAGGCCGGGGCTGTCGCGCGCGTCCTGGCCGATGTCGAGGCGGCACTCGCGGCGTTTCAGGCGCGACCTCATTGGGGCAAGCTCTTCCTCGCCCGCGCCGCGACGCTTGGCGCCCTATACGAGCGCGTGCCCGACTTCATTGGCCTAGTCAAGCGGCTCGACCCGCGCGGCGCCTTCTGCAACCCGTGGCTCGAAGCGCGCGTGCTCGGCGTCGGATAGCGGCTGCCGCCGCGCTTCACCCGCCAGCCAACGTCGTCTCGCAGCCCGGGATCCGCGGCGTGACGCCGCTCGTACCCCTGCCCGCTGACCACGTCGACACGTGCCAGCACCAGCACGAATGTGCGTCTCAAGTCCCGAGCGCCGCGAGTCTCGCTAGTGGTTAACCCGACACTCTCCCCTCGCCTCCATGCGTTGTGCTCTCCGCGCGAAGAAGGGGAGTCGGTAACACGCACGAGATGCGCGTCGAGGAGCGAGAGCAGGTCTCGGTCGGTCGCCGCGAGCAGCGTCAGGCACGGCTGGTTCAGGCCTCAAGCAGTCACGCGACCGGGGCTAGCGCTCCGTGCGACGAGCGGAAGTATGGCTGGAGGGGCCGTGTGGGCGACGAACCAGAAGTCGTGCCCGCGACCGTGCCCCGGCCGGTGGCGTTCAGTGAGCAGCGGTGTCAGATCAGCCGGTCACCTCGATCGAGACCGGTGCGGTAGGGCCAAAGCGGTAGCGGTCAGCCTCAGCCTCGCCGCCTACTCAGGCAGCGGGACGGTGTGAATCATGGCCACCTTCCAGCCACCGTTGCCGCGGTTGAACACGATCGAGGTCGGTGCCGAGATCCTGTGTTCTTCTCCCTCCATCTTGTACGTCTGATCGAGGACGAACGTCACCAGGCCAACTTCGCCCCAGACCGTGGCGTGGAGATCACTGACCTGCGATTTCGGCTCCGAGACCGTGCCCTCGAGCTGGGCAAAATAGGCATCGAGGGCAGCCTTTCCGCGCATCCAGCGGCGGCTGATCTCATCGATCCCCTGCGCGTCGTCAGTCAACATCGCGCTAATGCCTCTGATGTCCATCGAGTCGAGGAGCTCGAACAGCCGGTGGACCTCCTGCTCGAGTGTCGTCGCGGTATCGGCGGACACGATTCCTCCTTTCGACGAGTGAGTCCTACGCTACTCAGCACGTGTTCGCACCGCAAACAGCGCTGCCTTGATCGGGAGGCAGCAGTCGCCGGCGCGCGAGCGCCGTCCCCGCCGCGACGCTGATGACCGGGTGTTCACAGCGGCGTGACACCAGCTCAGGTCGCACAAGCGCCGGGCTTGTCGTGCGTGCGCGCCCAGACGGCGCGCACGGCAGCGAGCACCACCGGCTTGTTGTCGCTACCGGACGCTAACTCGTCACCGACGAGCATCAGGCACCGCCCCTCCGTGAACAGGATGTTCGCGTTGGTGTCCGGTTGTCCCCAGCCCTCGGCGCCGGGGACGCCCGCGACGGTGAAGCGCGTCGCGCCCGGTGCCTGCGGCCCGTAGGCGAACTCCTGTAGCTCCGCCGCCTTCTCTCGCGCCGCCGCGGAGGCGGAACCCAACTCCATCACCCAGGAGACGCCGTCACCTTTGCTCGAGCCGGTCTGAACGCTTATCGCCTCGCGGAAGCCCTCCTGGGCCAGACGCTTGGCCTCCGCTGCGCCGTTGGGCACGCCGTTTGAGGTCCACTGCGTGGCGGTCAGGTAGTGAGTCGGCCGCCCCTTCGGCGGCAGCCCCGCCTCCTCATGCCCTCGGACCAAGTAGGCGCCCAGCGGCAGCTTCGATGCGCTGTTCTGCGACGTGCCGCTGCTCTGCGACGCGCTTCCGCAGGCGACACACACCACTGCCGTACTCGCCAGCACCGCCCACACCCCACGTACGTCCATGGTCACAGTCTCGGTCAAGCGTCCCTTGAACGCCCCCGAGTCTACGCCGCCGCCAGGCCAACGGCAACGCCCCGCCATGCCCAAGAGCCCCACCAACGACAAGGCAATCGCTGTGGGTCACGTCAAGCAGCGCAGATGCTCGCACCGCTTCGCGATTCGGCTAGCGTCGCTGCGCGGCCGATCGAAAACCGGCAGCGCCGCCCATGCGCTGAACCTGGCGATCCTGCCCCTACATCGCGTCGAGCCGGAGACGTCGCATGCACGAAGCAGGGGCAGTCCTGAGGATCGGTGTCGGGCGCTCGAGGCTTCCGCTCCCGACACAACGGGCAGCCCGAGATCAGACCGCGCGGTCATCGCCGGCTTGACCAGCGATTGAGCGCAAGCTGTGTGACTGAGCTACGCCCTGAAGCGGTCACACCGGCCGGGCTGCCGGTTCGCGTCGAACGGAGCAGTCAGATCGAGACTTCTCGGTCGGAGACAAAGGGGAATCAGGCCAGGCGATTGCTCAGGAAGCCCCCTCGCTCAGTCCACCGCGCTTGCATGAGATGGCGCCGATCGACCGGACGGCTCATAGATTGCATCGGCAGAGAATCGACATCGCGCCGTGGCCCGCGACCGGCGTGGATCGCGCGCCGCCAGGCTCGGGGTCGAGTTACTAACCCGCCACAAGCGCAGCGGCTTCTTGGAAGGGCGCCGAGATCCAGAACGACTGCGAGGCCAACTCGTTGAGTAGCGCCGGCCCCGCGAGGCCGCTGGGCTTCCGGCGTCCGTTCATGCGGCGCGGGGCAGCAGCCCTATTGTCGCCCACGTCTCCCGAGCGGCCACGGCCGCCGCCAGCTGCGCCTCCGAGCGCCGTTGGGCGGC
>DASSGR010000063.1:0-20557 GCA_035693425.1 Solirubrobacteraceae bacterium
GCCCGTGACATTCATGATCATGATGTCCTGGGCGTGCGAAAGCGACGCGCGCCGCTTCGGTCAGCGCGTCACCACACACTACGGCGACGAGCGCGACGACATCGCGATCGCGATCGCCACCGCCGACCGCAAGGCCGGAGGCAACAGACTGCTGACCGTCGCACGCGGCGCGCTCGTCGTGCTCTCGCTCGCGATCCCGCTAGCGTTCATCGCCGCCACCGTGGCGGGCGGCAAAGGCCCGCTCGGCGTCAACGTCCCAGAGGCCGTCGGAGCACTCGCCGCCCTCGCGCTCGTCATCGGCGTCAGCATCGCCGCCCTGCGAGGGTAAACGCAGGCGGTCGCGCACTGCGTTTGAGGTATTCACAGTGGGAAGTGGGTTTGGCGACGAGCAGGGAAGTACTCCGCATTGACGATGAGTGCCGCTTCGGCTCGCGCCGGAGGCCGCACCATGCGCACCCGGGGCTTCGGGCCGTCGCTGGCCGGAGTGGTGCTGGTCTCATCCGATCGGGGTGATGACGGCGGCACGTCCGAGTTGCAGGTTTGGTTGGCGAGCGAAATCACCGAGGGAGTCTCCGATGCCGACGAGCCAGAGCGAAGTTCTGCCGGCCCCTGATGGCGCGTGGATGGGGCTGGTGACCGGCCGGGTCCTCAGTGGTGGCGCGCCGGTCGAGCGTGCGACCGTGGCGCTCTGGGCCGCGACGGCTGTTGCACCGGTGCAACTGGGCCGGGCGGTGACCGGTGCCGATGGCGGCTTCACGATCGATTCGGCCGCCGCTTCGGCGAAGGACGCGAGCCTGTATCTGATTGCAGAGGGCGGCAAATCCTCCGCTGAAAAGACGGGCGGCGACAACGACCACACGGCGCTGATGACGGTGCTGGGCAGTGAACCGCCCTCAAGGGTCGTGATCAACGAGTTGACGACGATCGCCTCGGTGTGGACGCACGCGCAGTTCGTCGACGGCCCGGAGATCACAGGGCACACGCTCGGCCTGAGGATCGCCGCCGGGAATGTGCCCAATCTGGTGGATCTGACGACCGGTGGTTTGGGCCCGGTGATCCAGGATCCCCTGAACAGTTCGCAGACGACGACGCTGGCGACATTCAACACGCTCGCAAATCTGCTGGCGGGCGCTCTGACGCGCCCCCGCGGCGACGCGTGCGACAAGTTCTTCGCGGCCGCCACGCCTCCGGGTGGCACGGCGCCGACCGACACGCTGACGGCGGCACAGAACATCGCCCGCAATCCGTCGCATCACGCACACGAGCTGTTCGGTCTGCTCGATGCGTTCTATCCCGTGCCCGACGGAAAGCTCTGGCGCGACGTGCCGTTCGTCCCGTATCTCAGCTTCGCGCCGAGTGCGTGGACCCTCTCGCTCGTGTATGCCGGCGGTGGGCTGAACTCGCTGGGTGGCATCGCGATTGATGGCGAAGGCAACATGTGGTCGGACAACAACTTCATGGCAGGCGCACAGTCGACGATCTGGGGCCAGTTCGGCGGCGGGGTCTCGAAGATCGCACCGAATGGCAGGCCCCTGTCGCCAATGACTGTCGGCTTTCGCGGCGGCGGCATCGACGGTCCCGGCTTCGGCATCGCGATCGGCGCCGATGACAAGGTGTGGGCCACCAGCCTGAGAGCCAAGACCATCTCCGTGTTCGACCGCAAGACGGGCGAGCCGCTTTCACCCGAGACCGGCTACAACTTCGAAGGACGACTGGGCTCGATGCAGGGCATCATCACCACGCCGAACGGCGACGTCTGGGCCGTCGACAATGAAGAGAGCCAGATCGTTCATCTGCCCGAGGGCGACGCCGCGAAGGGGCGCATCCTGGGCCGCACCGTGGATGACAAGCCCGTGGACGGCACGCTCGAGGTCAAGGGGCCGTTCCATCTCGCCGTGGATCAGCAGGATCGGATCTGGGTCACCAATAGCAACGACACGGTGACGCGTTTCCCGGCCGACGATCCCGGCAAAGCCGAGCAGATCAAGGTCGGTTTCGTCCCGCGCGGCGTGGCGATCGACAGCCTCGGCAACGCCTGGGTCGCCAACTGCCTCGGCCATCCGGGTACGAGGGAGAAGCTGGCGTTGGTCAAGAACGTGCTCAAATCGAAGGTTGAAAGCCACCGAGGTTCGGCGTCAAAGGCCGACGACGAGGCTCAGATGTGGGTCGACCTGTTCAACACCGTGGCCAAATATCCCGGCGGCGACGTGTCGATGGTGCGTCCGGACGGCACGGTCTTGCCGCCGTTTGATGGCGCGAACAGCATCAATGGGCCCTGGGGCATCGCCGTCGACGGCAACGACAACGTGTGGGTGGCCAACGCGTTTGGCCGCTCGGTCATACAACTATGCGGCGCACGTCTCGAGAACTGCCCGCCCGGCGCAAAGACCGGCGACCCGATCTCACCCCCCGGCGGCTACATCGGCGGGCTGCAAATCATCACCGACGTCGCCATCGACCCCGCCGGCAACGTGTGGGTCGCGAACAACTGGGACCGACCGGACGAAGGCTTCAAGAAAGAGCCCGATCCGGCGCTATCCACCCGCTTCGGCGGCAACGGCACCGTCGTGTTCTTCGGCTTGGCGAAGCCGGTCAAGACACCATTGATCGGACCTCCACGAGCGCCGTAGCGAATTTCTCACAGCACGGCGGGAATCGCGATCGCGGCCACCCTCTGAACCGCCGGCTCAGGGCGGATTGGTACGGCAGACAAACGGCGCGAGACCGACCACGCTCGCTCGCCAAGCCGCCGTGCCGCGCGCTGATCACTCACGACACCTGCTCTCATCTCGCCGCGAGCATCTCGAACTCGGCGGCGAAAGACCCCCTTGGCGGGGTGGCTGTCGCACAAACAAATCGCGCTGTTGTCCCGTCACAATCGCCCGGCCAGGAAGGTCCGGACCGACCTCACATAAGGCCGTCTCGCGGCAATCGATGCTCTCCTTGGACTCGATTGACCTCCAGCGGGAACGCGCCGTTGTTACCTCAACACAACGAAACGCCGGCTGCCGGGGTTTGCGCGACAGCCACCGATCGAAGGGGCAGCGTCCCGCGTCGGACCTAGTTGCCGTGAGGCTGATGCTTCTTCGTGGAAGCAGAAGCGAGCGGGCGATTGGTTGAAATGCCGGGGGGTCACGCAGCAGGACGAGTAGCGGCGCTCTCAGGCTTCCAGCTTGGAGTCGAAGCGGCGGTGACGAGCGAGCAGTGCTTGTCGACGGCAAGCGTGGCGGGGTCGCGGGCCGGATCGGAAGTGCGTAGCTCTTGGCTGGGCGGCAGTCGCTGGTGGGGACGCGGCGACGTCTGGAATGTGGCGTCGACACGAACCGTGGCTTCCGGCTGCCTCGATGTCCGACGGGTTCAGCTGCTGTGTGCCGAGACCGCTGGGGCGCGCTGTTCTTCGCGCGCTGCCCGGGGTTGTTGCGGTGGCTTGGTGCTGGGGAAACATGTCGTGAGGTCAGCGCGCTTCGTGACGCCCAGCTTCTGGAAGATATGGGTGAGGTGCGTCCGGTGCGTCGGGTGATGTAGAGCTGCTGGGCGATCTCGGGATTGCTGTGACCCTGCGCGGCGAGCGTGGCGACTTTGTGTTCGGCGGGGGTGAGCGAGTCGCAGCCAGAAAGGTGAGGGCGACGGGGTCGGGCGCCGGCGGTGTGGAGTTCGTGGCGCGCGCGGTCGGCGAGCAGGCGCATGCCACCGCGGGTGGCGAGATCGAGGGCGCGGCGCAGGGGGGTGCGGGCGGCAGCGCGGCGGTTGGTGCGGCGCAGAGTGGCGCCCAGGTCGACGAGCGTGCGGACGTGCTCGAGCTGGGTGGGGGAGCCGGCGAGCAGGTCGACGGCCTGCTCGAGCAGGTCGACGGCCTCGTTGCGGTCGGCGGTGCGGGCGAGAGCGCGCAGGCCGGCGCCTCGCGGGCCCGGAAGGCCGAGGCGCTCGGCGAGTGCGAGATGTTCCTCGGCCAGCTCGCGGGCGGCGCTGAGCTCGCCTTGGGCGACGAGCGCCTCGCACGCGTGGACGCGCCATGCGGCGAGGCCTGGGTGGCGGATGCCGAGCTCCCGCCAGCGGTCGGCGGCGGCAAGCAGGTCAGCGTGCGCGTCGGCGTGACGCTGCTGTGCGAGCCGCAGGCGGGCGCGGCTTTCGAGCAGCATCGGCCCGGCAAGGACACCGATCGGAGGATCCCCGAGATCCATCGTCGCCAGGACGGCGTCGGCGGCGTCGAACTCGCCGAGCTCGGTCAAGGCGTCGACCAGCGGGAAAACCGCCCAGATCAGCGCCGCGGGCGGAATCTGGCTCAATCCAATGTCGACCGACAGGCGAGCGTCGGCCTCGGCGTCCCGGATCTGGCCCATCTGCACGAGCGCGATCGCGCGTACGAGGCAACCGTGTGCGAGCCCCACTAGCCATCCCCGCGGGCGCGCCACGTCGATCAGCGCTGCGCACTGCTCGCGGGCGGCGTCAAGCTCGCCGCACGCGATCAGGATGACTTTCGCGAACGTCGCGAGGACCGAGTCAGAGTCGTTGTCGAGTGCTCCGGCGTCGAGGGCGCCGGTCAAGAGCATCAGCGCTTTGCGTGCGCGGCGTCCGTCGCACACTGCGTCCCACGCCGCGTTGATGCGCCAGAGCTCAAGTCCTGGCGGCCGCCGGGCCGGCCGGCGCGTGCGCTCGCGGGCCTTGTGGGCGGTGGACGCCTGACCCCACGCTGTGGCAATCAACTCTGCCTCGAGGCGGGTGAGCTGGGCTGGGATGCCGTCGGCAGCTTCCAGACCGCTGCGGCACAGCGCGATCGCAGTGTCAAAGCGTCCCGCGAGTGTGCACGCACGCGCGCCAGCTAGGGCGATCGTGCCGCGTTGCACGGCTGTGTCTGCAGTGTCGACGGCTTCCTGGAGTAGGCGGTAGGCGTCCCGGTTCAGGTACGCGGCGAGCGCGAGCGCAAGCGCGAGCCGTACGTCAGCGGCCTCACCGCCGGTGGCCGGTGGCTCGGCCAGCGCTCGGCGCAGATACGTCGCTGCCGTCTGGGGCGCCCCCCTCGCCGACGCGCGGCTCGCGGCATCGCGCAACGTCGCGACCGTCGCCGAGTCGCCTGCCGGTTCGGTGCGCAGCAAGTGCAGCGCGACTCGCTCGGGCTCGGCGCGTTCGCGCGCGAGCATCGCGGCGGCGTGCGCATGGTGGAGCGCGCGCGCTCCGGCCGGCATGCTTGTGTAGACCGTCCCCGCGATCAACGGATGCGCCAGCGCGAGCTCGGTCGTGTCGTCGAGCAGGCCGGCTGCGCGAAGCGCATCGGCAACGCGGGCGGCGGCCGTCGGGAGCTGTATCCCGGCCAGGGCGGCGGCGTGACGCAACGGGGCGCCGGGACCGAGCACCGCGACCGCCTGCGCCAGCGGCCGCGCCCCCTCCGGCAGCCGCGCGAGCTGGCGCTCGATCACGCGCGCGACTTGCTCGGAACCAAACGTCCCCAGCCGCGCGGCGGTCTCGTCGTCCGGCGCCACGGCATCTGCGATCAACTGCGTGAGCAGTGCGCCGAGCAGAAACGGGTTGCCCCCGGTGACGGCGTGGCAGGCGTGCGCAAACCCCTCGCTCGCCGCCGGCAACCGCTGTCTCACCAGCGTCTCGGCCGCGACCGGCCCGAGCGCTCGGGGTCGCACGGGCGGCTCGGCGGCGCTCGCCAACAACTCCGCCAGTAGTTCGGGCGCCGCCGCCGGCTCCCCCGCGCGGACCGCACACAGCACCGCCACGGGGAGCTCATCCAGCGAGCCCGCGAGCAACGCCAGCCACCGCAACGACGGCGGATCGGCCCAATGGACATCGTCGATGACCAGCACTGCCGGACCGCGGTCGGCGAGGTTTCCGACTAGCCACACCAGCCCACGGACGGCGGCATGCATCGCATCGCCCGCCGGCGCCGGGTCGCCCCCGTCTGGCGCGAGCGCGCGCTCCGCCAACCCGGCCGCGCCGACCGTGAGCGCACCCCACTCCTGACGCGCTCGCAGCGGCTCGAACAGCTGCCGCGCCATCCCCCACGCGGCGTCCTGCTCGAGCGGGCTGCAACGCGCCCACAGCACCGTCGCGCCGTCCGCGCGCGCGCCCCGCCCCGCCGCCCGCAGCAACGTCGACTTACCAATGCCGGCCGGCCCCTCGACCACGATCACGCGCCCGGACCCAGAACGAGCACTCGCGATTCGCCAGCCGAGCTCCCCAAGCTCAGCATCCCGGTCCAACAACACTCCCATCGCTGCAGACCGTACCGCCAGCCTCCGACCGGCACCACGGCGCGGACAAAAGATTGTGGAGGCCTCCACGATGCACTCCCCTTTGCCGGCATCGATCATCGCGGCCCGACGACCGATCGGAAAGGACCACGATGAGCACGGTCGAGGCCCGGCGCGCGGCGGACGGCCACGCGCTCGCACGCACCGCGCAGGAATACGAGCGTCTGCGCGTTCAATCGCGGGCATGGGAAGCCGCCACCAGTCGCCTGCTCGACCACGTCGCCCTCGCCGCCGGCGCGAGCTGTCTGGACGCCGGCTGCGGTCCCGGCGAGACGATGCGGCTGATGGCCCAGCGGGTCGGTCCATCGGGACGGGTCACGGGGGTCGACGTCGACGCCGCGCTTTGCGCGCAGGCGCAGGCGATGCTGCGGGACGCTGGCCACCGCCAGTGCCGGTTTGCCGCCCTCGACATCACCGCCGACGAGCCTATCCCCGGGGTGCCGTTCGACCTGGTTTACGCGCGGCTGCTCGTCAGCCACCTACCCGACCGGGTGGCGGTGCTGCGGCGCCTGTGGGACGCCGTCGCCCCCGGCGGACACCTGCTCATCCAGGACTACGACATGCGCAGCCTCGCTGTCGTGCCCGCGCTCGACAGCGCCGACGAGCTCTTCCGCGTCCTAGTCGCGGGGTTGTCCGCCGCCGCGTGCGACGTGCACACCGGCACGCGACTTCCGGAGCTCTTCACACAAGCCGATTCAGGACGCGGGCCTGCGCGACATGCCGCTGCCGCGGTGCTCGAGCCTCCCGGTCCGTCCGAGCGGCCCGAAGAATCCCTCCGTGTAGACGGCTCCATCCGCACGGACGCCCCCGCAAGGCGCTGGTGATCGCGTCGGTCAGCGCGCTCCAGCCTGTTCTTCAACCACGCCAGCAACAAGACGACCAGCCGATGTCGTAGGACGAGCAGCGGCCGGGGCCATACGTCGTAGAGCCAGGTGCGCGAGACCTGCAGTATGCGAGCGACCTCGCTGGGCTTGAGGAGATCGCTCCGAGCCCAAACGCGCCGCTCGTGTAGCCGCGCAGCCGGGAGCAGACGCCGCCTGCAAGCGGCCCGCTCTGCAGGTGAGACATGAAACTGTGGTTGTCGTGAGGCGACACGACGACCCCCTCGTTTGAGTTTTCTCCCGAGGTTTGATCAGCCCGACGCTTGGCCACGCCGACGCGACAAGCTCGGCGACGTGCTCGGCGAGCCTCTCGATCTCCTTGACATCGAACGCCGGGGGCCGTCCGCGGCGACTCGCAAGCAGTTCGATCTCGTGCGCGACAACCACCGCGAGACGCGGGACGCCTGCGCCGCAACGGACCTTTCTCGCATGCTCCGCATGACTCGCCTGAGTTTTAGATACAGCGGTCGCGACTCGATACCCCGCTGCGAACATCAGACGCGGCGATCGTGCTTGGCCGCCGAGCCGAGGGCGGGCCCGGCCTACGCGCACGGCTGCCACTGGTTCGTCAGGCCTCGCTTGGACATCGGTCACGTCGTTCGGGAGCACGATCGTAAAGCTCAGGCGGCCGTCCTTCGCCGCGAGTCTTCCCCACGGCCGCCCGACGAGCGACGGCCCAGCTTCCGAACACCACGCTGACGACGCTGGCCGCTGGCCATTGCCCGTCAGCGAGCCGCTGCAGTGCCTGCCCGCCGCGCCGGCGGGCATGGGTCCGCGACCAGTCGTAAGACGACGGCCATCGGCCGTAGCGGTCGCGCCACTCCACCATCGCCAAGATCACCAGCTCCCGCGTCCACCGACGCTGGACCGCGCCGGGATGGCAGCGCTTGCAGTACGCGTAGGCGTCGCCCTTGCCGTTGCGCGGCTGCGTGTAGGCGCCACAGCCACGGCACACGCCGACGTAGCGGGCCTTGACCCCCCGCGCCTTCCGCCGGTCGGGTCGTAGGAGTACGCCCTTGACGGTCGCCGGTGAGCGACCGAGACGATCGGCGATCTCCGCGATCGAAAGGCCCTCAGCGTCCCGAAAATGCCGCGCCAGCGCCACGGCGCGTCTGCGTTCTGCAACCCGATCGGTCCCGCGTGTGACGCGTTGCCAGCCACAGCCCCGGACGCTACCTCCGGCGATTGGGGGTTCCGTCGTGCTCACCAGTCAGGTAGGTGACCCGACGCGGCTCCTTCGTATCCGCGCGTTCCGGGTCTGGACGGATTCACCGCCGAGGCGCCCGGCAGACCGAAGGCAGGGCTCGGGGCGCCGGCGGGCGAACATTTCGCACCGACAGTGATCGCCCGGTCAGAGCGGCGCGCGTGATCACGTTGCCGGAGGAGCCGCAGCCAGCGGGAGCAGCGTCGGGCCGCTGGTCTGATCCAGCTCGATCGCTAGTCCCGAGCCTCCCGGACGAGTCCTTTGTCATGGCGAGGGGAGCGTCATTGGCTGGGTCATGCAGGGCAGCGTGCGGGTATGCGGAAGCACTTGCGCGTGTAGGTCGAGTTGTTCGTCAAGACAAGACACGGGATATCGCGTTCTCGCAGGCGGGCGATGAACTGGTCCGCACCCGGGATCGCGTGCTCCTCGCGCGCCAGCACAGCGTCCAGGTCCATCAACCACGATCGAATCTCACGTCGGGTCATGTGGTGCCGAGGCACCTCCGGTAGTCGGACAAGCCGTTCAGCTGCTGCTCGCCCGAGCGGCGAACGTCGCCGGCGGGATCTCGCCCGATCCTCTGGCGATCAGGCGGGTCGGGATGGTGTGCATGCGGGGCGGGGAGCGGTCACCATCCATCCGCTCGAATAGCACCTTGCAGGCGGTGGCGCCGATCTCGGCCGGGTCCTGGGCAATCACCGTCACGGCCGGCTCGAGCATCTCCGCCAGCGGGAAGTCATCGAACCCGAGGAGCGCAACCTGATGCTGGAGACCGAGCTCGCGCAGGGCGCGCAGACCACCGATCGTGATCAGGTTCTGGGTGGTGAAAAGAGCGCTCGGCGCTGACGCCGAGAGCAGTGCTCGGGCGGCCGCGGCGGCGGCATCGACGCCGTGCAGATCGAAGCGGACGAGGTCGTCGTGTACCTCGATCCGCGCCTCGGCGAGGGCTTCGGCGTAACCGGTGAAGCGGTCCGATACGGTCGCGATCTCTGCGAGGTCGCCCAGGAAGGCGATCCTCGTGTGCCCGGCGGCGATCAGGTGCCGCACCGCCGTCCGTGCTCCGGCGGCATTGTCAGAGACGACCGCATCGGCTCGAAGCAGCCGCGGTGGACGGTCGGCGAACACGATGCTGAGGCCGGCGCGCTGCTCGTTGGCCAGGTAGCTCTGGTCCTCGCCGGCGGGAACGACGATGAGGCCGTCGACGCGCCGCGCGATGAGCGCGAGCGCAAGCGCGCGCTCGCGCTCGGGGTCTTCGTCGACGCTACCGGCGAACACGGCCACCCCGCGGGCACTGGCGACGTCCTCGACCGCGCGATGTAAGGCCGAGGAGAACGGGTTCGAGACATCCTCCAGGAGGACGCCGAGCGTGCGAGTCCGCCCGTCGCTGCTGCGAAGGCTCCGAGCGGTCAGGTTGGGGCGATAGTCCAGCGCGTCAGCGGCACGGTTGACTCGCGCCGCAAGCTCGGGAGCGACGGTCGTCTCGCCGTTGATCACCCTGGAGACGGTCTTCAGGCTGACCCCCGCGAGCGCGGCTACGTCTCGCATCGTCGGCCGTGGGCGCGGTGCCTCGGAGCGTCCCGGCGGACCTCTCCGAGCAGTCTCTCTATTTGCTGACAACGTTTTCTCCTTGGCCCCGGATACCAAGAGCGTATAGCCAATAACGCCCGAAAATCAAGGCTTGACAAGATACGAGACGTGTGCATATAGTCCGGGACAACGTTGTCTGAAGCGGATTGCTCCGCACGGAGCAAAGCCACAAGCGTTTAGGAGGAGAGGGCTTCATATGTCCCATCACCGCTACCCGGGTGCGCCCGGGACAACAACTGCGACCGCCGCGCGCCGCTGGCGCCTCGCGGCGGCGGTCCTCGCCGTAGTCGCGGCCGTGACGGTTGCCGCGTGCGGCTCATCCAGCTCCAGCTCGGCCGGCAACGCGGCGGCCAGCAGCTCGGGCAGCTCGGGTGGCAAGTCCGTGAAGGTCGCGCTGATCCTCAAGACCTTCTCGAACCCGTACTTCGTCTCGATGAAGCAGAACGCGCAGGCCGACGCATCCAAGCGCGGAGTGAACTTGACCGTGTCGGCCGGCAGGACCGACGGGGACACGTCAACTCAAATCACCGCGATCGACAACGCGATCGCGGCCGGCGATTCCGGGATCGTGATCACCCCCAACGGGAACGCGGTCAATGCAGCGCTGCAAAAGGCCCGTCAAGCCGGCCTGTACACGATCGCGCTCGACACCGCGCCGATTCCGCCGAGCACGGTCAACATCACGTTCGCGACGGACAACTTCGCCGCGGGCAAGCTGGACGGACAATGGGCGGCAGCGAAGCTGGCTGGCAAGCCGGCAGACATCGCCCTGCTCGACTTGTTCAACAACCAGGTCGTGTCCGTTGACGTCGAGCGTGATCACGGCTTCCTGACGGGGATGGGAATCCCCGTCGGCGATCAGAACATCAACGGCAAGGAGCCAACCAGCGGCAACTACACCGGCGGCAAGGGCGGCACCTACAAAATCGCGTGCCAACTGCCGACGCAGGGGGCGATCCCGACCGGCAAGTCCGCGATGCAGACCTGCCTGCAGAAGGATCCGAACATCAATCTCGTGTACGCGATCAACGAACCGGCCGCCCAGGGAGCCGCGCAGGCGATCAAGGCGGTCGGCAGCAAGGCGATCGTGGTCGCGATCGACGGGGGTTGCTCGAACCTTCCGTATATCGCGGACGGCTCGATTGCCGCGACCGCAGGCCAGTACCCCGGCAAGATGGCGTCACTGGGCGTGGACTCGATCTACAAGCTGGTGACCCAGCACGTGAAGCCGGCGACCTCGCCCGGCCTGGGGTTCTTGAACACCGGGACCAAGCTGTACACCAACGACCCGCAACCCGGCGTTCCGAGCCTGACCGCCAGCCAGGCAAAGTCGATCTGCTGGGGCTAGGTCTCGGCAATAGACAGGCAGTCCGTCGTCGCGCATCATGCGCGGCGACGGACACGTCCTCGCGCTTGTGAGGCCACCTGGCAACGTCCACCTCCGTTCGGAGCGAGCTACCCGTGACTAATACATCAGCAGTTCTCTCGCCGGAGGACGAACTCGAGCTCCTGACCCCGCGGCTGACGCCGCTGGATCGGGTGCAACGGCAGCTACATGCGCACCCCGCGCTGGGGCCGTTCTTCGTGCTCGTCGTCTCCGCGATCGTCTTCAACTTCCTCAACTCGCGGTTCCTGGCGTCGCAGAACATCTCGCTGATGCTGCAGCAGGTCGCTGTGGTGGCCGCACTCGGCGTCGCGCAGACCCTGATCATTCTCACCGCCGGGATCGACCTGTCGATCGGCGCGGCGATGATCCTCGCCCAGCTGGTAATGGCTCACACCGCAGCAACCAACCACGTTGCTGGTCTGGTGGCGCTGGGGCTCGGCTTGCTCGTCGGGCTTGCCACCGGTGCGCTAAACGGCACCCTCGTCACGCGCTTTCGAGTGCCGCCGTTCATCGCCACGCTGGGGACCCTGAGCATCTTCACGTCGGTCGGGCTGCTCTACTCGAACGGCCAGACGACTCAGGCGTCGCAGATGCCGCACATTCTCAACTGGACCGGTGACCCCGTGAAGATCGGGCCGTTCAATCTGATCAACGGCGTGCTCCTGGTGCTCGGCATGTACCTGGTCGTCAACTACATCCTCGCCCAGACAAAATGGGGTCGCCACATCTACGCGGTCGGGGATGACAGCGAGGCCGCGCGACTGGCGGGGATCCGCACCAAGCTCGTGCTGTTCGGCGTCTACGCATTCGCGGGACTGCTCGTCGGGATCGCCGCATGGGTGTCGATCGGCTACACGGGAGCGGCGAGCCCCAACAACGCAGTCGACGCCAACCTCCAGAGCATCACCGCCGTGGTGATCGGAGGCACCAGTCTGTTTGGTGGGCGCGGCGGGGTGATCGGCACGCTGTGGGGCGCGCTGATCGTCGTCGTGTTCACCTCTGGGCTGACGCTCGCGAGCGTGAACGATCTGTATCAACCGATTGCGGAGGGCGTGCTTGTCATCCTCGCCGTCGGGCTCGACCAATGGATCCGGAGGGTCAAGGCATGAAGCAGACAACCGACACGGTGCCGGTCGGGAAGCCCACCGGACTGGACGCCACGGCGGGGGACGCTGGTCAGCACGCCAAACCCGACCCGACGACCGCTGAGCCTCGGACTCAGGCCGGACCCACCACCACCGGGAGCGAGCCGACGCAGCGGTCGGTGCCGGGGCCGTCGCCGAACTCGGTGCCGGTGCTCGAGGCACGCGGCCTGGTGAAGACCTTCGGCCACGTCGTGGGTCTTGCGGGCGTTGATCTAAGACTCGACGCCGGAGAGGTGCTCGGGATCATCGGCGACAACGGGGCGGGCAAGTCGACACTGATCAAGTGCATCACCGGTGCGCTACAGCCCGACCGCGGTGAGCTGCTGCTCGAGGGCAAGCCGGTCTCGTTCAAGAGCCCGCTCGACAGTCGCCTGCACGGGATCGAGACCGTGTACCAGACGCTCGCGGTGTCGCCGGCGCTCGACATCGCCAGCAACCTGTTTCTCGGACGTGAGATCCGCGCGCGAGGACCGCTCGGGAGTGTCTTCCGCAGGCTCGACAAGCGCGGCATGCGCAGCCGCGCCAAGGAGCAGATGACCAAGCTCGGAATCACGACGCTCCAGGACATGGGACAGCGCGTCGAGACGCTGTCGGGAGGGCAGCGTCAAGCGGTCGCGGTGGCACGTGCAGCGGCGTTCGGCTCGAAGGTGATCATCCTCGACGAGCCCACCGCCGCGCTCGGCGTGCGTGAATCCAACCAGGTGCTCGACCTGATCAGGGAGCTTCGCCGTCAGGGCATGCCGGTGATCCTGATCAGCCACAACATGCCCCACGTGTTCGCGGTCGCCGATCGCGTGCACATCCAGCGACTCGGCCGCCGCGCCGGGGTGGTGAGTCCCGCCACCACCACTGCAGAGGAGGCCGTCGCGATCATGACAGGGGCAAAACAGCTCGAAGCGACGCCCGCATGATCACCGTCGCCGGCGAGGCGCTGATGGACGTCCTCGTCGACAGCTCCGGCGCTCTCACCGCCCTTCCTGGCGGTGCGCCATTCAATGTCGCGCGGACGATCGCGCGGCTCGGCGGGAACTGCCAGTTCCTGGGCAAGCTTTCCGACGACGCGTTCGGCGATCAGCTGCGCGCATCGCTCGATCGAGCGGGCGTGACACTCGCAGTGCCGGACACGACATCCGCGCCGACGACGCTCGCCCTCGCCAAATTGGATGAGACCGGCTCTGCCGACTACAGGTTCTACCTGGACGGCACAGCCGCCGCCAGCCTGTCGCTGGGCGACGTCCCGGTGGGCGTCCTCGAGTCCTCGGACACACTGGCGCTCGGCGGCCTGGGGATTGTGATCGAGCCGATGGCGTCGAGTTTGCTCGAGCTGGTTGCGCAGGCCCGTCCTCAGCTGACCGTGGTTCTGGACCCGAACTGCCGTCCCGCGGCGATTGGCGACCTCACCGCTTACCGGGAGTCCGTGAGGGCATTTTTGCGGCGTGTCGACATCATCAAGGTCAGCGTCGATGACCTCAAGTTGCTGTGTCCAGGCGTGGGTCCGTGGGACGGCGCACGGAGCCTGCTCGCCGCTGGCCCGTCAGCGGTGCTGGTGACCGATGGCCCGGCGCCCGTCTGCGTGCTCACCGCACAGGCCGAACGCCCTGTGCCGGTCCCCGAGGTCGATGTCGTGGACACGATCGGGGCAGGAGACGCGTTCGTCGCCGCGTTCGTGGCGTGGTGGCCGGGGCACTCACTGAATCGCAAGGATGTGACCGACATCGACGCGCTCGAGGAGGCCACCGCCGCCGCGGTCCAAGTCGCGGCCGCAGCCTGCACGGTCCGAGGAGCCGACCTCCCGGAGTCTCTCGAATGGATCGCCGGCGGCACCGCGGCCGCGATGGGGCACTCGCGGGGTTGAGAGCAGTGTCCTGGACGCTGGCATGAACCAGGCGCGAGGCTACGTGAGCCTGCTCACGGGATCGTTCTCCACGCCGGCTGCCGGGAACCCCACGGTGGTAATCGTGGACTCGGCGTACCGGCATCGGGGGCTCGACGCGCGCCACATCATCTGCGAAGTGTCGCCGGAGTCGCTCGGCGACGCCGTCCGGGGAGCACGGGCGATGGGCTGGGCGGGGTTCAATTGCTCGGTCCCGCACAAGGTCGCGGTAATTACGCATCTTGACCGGCTCGCCGTCTCGGCTGAGATGATCGGAGCGGTCAATTGCGTCGTCAGCCGCGACGGTGAGCTGGTAGGGGAGAACACCGACGGCCGCGGCTTCGTCGCGTCGTTGCAGACGGTCATCGATCCAGCCGGTCAGAAGATCGTGCTGTTCGGCGCGGGCGGTGCCGCTCAGGCGATCGCGGTGGAGTCGGCCCTGGCCGGCGCAACATCGATCACTGTCGTGAACCGCAGCCCCGCTCGCGGCGCGGCGCTCGTCCAGCTGATCCGGACGCGGACGCAGGCGTCGGCCGAGCTCGCGGCGTGGAGCGAGTGCTACCGGGTGCCCGAGGATGCGGGGATCGTCGTCAATGCCACCTCGATCGGCCTCTCGGGCGCCGGGCAAAGCAGGCTCGACCTGGAGGCCGACAGCCTGGCGCGGCACATGGTCGTGGCGGACGTGATCCCGAATCCGGCCCGCACGGCGTTCCTGGAGGATGCTCAAGCGCGCGGCTGCACCACGCTCGACGGTCGTGGCATGCTCGTCAACCAAGCGGTGATCGGCATCGGGCTGTGGACCGGTGTGGAGGCGGACGCGACGGTGATGCGGCGAGCTCTGGAGTCGGAGCTGGGCTCGTAGAGCCGATGCCGACACCGAGTGCCGACGTGGTCGTGATCGGGTCGGGTATGGGTGGCGGCACGACTGCGCTCGCGCTCGCACGGGATTAGTAGCCCGAAGCTCTCCTTCCGGCAGCTCGCGCTGGGAACGTTCTCGTTGATCGTGGGCTTACGTGTGCCCGGGGGTTGCGCGCGGGTCGCCGTGGGGGCGGCTTGCCGGCGCCGGGACTCCTGGCGGGTGGAGCAGGTTCTCGACGTCGCGGACGCCCGCGACCTTGCGAACGTCGCGCTCGACGCGCTGGATCTGCTGGGGATCTTCAAGCTGCCCGCGCAGAACTACGATCCCGCGGTCGGCGTTGATGCTGATCGGTCCTTTGGGAATCGTCCGGTCGCGGAATAGCTCGCTCTCGACCTTGCGCACGAGACTGATGTCGTCCAGCTCCCGTGAGGCGTGTTCATGGTGGGTGATCGCGTGCGTGACGCCGACAATCTTGCCGGCCTCGTAGTGGGCCCGGCGCTCGACCTTACGTGCCCGGCGGCGGAACGCGGCCGTCGTCCGGTCGCGAACGAGGTGCCGTCGCCGCTTGCCGTTGTGCGGGTCGAGGAAGAACTCCAGCGCAGCGCCCGCCGCCAGCGCGCACCCGACAACAGCGACCAGCTCACGCGCTGAACGCTCCGGCAGGCGCGCCGGGCCGCGACGGCCGCGCCCCAGCGGACGGCGCACCCCGTGCAACCCGCCACGCGGTCGCTCTCGGGGAAGTCCGCGGATACGGTGCATCCAACCTCCAAACAGCGTCGAGTTGCCGACCGCGGACATTACCGCGCTGAGCCGTGCGTGGGTTGAATCGATCCCCGCCCAAGCAAGGCCGCAACGTCGGGCCTCGATGCAGGGCTCGCGGGCTCCTTCCTCCCCGAGTGCGTGCGGCAGACCTAACCGGGCCGAGGACGATGAGCGCCAACAGATACCTTGCCTACACGGCCTTGGCAGGCATCTAAAAGGCCCGGGATCGCCGAGGGGCGCCCACGCTCTGCCCTCCACGAGCGCGATGACGCTGCCGACCAGGACGGCGGCCACCGTCCGCCACTGGTTGAGCGCGGTCTCAAGCGCCACCACCGGGCTGTTGATCATCAGGTCCCGAGGCCTCTCCCCTCGCGAGTACATCGGCGAGTCGCTTGGTCCCGGCACATCAGCGAACTGGTAATCGTGGCGTGCGATCCTGGCGTCTGGATTTTCTGGCAAGCCTCGGGAGCGTGTGTCCATCGACTCGCGCGGGCGATGTGCGCGCGCAGACGCTGCGCCTAGCCGGCAATACCCGTGTCTGGCTTCGGGGTGCCGTGCTTGTATGAATCGAAGCAACGATCACGCAGGCCTCGAGGCGGATCGCGACATCGCATCGCTAGACCGGGAACCTGGCCGCGCCGTCGGTTGTATTAGGGGCAACACGCGCACGGAGGGACTCATGAGACTGGTTGCATTGATCTTGGCGTCGCTGCTGCTGCTCCCGTCAACCGCGGCAGCCAAATCAGGAGTTGTCCTCGACTCGACCCCCACAGGGGTACACGGTCGGCGAGCCGTGGGTGGTCACCGTCATCGCGATACGCCACGACGCGAGGGTCGCCCTACCACGAACAGCGCAGCCCGCGATTCGGATCGACAAGCAGAACACCGGCGAAACGCACACCTTCGCGGCGCGGCGACAGCACGACCGTACCCACCTCGCACGCGTGGTGTTTCCCTCCAGCGGGGTCTGGACGTACAGCGTGATCGGGATCGGACGCCTCGGCGCACACCAGGGATGGGAACCGGTGACGATCGCGCCGCCCCAAGCCGCGAGCTCCGGCGCCCCTGTCTCAGCAGTCGACGGGGACGGCGACGGCTTCCCGCTCGCTTGGATCGCTGCGGCATCGCCGATCGTCATCGCGCTCGGCCTATTCATCTTGCGTCGGCGCGCTGGTCGATCCCGAGCTGACCGCCCGGCGACGAAGCCAGGCCACGGCGTCTAATGGCGCGCACCCGCCGCTAGACCCCTTTGCCCGTACCGGGCTCTCCCCGCGCACACAGTCCTTTCCTCATTGCTACCGCGCGTGCTGGAACGACTCTGAGACCACGAAAAAATACGACCGGTGGAAGCGGCGGCGGTCCCCTCGATCCCGCCCGATCCCGGGGCCGCGTGCCTAGACCGCGGTTGCTCCCGAGATCGAGATGCGCGCAAGTGACAGCTCTGAGCCCGGCGCCGAAACATCCGACCTCCGGGCCTATGCCCCCCGCTTTTCGCATCGCTTGTTGTGAGGGCTCGCTCAGGCCGCGCGGCAGCGCGAGCGCGCGTTGCTTGAGCGATGTGCCCTCGAAGGGACGTTGCACCTGGTTGGTCGGGCTGGTTTAGCGTCGGCCGTAGTCGAGGCGTTCGGCGATTGCGTTGAACGCCGTCCACTTGGTTCGGGGCTGTTGCCCATCGTGTCCCCCGCGCTTGCGCGACCGGCGAACAGCATCAGGTGGTGCTCGACCGTTCGCTACGACGCCCACCGACGGCCACTTCTCTCCTGCCAGTCGCGCGAGCGCGTCTCCCCCACGTCGACGAGCGTCCGTGGGCGACCAGTCATACGAGGAGGGCAGCTCGCGGTATAGGGTCCGCCACCGGCCCATCGCGCCGAGCACGCGCTGGGGCCTTCAGCGTCGCTCGATCACGCCGGGGCGGCACGCCTTGCATACGCGTACGCGTCGCCCTTGCCGTTGCGCGGCTGCGTGTAGGCGCCGCAGCCACGGCAGACGCCGACGTAGCGGGCCTTGACCCCCCGCGCCTTCTCGCCGGTCGGGTCGTAGAAGTACGCCCTTGACGGTCGCCGGTGAGCGACCGAGACGATCGGCGATCTCCGCGATCGAGAGGCGCTCACCCTCCCGAAAATGCCGGGCGTACCTCCGTCGATTGGCGTTTCCGTCGCGCCCACCAGTCACATCGGGCCCGACCGCGTTCCCTCGTATCCGCGCAAACCGCGTTGTCGGCGCCGGTGGAAAACTCACCCCCCTGTGCCGGTTGAAAACGCACCCCCTTTGATCGCTGGGTAGAGGCGTCCGGGGGCGGGTCGACCCTGGCTCGGTCTTGGTGATCGAGTTGGGGAGGGAGGCGTGCTTGACGTGGAGCGGTGGGCCGAGTTGCGTCGGGAGCATTTCGTTCGTGGGGTTGGGATCAAGGAGCTCGCGCGCCGGTATGGGATCGATCGCAACACCGTCCGGCGCGCGCTGCGATCGCAGGAGCCGCCGCGGTATCAGCGGTCGCCGGCCGGGTCGAAGCTGGATCCGTTCAAGGAGGAGATCCACGAGCTTTTGCGCCAAGACCCGCGGCTGCCTGGGGTCCGGGTCCGCGAGTTGATCGAGCCGCTCGGGTTCGTTGGCGGCAGGACAATCGTCGACGACTATCTGCGCGAGGTCCGCCCGCTGTTCATGAAGCCCAGGACCTTCCAGCGGACCGTGTATCGGCCGGGAGAGGTCTGTCAGTTCGATCTGTGGCACACCAGCGAGCCGGTGCCGGTCGGGCACGGCCAGGCGCGACAGGGATATGTCGTGGTGGCCGCGCTCGGGTACTCCCGCGCCGGCGCCGGCGCGCTGGTGTTCAGCCGCCAGGCGTCCGATGTGCTGTGGGGGATGGCGCGGTGTCTGTGGTCGCTCGGTGCGGTGCCCGGGCTGTTGGTGTGGGACCGGGAGGGGTGCCTGCACGCTGGCGGCCGACCGACGGAGAGCTATGCCGCGTTCTGCGGTCAGCTAAAGACCGGCTGGTTGTTCTGCGAGCCGGCCGACCCGCAAGCCAAGGGCGTCGTCGAGCGGCTGCAGGGATACGTCGAGACGAACTTCGAACCGGGGCGACGGTTCGCGAACCACCTCGACTATCAGCTGCAGCTCGACGCCTGGTTTGAGAAGGCCAATCGGCGCACACACAAGACGCTGCGTTGCCGACCGATCGACCGGCTCGCCGAGGAACGCGCCGTGATGGCGCCGCTGCCGGCTCGCGAGCTTGATTTGGACGAGCGGACTGTCACGCGGGTGCCGCCCGATCCGCACGTGCGCGTGGACACCAACGACTACTCGGTCGATCCTGCGATGGTCGGCCGCCGCGTCGAGGTGAGGATCTCGCAGCGGGAGATCACCGCGGTCTGCCTGGACTCCGGTGAGCTCGCCTGCCGGCACGAGCGGTCGTTCGCCAAGCACCGCACGATCACCGCGCTCGAGCACGCCCGGACACTCCGCGCCCAGCACGCGCAACCCGAGCGGCTCGAGGTCGAGGTCAGGCCGCTATCGGTCTATGACGCTTTGAGCGCATGAGCAACATCAGCGAGCTCACCCACCTGTTCCGCGAGCTCAAAGCACCGGCCGCCGCCAGAGCGCTACCGAAGCTCGCCGACCGCGCCCGCTCGGAGGAATGGAGCTATGAGAAGTTCGCACAAGCGCTGCTCTCCACCGAGGTCTCAGCCCGTGAGGCGCACGGCGGCGAGGGCCGGATCCGCTCAGCCCGATTCCCGGCCCGCAAAACACTCGAGGAGTTCGACTTCACCTTCCAGCGCTCGGTCAAGAAGACCGTGATCGAGCACCTCGGCCAGCTCGACTTCCTGCATGCCAAAGAGAACGTGATCATGCTCGGACCCCCGGGCACCGGCAAGACACACCTCGCGATCGCGCTCGGAATCAGAGCCTGCCTCGCCGGGCAACGGGTGATCTTCAAGACCGCCACCGAATGGGTCGCGCTTCTGGCCGACCAACAACGCCAAGGCCGACTCGATGACGAACTGAAGAGATTGGAGCGCTATCCGCTGCTGATCTGCGACGAGGTCGGCTACATCCCGTTCGACCCCCAAGCCGCGAACCTGATGTTCATGCTCGTCAGCCGCCGCTACGAACGCGCCAGCCTGATCGTCACCTCAAACAAGCCATTCGGATCCTGGGGCGAGATCTTCGGCGACGAGATCACCGCCGCCGCGATGGTCGACCGGCTCGTGCACCACGCCGAGATCCTCTCGCTCAAAGGCGACAGCTACCGGCTCAAAGACCGCGACCTCGGCCGCGTCGCGCCGGCCGAAAAGTAGCCCACTCCACCAAGCGCGCCGGCGGCATTTCGCTCCGCTCGCCTACGGCTCGCTGCGCAAAACGCCGCCGCATCCCGATCCCGGGCGGGGTCAAATCTCAACCAGAGCCAAGCCCCCAAGGGGGGTGCATTTTCGACCGGCGCCAAGGGGTGCGTTTTCGAGCGGCCTTGACACGTTGTTCGGTCTACCGAGACCTCAATGGCCATCGCAAGGTGGCCTTTGTCGTGTGGGTAGGACGCGCCTCTGAATACCGCCGGATCGTCGGATGGAAGTCCAAGTCCTGATCCGTCAGCTCGACCGGCCTGCCAGCGGA
>DASSGR010000064.1:0-37636 GCA_035693425.1 Solirubrobacteraceae bacterium
CGCGAGGCGCGGCTGCGTTGCGCGTTGTCGGATGCGGCGGACTCGCCACTCGGGATCGCGCGCGCGGCTGCGGTTGTCGCGGCGCTGGGGGCCGAGCTGGCGGTGACCGGGAACGTTCATCTCACCGGCGATGCGATCACGGGGACGTTGCTGGCCGAGGCGGCGTGCGTGTCCGCCGGGCGGTTGGTGCAGATCAATCTTTCGCGGGTGCCGAGCGACCCGCGGTTGGACGAGGCCGCTGAGCTGACCAGGCAGGCGTCGGCGGCTCGTGCGAAGGCGCTCGGAGGCATGGACGGGACTCAGTCATCAAAGGAGTGACGTATGGGCAGGTTGAGGTCGTGGTTTAAGCAGATGGGACCGGAGGCGCCGCGCCGGGAGCCGGTGAGACCGGCGGAGAGGCGGCAGCCGTCCGCGACCGCTCGCCCGCGCAAGCGCAGCTTCAACGAGGCCGCGCACAAGCTGGGCCGATAAGCATTTAGTAACTTTGGTACGGGACCGGGGGAGGAAGCTCGCGGCCCTAAGTGGTCGCGAGCACCTCCGGATTGACTGGAGTTGGTGGCCACTCGCCGCGAAGGACGGCGAGCGCGTTGTCGGCAGCGAGCACCGCCATCGCGGTGCGGGTCTCGATCGTCGCGGATCCGAGGTGCGGGATCAGCACGACGTCGTCGCGTTGCAGTAGCCCCGGGTGGACGTCGGGCTCGTTCTCGAACACGTCGAGCGCGGCGCCCGCGAGCTGGTGTTGCTGCAAAGCGGTTGCGAGCGCCGCCTCGTCGACGATCGGGCCGCGGGCGGTGTTGACCAGGTAGGCATCGGGGCGCATCTGCTTCAGGCGGGCCGCGTCGATCAGATGCCGGGTCTGTGGCGTCAGCGGGCTGTGGATGCTGACCACGTCGGCGGTTGCGAGCAGCTCGTCGAGCTCAAGGTGGCGTGCGCCGCCGAGTGCGTCCTCGATTTCTTGCGGGGCGCGCCGCGGTGACGTGTACACGATCTCCATCCCGAACGCGCGTGCGCGGGTTGCCGTCGCGCGACCGATCGCCCCCAGCCCGATCACGCCGAGCGTCTTGCCCGCCAGGCTCGTGCCAAGCAGGAAGAACATGTGCCACGACCACGGCTCGCCGGAGCGGATCAGGCGCTCGCCTTCGCCCACGCGGCGGGTGACCATCAGGATCAGCGCCATCGCCAGGTCGGCGGTCGCGTCGGTCAGCACCCCGGGCGTGTTGGTGACCACGACCCCGCGCTCGGTCGCGGCGGCGACGTCGATGTTGTCGTAGCCGACGGCCACGTTGGCGACGCACTTGAGCTGCGGTCCGGCGGCGTCCAGCAGCCGCGCGTCGACCCTGTCGTGGAGGAGCGCGATGACCGCGTCGGCGCCGGCGACCGCCTCGTGCAGCTCGGCTTCGGTGAGCGGCCGGTCGTGTGGCGAGCACCACACCGGTTCGGTGTCCCGCAGCAGGTCCAACGCCGGCTCCGGGATCCGCCGCGTGACCACGATCACCGGGAGGAGTCTATGCGTACGATGTTCGCGTGGGACAGCTGCTGCGGCGCACGCCCGAGGGAGACCAGCTGCTGGCCGAGTGGACGCCGTCGGACCGCGAGTCGGTGCAGGCCGCGCAGGCGGAATATCGGTCGTGGCTGGCGCAGGAGTACGAGGCCGTCCAGAGCGACGGCGTCCACTACGAGCCGTTGACGGGCGACGAGCTGCCAGTCGACGCCGAGCAGGTGATCCTCAGCACCGCCATGGGCGGCGGCTGATCACCTGACGCGGCGTCCCATCTCGGCCGTGTCGTAACCGCCGAGCTTCTCGACCGAGCGCTTGAAACCCGCGGACTCGAGCAGCGCCCAGAAGGGCTGGAGCAGCGGCAGCTCGAGCGACTCGCGCTCGACCACGAGGTCGTAGGGCTCCTGGGCCACCGGCACGAAGTCCAGCCCGAACGCCCGTGCGGCGGCGCGCACCCCCATCCCGCAATCCGACCGACCGGAGGCGATCGCCGCCGCCACCGCCAGGTGCGTGGGCTCCTCGCGCTCGTAGCCCACGATCGTGTCCGGGTCGATCCCCGCGCGATCGAGCTCGTAGTCGAGCAGGACGCGGGTGCCGGCGCCGGGCTGGCGGTTGACGTATCGCAGGCTGCCCTCGGCGAGATCCGCGACCCTCGATACGCCGAGCGGGTTGCCGAGCGCGACGATCAGCCCTTGGTCGCGGTGCACCAGCCGGACGACGGCGACGTCCCGCCCGGCGAGGATGCGATCGACGTAGGGGAGGGTGTAGGAGCCGGTGTCCGGATCCAGGAGATGCGAGCCCGCGATGTGGCACAGGCCGTCGCGAAGCGCGATCAGCCCGCCCATCGAGCCGACGTTTCCCGACACGAGCGTGACATCCGGGTCCTGGGAGCGCAGCGTCGACGCCGCAAGGTCGAGGATCAGATCGTGCGAGCCGATCGCCACGATCGTGTGCTCGATCTGGCTGAGGCCCCGCAGCAGCTCGATCTCCACCTCCTCGCCGGCGTGGTGGCCCTCGGCGTCCGCCGGGACGATCAGCAGCCCGTCGGCGCGAACCAGCGAGGTGAGGACGCCCGCCCCGCGCGGCAGCGGCGAGGCCACCAGCGAGCCACCCACCCTGCCCAGCCGGACCCGCACCCAGTCGTCTGAGCCGATCGTCGAGGCGAGCTTGCGCGCGAGCCGCGCGCGCGTGACCGGGCGCGGCTCCACGGCCACGCCCTCGAGCTCGGCCAGCAAGGGGGCCGCGAAGATGTCGAACGTGAGCGAGGCGGACACCGGATACCCCGGCGCCCCGAGCACCGGCGTCGACTCGATCGCGCCGAGCACGACGGGGTGCCCCGGCTTGACCGCCACCCCGTGCACCGCCAGCTCCCCGAGCCGGTCGACGAGCGCGGCGGTGTGGTCGTCGCGTCCGGCGCTCGAGCCCGCGAGGATGATCAGCAGGTCGCACCCTTCGACGGCGCGGCGGATGGCCGCCGCGATCCGCTCCTGATCGTCGGGCTCGATCGGCATGACGAGCGGCTCGCATCCAGCCTCGCGCGCCTGGCCGGCGAGCATCAGCGAGTTGGTCTCGAGCAGCTCGCCGGGTTCGAGCTCAGATCCGATCGGGCGCATCTCATCGCCGGTCGGCAGGATCGCGACGATCGGCCGACGCCTGGAGCGGATCTCGGTCACGCCGGCTGCGGCTGCCGCCGCCGCGTCGACTGGGCGCATGCGGTGACCAGCGGGCAGCAGCAGCTCGGTCGCGCTGATGTCCTCGCCGATCGAGCGCACGTGCTGGTAGGGGGCGACGGCTGCGCGCAACTCGGCTCGGCGGTCGTCGTAATGGACGTGCTCGCGCATGACCACGGCATCGAAGCTCTCCGGAAGCGGATCGCCGGTGTCGAGGACCGCGAAGGACTCGGGCTCTAGCAGCAGCGGTCTGCTCTCGCTTGCGCCCACGGTCTCGGCGGCGCGCACCGCGATCCCGTCCATCGCCGCGCAGTCGAACGGGGGGGAAGAGCGAAGCGCCCAGATCGGCTCCGCAGTCACGCGACCGATCGCGTCGTCGACCGCCACAGTCTCTGTCTCCAGGCGTGCCGGACACCCTGCGGCGACGCAGGCCCGCCGCCACTCGCTCTGGGCCACCTGCAGGGGCACGTCGCGCAGGAACGGACTGGTGCGGGCGGCCGGGCTATCCATACGGGATCACGTCTACGGCGTCGCCGGCCGAGATACCGTTGGCATCCTCCTCGACGATCACGTAGCCATCGGCGGCGGTCAGCACCGACAGCAGCGCCGAAGGCCCGAAGATCGGCTCGGCTTCGCCGTCGCGCAGCCGCACCTGGACGATGTCCAGCCGTCCCGCCGCGGACGGCAGGTCGCGGCTCAGGCGTGCACGGATGGATCCGCGGCGCGGCTCTACGGTCCAGCCGCCGACCCGCCGCAGCAGCGGCATGCCGATCGTCCTGAAGATGACCAGCGCCGAACGCGGGTTGCCCGGCAGGCCGATGATCGGGATCTCGCCGCTGCGAGCGAGCAACGTCGGCTTGCCGGGCTTGATCGCCAGCCCGTGGCACCAGATCTCGGCGTCCGGGAGCGCGGCGACCGCTGCGGCTGTCTCGTCTCGGCCTCCCACCGACGAGCCGGCGCAGATCACCACGCAGTCGCTGGTGGCGACCGCCTCGATGAGCGCTTCCCGCAGCCCCTCGCGGTCGTCGGGGATGATCGCCGCAGGTCCGGGCACGCCACCCGCCTCTCGCACGAGCACACCGACCGACGCGCTCAGGGCGTCGCGCACCTGCCCCGGCGCCAGTGTCGGCGTATCCGGGGCCACGACCTCGTCTCCGGTCGCGAAGATCGTCACCCGCGGGGCGGCATGGACGGCGATCTCGGTCACGCCTGCCGCCGCCAGCATCGCCACATCCTGCGCTCGAAGCGGTCGGCCGGGGGAGACGAGCGTGGCGCCGGGCGCCGCGTCCTCGTCGCTTCGCACCACGTTCTCGCCCGGAGCGACCGGACGCACGACCTCAACCGTCCCCTCCATCGCCTCCTGGGTGTGCTCGATCATCACGACGGCGTCGGCGCCCGCCGGGAGCATGCCGCCGGTGGGGATCGCGACCGCGGTCTGACCGACGACCTCGTCCTGGGCCAGTGCGCCCATCCGCACCGCCCCGGTCACGCGCAGATAGCCGGGGATGCCCTCCGAGGCGCCGAACGTGTCCCGTGCGCGGACGGCATATCCGTCGACACTCGAGCGATCGAATCCCGGTAGCGCTTCGCGCGCAGCTATCGACGCGGCGGCGACGCGGCCCCCGGCCTGCGCCAGCGACACGCTCTCGGCCGGCGTGCGATGGGAAGGCCGAAACTCGGCGAGCGCCTCCGAGACGGCCTTGACCGTGAAGAATTCCCGACCCGCCGTGGCCATTGGCGGATCAGCCGGAAGCGGGCGTGCGCTGAAGGCGAAGGACGCTCATCACCGGCCCGAGCGCGACCTGCCCCAGCCCGCAGATTGAGGTCAGGCGCAAGGTCTCCTCGAGCTTGTCGATCCGCTCGTCGATGTCGTCCGCGCCCCCGCCGTTCTCGAGCGCCTCGGTCAGGATGATGTGCGCCTTGTGCGAGCCGACTCGGCACGGCACGCACTTGCCGCAGGACTCGTTGCGGAAGAAGCGCAGCACATTCGTCGCGGCGGCCAGAAGATTGGTCTGGTCGCCGATCACCACCACGGCTCCGGAGCCCAGCATCGAGCCGGCGTCGGCGAGCGGCTTGAAGTCAAGCGCCACGTCGAGCCGATCGGGCCCGAGGAAGTTCGACGACGCGCCGCCGGGCTGGAATGCCTGCAGCTCGAGCCCGTCGGGAAGCCCTCCGGCGCGCTCGATCAGTTCCCGCGCCGTCGTGCCCATCGGCACGCAGTAGACGTCGGGATTGACGATGTCGCCCGAGACGGCGAAGAACTTCAGGCCCACACTGTCGTTGACGCCCTGGTCCTGCCACCACTGCGCTCCGCGCTGGAGGATGATCGGGATCGCGGCAAACGTCTCGACTGAGTTCATCAGCGTCGGCTTTCCCCACAGCCCGTAGACGCCCGGGAACGGCGGCTTGTTGCGCGGCTCACCGCGGTGGCCCTCCATGCACTCGATCAGCGCCGACTCCTCGCCGAGGATGTAGCCGCCCGGGGACGTGAACACGTCGATGTCGAGCCGCCGGCCTGAGCCGAGCGCGTCGTCTCCGACCACGCCTGCTTTCCGCGCGACATCCAGCTCGGCGCGGATCGCCTCCTCCTCGGGCCCGTACTCGTGGCGGATGAAGATCCATCCCTGCTCGATGCCGGTCGCGAGCATCCCGACGAGCATGCCCTCAATCACGAGGTGCGGCTGCTCGGCGAGCATCTGACGGTCCTTGAACGTGCCGGGCTCGGACTCGTCGGCGTTGCAGATCGCGTACTTGAGCTCGTCGGTCTGATTGGCGACGAGCTCCCACTTGGCGCCCGTGGGGAACCCGGCTCCGCCCATTCCACGCAGCCCCGAGTCCTTGACCGTCTCGATCACCCGGTCGGCGGTGAGCTCGCCCCCGAGGATCGCCTTCACCGTGGCGTAGCGCTCACCGTCGTGGCTGTCGGCGTACGGGTCGTTGGGCCAGGTGCGCTTCTCCAGCTTCGCGCGGGCCGGTGGCTCCTCGCCGTTGCGCGCGGCCTCGACGGCTCTGGGGACCTCGGCGGTCGGCAGCGGCTGCTCGTGGACCGTCGCCGCGGGAGCGGCGTCACAGCGTCCGATGCACGACACCTCGCGCACCTCGATCTCGACGTCGCCGCCGTAGCGCTCGCGGATCTCCGCGATCTGCTGGTCGGCTCCGTGCAGCCAGCACGTGAGGTCGTGGCACACCGTCACCTCGACCTTCGGCGGCGCGGCCGTGCGGAAGTGCGGGTAGAACGAGATCAGGCCCTCGATCTCGTACAACGGACGGCGGGTCTCGCGCGACAGGCGCACGAGCTCCTCGCGCGGCAGCCACCCGTGCTCGCGCTGGATCGCGTTGAGCGCGGGGATCAGGCTCGGCCCGGGGAACTTGCCGGCACGCGCCTCGACACCGGGCACCTTGCCCTGGACGGTGGCCATCAGGATGCCGGCTCGATCCGGACGGCGCAGAACTTGAACTCGGGGATCTTGCCCCACGGGTCGATCTCGTCGATCGTGAGCAGGTTCGCGGCTGCCTCCCGGAAGTGGAACGGGATGAAGCAGTTGCCGCGCGCCTCGATGTGCGAAGCCTTGACCTCGAGCTCGATCGCCCCGCGCCGCGAGCTGACCCGCGCGCGGCCGCCGTCCACGAGCCCGAGCTCGGCTGCATCGGCGGGGTGGAGGTAGACCTGAGCCCGCGGCTGGATCGCGTCGAGCGCGAACGACCGGCGCGTCATCGAGCCGGTGTGCCAGTGCTCGAGCAGCCGGCCGGTGTTGAGCACGAACGGGTACTCGTCGTCGGGCAGCTCCTTGGCCGGCAGCCATTCGGCCGGCACGAGGTGCGCCAGCCCGTCGTCGGTGTTGAACCGCTCGCCGAACATCACCACCGTGCCGTCCGAGTTCTCGGGGTCCGGGTTGGGGTAGAGCTTGCCCGTCAGCCCGAGGTTGTCGTAGCTGAGGTTCGCGTAGTTCGGCATCAGCGAGACCATCTCCTCGAAAACGTCGCGCGGGCTCTCGTAGCTCCAGTCCAGGCCGATGCGCTGGGCGATCTCCTGCACGACCTCCCAGTCCACGCGCGCGTCACCCGGCGGATCGAGGACCTTGCGCCCGAGCTGGACGCGACGGTCGGTGTTCGTGTACGTGCCGTCCTTCTCGAGGTACGACGAGGCGGGCAGGATCACGTCGGCGAACTCGGACGTCTCGGTCAGGAAGATGTCCTGCACGACCAGGAAGTTCAGCGCCGCGAGCGCCTTGCGGACCTTGTTGATGTTCGGATCGGACAGGAACGGGTTCTCGCCCATCATGTACATCCCGCGGACGCCGCCCTTGAGCGCCGAGCCGATGATCTCGGTGACGGTCAGACCCTTCTCGTGGTCCAGCTCGGTTCCCCATGCCTGTTCAAAGCGTTCGCGGGTGTCGTCGATGGTGACGCCCTGGTAGTCGGGGTAGAACATCGGGATCAGCCCGACGTCCGACGCGCCCTGGACGTTGTTCTGACCCCGCAACGGGTGCAGGCCGCTGCCGGGGCGGCCGACGTTGCCGGTGATCGCGCACATCGCGATCAGGCAGCGAGCGTTGTCGGTGCCGGTCGTGTGCTGGGAGATGCCCATCCCCCAGAAGATGATTCCGGCGTCGGCTTCACCCCACGCGCGTGCCACGCGACGGATCAGGTTGGCGTTGACGCCGGTGATCTGCTCGCCGCGCTCAGGCGGGTAGTCGCGGACGGTCTCCACGAGCGCCTCGTAGTTGGAGGTCCGGTCGCGGATGAACTCCTCGTCGACGAGCCCGAGCCTGATGATCTCGTGCATTACCGCGTTGTAGAACGCGACGTCGGTCCCGGGCTTGAGCTGGCAGAAGATGTCGGCGTGCTCCGCGACCTTGTCGGCGCGCGGATCGACATAGATGAGCGTCGTGCCGCGGCGGTGCGCCTGCTTGAAGAACGAGGACGCGACGGGGTGGTTCGCGGTCGCGTTGGAGCCGGCGACGATCGCGACGTCGGCGTTGGCGACGTCGCCGTAGGTCGTCGACACCGCGCCGGACCCGATCCCCTCAAACAGCGCCGCCACACTCGAGGCGTGGCACAGGCGCGTGCAGTGATCGACGTTGTTGGTGTGGAAGCCGGTGCGAATCAGCTTCTGGAAGAGGTAGGCCTCCTCGTTTGAGCACTTGGCCGAGCCGAAGCCCGCGATCGAGGCCGGGCCGGTCTCGGCGTAGATCTCGGTCAGGCGCCGCGCGACGAGCTCGAGCGCCTCGTCCCAGGTGGCCTCGCGGAACGACGGCATCACCTCGTCGTAGTCCACGAGCCCGCCCGGCTTGCGCCTACGCTCCGAACGCCCGCCGTTCTCCTCGCCCCGCACGTCGGCGGACAAGGGACCCTTTGGGTAGGCGTCCTCGCGGCGGATCAAGGGCTTTGTCAAACGCTGCACTGATGCCGCGTAGTCCCAGCCGTAGCGGCCCTTCACGCACAGACGCCCCTTGCTGCCGGGCTGGTCGCGGCCTTCGGCGAACGAGATCGCCTTGCGCTCGTCGTCGACGTGGTAGGTGAGGGCGCAGCCGACGCCGCAGTACGGACAGACGGTGTCGACCTGGCGCAGCTTCTCGCGCGGCTGGATCGGCACCTCGCGGATCGGCTTGTTGGTCAGCGCGCCGGTCGGACATGCCGCGACGCACTCGCCGCACGTCACGCACGTTGAGTCGCCCATCGGCTGGTTGAGGTCGAACGCGATTCTCGTCGTGTAGCCCTTGCCGCTGCGGCCGATGACGTCGTTGCCCTGGATGTCGTCGCAGGCCCGCACGCAGCGGTCGCAGAGGATGCACGCGTCGTGGTTGACCGCGATCACGGGGTTGGATTCGTCGATCCCGCGCCCTTCTGCCTGCGGGATGCCGTCGCCTTGCTCGACGCCGTACTGGCGGACCAGCACGAGCAGCTCGTTGTCCGATGTCTTGTTTTCCTTCGGGTCGTCCTCGGGGGCAGGCTGGTCGGCGAGCAGCAGCTCGGTCAGCATCGAGCGGTGGTGCTCCACACGCTCGGTGTTGGTCTTGACGTCCATGTCCTCCTCGCAGGGGCGAACACAGGCCGCCGCATACACACGGGCGCCGACGTCGACCACGCACATCCGGCACACCCCGACCGGGTCGTAGCGATCGTCGTGGCAGAGGACGGGGATCTCGATCCCGAGCTGCTTGGCGGCATCGAGGATCGTGGTGCCTTCCCGGACCGTGATCCCGCGGCCGTCGATCTTCAGGCTGATGTTCTTGGTGACCTCGGTGGGAGCGGCTTCAGAAGCTGTTGCCATGGACCAATCTTCCCCTTTTTGAACCTACTTGTCCAAGTCTGTCGTCAGCGCTTGGAGCTCGAGTTCCTCCACGGTTGAGGGCTGCGGCACTCCGCTCGGCTCAAGGCCGCGTCCCCGGTAGTAAGAGCTGATCATCGCGTCCAGCCGGTCGGCGGTGAGAGTGGCCTTGCGACCGGACTCGAGCTCGAGCGACTCCGACAGGAACCGGTCGGGAAGCCAGTCCTCGGCTCGCGTCCACCCCTCCCGCAGGTTGAACATTCGCTTGGCGAGCACGATCCGCTGCGCCGTGCGCTCGAGCTCGTCGGCGTCGACGTCCCAGCCGGTCACGAGGTTGAGCAGCGTGGCCCACTCCGGGTACGGATCGGTGAACACCTTTCGCAGGAACTTGCACAAGATCAGCGAGTCCATGATCGCGGCGCGGTTCTCGGTGCCGATCGCACCGGCGACGTGCGACTCGCCACCGTTGAGGCGGTCGTGGTCGCCGGACAGGTCGGCTTCGTATGCGCCGCTGCGGTTGTGGTCGGCGCCGCGCGGGTTGACCGCCAGGCCGAGCGCCATCGACTGCAGGGTGCGCGGCTCATACCCCGGGAGCTCCAGCCCCTTGACGTGCGCGGCGAACGCCTCGGATCCGTCGCCGACAGTTCGCGCTGCGGCTCGCGATCCCTCGGCGAGCAGGTCGCCGATCCCTTCGCGCGCGCCGATCTGAGCGATCGCGCTCAGCAGCGCGTCGCCGTTGCCGAAGCGAAGCCATGGCGCGTCGATCAGACCGCGCTCCGCGCATTCCATGGCCCAGGCCACGGTCCCGCCCGTCGAGATCGTGTCCAGCCCGAGCTCGTCGCAAAGCGAGCTGGCGGCGACGACCGCCTCAGGATCGCTGACGCCGCACAGGGGTCCCAGGGCGAACAGGTTCTCGTACTCCATCCTGGTCTTCTTGCCTCCCGGACCCTTGACCAGATGTTCGCACCCGATCGAGCACGACGCACAGGAGCTGCGTGCCACCTGTTTGAGCGCTGACACCTCGCCGACGTCGAGCGCCTGTGCGCCTTCGAACCTCGCGGCCGAGAAATTCCTTGTCGGAAGCGTCGAGATGGCGTTGAACGTCAGCAGATTGGACATCGTCCCCAGCTCGCGGTACTTCGCAGTCGCGGGGCCGAACGAGCGCTCGCGCAGGTCCTTGGCGACGGCCAGGACGCCCGCCGGGTCGGCCGACGCGACCTTGCCGCGCCCGCGCACAGCGATCGCCTTGCAGAGCTTGGACCCCATCACGGCGCCCAGCCCGCCCCGGCCGGCGTGGCGACCGTCGTGGGAGATCGTCGCGTAGCGCACACCGCGCTCTCCGGCCGGGCCGATCGCCGCCACCCGCCAGGCCGGACCCATGCGTTCGCGCAGAGTCGTCTCCGTGTGGTCAGCCGGTGAGCCCCACAGATTGCCGGCGGGGGCGAGCGACACCTCGCCCTGATCGATCACGAGCACCGACGGCTGCTGGCACGCGCCATGGATGACGATCGCGTCGTGTCCGGTCAGCTTGCCGGCGATCGCGAAGTGGCTCGACGCGAGCGCGTCGGTCAGGCGGCCGGTGAGTGGGGACTTGCCGACCACCGCGAACTTCGCGCTCGTCGTCAACGGGGTCCCGACGAGCGGTGAGAACACGAACGCCAGTGGCGCCCGCGGATCGAGCGGATCGATACCGGCCGGGCAGTACCTGTGCATCAGCCACGTCCCGAGCCCGGCGCCGCCGATGTAGGAGCGGAGCACCGACTCCTCCAGCGGTGCCGTCCGCCCTGAGCCGGTGCCCAGGTCCACGATCAGCACCTTCCCGAAGTAACCACCGGGCGGGGACCGTCGCATGTTTCCGATCGTACCGACCGCCTGGACGGGTGTCTCTATCCCCCGGCATCGGCGACCATGAACGCGACGGCGTCCCCCGCGGCGAGCGGGAGGTGTGGGTCGCGGGTGATCTGGTCGCCGTTGAGCGCCGCGACAACGTGTTCGTCGAGGGTCAGTCCCACGGCGGCGGCCGCGTCGCCGAGGGTCCACGCCCGGACGGATTGGAGGCGGGGAGTGTCTCGCAGCGCCAGCGGCCCGAATCGCCTGACCTGGACCTCGGGCGCCGGGAGCGCATGAGCGCGCTGATAGTCGGCCGGCTCGTTGAGGTTGCTCACCGACTCCAGGCGGGGGTCGAGTCTTGCGAGCACGCGGTCCTCGAGCATCGCCTCGCCGCTCAGATGCAGGACGCGGCAGCGCTCAAACAGGAACGCGGGTCGCATCTTGTCGGCCGCGATCAGCTCATCGACGGTGCCGAGCAGGTCCACCCTGTATGCAGCGGAGAGTGGCTGGCGGTAGCCGCCGATCTCCGGCAGGACGACGTCGAAGTCATCACCGAGCCGGCGCAGGACGTACTGCACGAACCCAGGATGCAGCAACGGGACATCCGTGGACGAGACGTACGCGCCCTGGGCGCGGTCGCCGATCGCGGCCAGGCCCGCGGCGAGTCCCTGGAGCGGCCCGCGGCCCTCGCGCGGATCGGCCACGACCTCGACCGATGCGGCAAGCTCCGGTAGGGCCTGGCCGGGCGCCGAGACCACCACCACCGGGCCTGCCACGGCGCGGCCCACGATGCCCGTGACGCGTCGCAGCAGCGTCGACCCGTGCCAGTCCAGCGCCGCCTTCGGCGAGCCCATCCGCGAGGACCGCCCACCCGCGAGAACGATCGCTGCCGAGTCGACCATGCGGTCGATGGTAGATCGCGGACACGGCCGGTCCCTAAGATCCCGGACGTGGGCGACGGTCGGATACCGCAGGATCAAGCGCTTGGGATGACGGTCGGCGAGGTGATGATCGTCAAGCCGAAGACGCTGCCGGGAGACGCCCTGGTGGCGGATGTCCGGCGCGCTTTCGACAACCCCAGCGTCCGAACGGTGCTGCTGGCCGACGACGGGGTGTTCCGCGGCGCGATCGAGCGGGACCTGCTGCCCGCCGAGGCAGCGGCTGACGAGCCGGCGTCGCGCTACGTCGAGAGCGATCCGGTGACGACGACCCCGGCGGTGCCGATCGCCGAGGCGATCGAGCTGCTGGACGCTCGCCCCGAGCCGCGGCTGATCGTGCTCGACGACGACGGCGCCACGCTGCGCGGGCTCGTGTGCTTCAACCGCTCCTCGAGCGGGTTCTGCGTCAAGTAGAGGTCTTGGGTGGCGGGCGCCGCGGGCCACGCGGATCGAACGTAGCGTGGCAGACGAACGCGACGAGTGAACCAATTCCTGCATAACTGGACGGCACGGCTGATTCTGTGACATCTGTCGCACGAGCGGGGATGATTGGGTGACAGAATCGCCTCCGCGCGGCGCGCCCCGGCCACGGCGCAGGCAGCGAGGGTGACGTCTCGTACGTGCTCTAGAGATGGCGCGAAGAACAAATACAGGCAGACGTCCAAACGGCATCGGGGGCGATCCCCAGGCCGCCGATCAGGCCACGCCGTCGCTTGTCGACAGCGCCGAGCAGGCGCTGCACAACTGGCTGGCGGCCGGCCGCTATCGCCAGGGCGACCGGCTTCCGCCCGAGCACGAGGTCGCGGCGATGCTCGGCGTCTCGCGGGGAACGTTGCGAAGCGCGCTCCAGCGCCTGGAGGACAGCGGGGAGATCGTCCGGCGGCAGGGGAGCGGCACATTTGTGGGTCGCGTGTCTGTTCCGACGGCGCTCGACGAGCGGCTGGAGCGGCTCGAGCCATACTCGTCGCTCGCCGCGCGGCGGGGGCTGACGCTGTCTTCGGTGGACCTTCGGATCGAGCGGCGGGCCGTCGGGGTCGAGGTCGGCGAGGCGCTCGGGCTCGCGCCGATCGCGGCCGCCACGACCGTATCCCGCACGCTGGTCGCCAACGACGCGCCCGTGGCGGTCATGTTCGACGTCGTGCACCCCAGCGTCGAGCTTCCCGGCGAGGACGATCTCCGGGCCGCACTGGAGCGCGGGCAGATGGTGCTCGACATCCTGATCGACCTCGGAGTGCCGGTGACCTTTGCGCGAACGCGCGTGATCCCGGCGTTGCTGGGGCCGCGCGAACGCGCCGGCAAGCTGCTGGGCGTGCGCCGCATGACGGCGGTGATGGAGCTCGAGGAGCTGATCTACTCCGGCCGCGACGAGCGCGTCGCCTACTCGCGCGACATGTTCGCGCCCGGCGGCATCGACGTGATGGTGATGCGCTCGCTCGAGTCGACGCGGCCCGCTCCTATCGCGAACCTGCGCAACTCCCGCGGCCCCGCCCCGCGCAAGGCGCGTAGCCGACGCCCGAGCAACGGCGCGAAGTGACGGCGCGGCGCGCCGCGGGATCGCGGCGAGAGGTCGGCTCGGTCGCGCGCGCGATTGCGCTACTGGATGCGCTGGCCGAGAGCGAGGCGGGTGTCGGCGTCAACGAGCTCGCTCGGAGGATCGGCGTCAATGCGAGCACGGCGTCGCGCCTGCTGGCAACGCTCGAGCAGGGCGGCCTGGTCGAGCGGGCGCCCGGCGGCCCCTATCGGCTGGGGTTGAAGCTGGTCGCCCTCTCGGACCGCGTGCTGTCCCGGCTCGACGTGCGCGAGCGGGCCCGACCGTGGCTGCTGACGCTGGTCGACGAGACGGGCGAGACCGCCACGCTGTCGGTGCCGGGCGCGGGCGCGGCGATCACGGTGGACGTCGTGCCCGCGCCGTCGAGCGTGGTCAGCATGGCCCGGCTGGGCCGGCCGAGCGTGTCGCACGCAACCGCCGCCGGCAAGGTGATGCTGGCGTTCGGCGGCGACGCGGCGCTCTCGCGGGGCACCGAGTTGACCGCCTACACCGAGCGCACGATCACCGATCCGGACGCCCTCGTTCGCGAGCTGGCGGTGGTCCGCGAGCGCGGGATCGCCGAGGCCGTTGGCGAGCGCGAGCCCGACCTGGCCGCGATGGCCGCGCCGGTGCTGGGGCGGGGCGACGAGCTGGTGGCGATCCTCGGCGTGCAGGGGCCGGTGGGGAGGCTGCCGGCGGCCAAGCGGCGGGCGCTCGAGCAGCCGCTGCGGCGGGCCGCAGCAGAGGTCGGGCGCCTGCTCGGCGGCACCGGCGCCACTTAGCTCCAGGGGTACGGACTGTGCGAGACCGGGTGCAGATCCCCGGTCTGGAAGCGCTCGTAGCGGAACGGGTGCAGCAGCGTCGAGTGCTCGCCTTGCAGTATGCGAGCGATCTCGCGGCCGACGGCGATCATCTTGTAGCCGTGGTTTGAGTCGGCGGCGACGAACACATTGGGGCGCATGTAGTCGAATACGGGAAAGTTGTCGACGGTGAAGGCCCCGACGCCGCCCGAGCGGACCGAGCGGAACTTCTCGCGGCAGCCCTCGAAGCGCTCGAGGCAGTGCGAGAGGGCAGCCGACCACATGTCGGGGAAGCCGGGATCGACGGTGCCGGTGGGGTAGGGGTCGACCTCGAAGTCCGGGCCGACCGTCAGCGGCTGGGCGCCGCCCTGCACGGTCGTACGGTCGGGCTTGAAGTACACGCCCCAGGGCTCGGTCGTGATCAACCGTGCCGCGTCGTCGCGCAGCGGCTGGTCTGAGTCGACGTGAAGGACGGGCGACGAGCTTCCGTCGACGGTCACGAACAGCTTGGGGTCGACGTCGACCTCGCCCTCCTGGAGGTACCAGTATGTCCACATCGGCAGGTTCTCCTGTGTGGAGCCGTCTGGCTGGCGCACGTCGAGGTGGTCCGGGAGTCCGAGCATGTCCCACAGCGAGGCGATCCACGGTCCGACGGCGACGACGACCTGCTCGACCTCGATGTCGCCGGCGGTCGTGTGGACCTTTGTTGCCGCACCCGAGCCGTCCAGTTCGAAGCCGGTGACCGCGACGCCTGTTTCGATGCGGGCCCCAGCCGCGCGAGCCTTGTCAGCGAGGCCTTGAATCGACTCACGGTTGAACGCGTAGCCGCCGGCGTGCTCGTGCAGGCAGACGGTCAGCCCGGTCGCGCGCCAGTCGGGGTACAGCGCGCGCATGTGCGCCTCGACCTCCTGCTCGCCCACGAGCAGCTCGGAGGGATACCCGATCCGCTGCTGGCGCTCGTGCACCTCGACCAGGTCCCCCTCCTGGGCGGGCGGCCCGAGCGCGATGTAGCCGCTGCCGTGGTAGTGGAACGCCTCCGGGTCGGACTCCCACACCTCAACGCACGCCGCCATCAGCTCCTGCATGGCAGGCTGGAAGTAGTTGTTGCGGATCACGCCGCAGGCGATCCCTGACGCGCCGGCCGCGACGTCGGTCTTGTCGACGACGAGCACCTCGGTGCCCTGCTGGGCGGCGTGCCAGGCGGTCGACAGGCCGTGGACTCCCGCGCCGATGACGAGGAGGGGCGTGGAGGAGGGGAGGGATTCGGGCATGTGGTCCGCCTCTGGGTTCGTGTCCGCCAAGGCGCTGTCGCGTGTTGCGTGCTAGGCAACGCTATTGGCGTATGGGCACGGAAGATCGTAAATCCATTGAAGGAGGACGTCAAGGAGGGGGGTTTGCGGCCGCGCAGCGGCGCGTCGTCGAAACGCGGGGAAAACCGCCCACACGTCGCGCGCCGGGGAATGGTGTGGGCGATTGACCTCGATATGCGGTGACAATCGCCCACACCTCGGCCATCGTGGCGGCGCGCGGGCACTTTTCCCTGCTTCGCGGGGGGTGCTGCGGTCCTGGCCCGCGCGTTCGCGGCCGGTCTGCTCCCCTCGGGACTCATTCCTTCAATGGCCCGGCCCTCGCGGCCAACTTCCGTCGAGGTGGTGACGGCCCCGCGAGCCTTGCAGCGACCCCACCCAGATGCTATAAACGCGCTGTACCAATTTGTACAGCGGAGGTGGGCTGCCACTATGGTGGTGACCACTCTCGGAGAGGGTGACCGTCAGTCCCATCGCCTGGCTCGCGGGCTTGGGAGTGGGAGCACGAAAGGAGCCGAGAATGGCGATTGTGGACAGGCCCGGGGTAGATGGGAGTGAGCACATCGCTCCGGAGCAGGTGTTCGGCGGCCGCGTCGACGACGTTCTCGCAAGCCCGCGCATCGAACCGGCACCGGCCACCCTCGAGGAGGCGCGCAAGGCTCCCGGCCGCGCCGAGAAGATCGAGCTGCTGACCCGCCGGATCGAGGCCGAGGGCATCAAGTACGTCTTCTTCCAGCAGGTCTCGATCACCGGACGCGTGATGGGCAAGGGCGTCGTCGCGTCGTTCTTCCCGCAGGTCGCCGAGCGGGGCTACCAGCTTGTGTATGGCGCCACCGCCAACCTGTTCACCGACCGCGGCGGCAACTACATCGGCTTTGGGCCCGAGGAGTCCGAGCTGGCGGCCGTCGCCGACCTCGAGACGTTCGCCGTCCTGCCCTGGGACAACAGGGTCGCGCGCGTGTACTGCGACTGCTACGACACCGAGACCGGCGAGCTGCTCGACGCCGATCCGCGCCAGAACCTCAAGCGCGTCGCCCACGAGTTCGAGCAGGAGCTCGGCTACCAGTTCCTGATCGGGATCGAGCCCGAGATGATGTGGCTCAAGCGCCCGATCGACGGTTCCATGCCCGAAGGCGTCACCAAGCCCTACTGCTACCACATCCATCAGTTCGAGGAACTGCGTCCGGTGCTGCTCGACGTGGTCGACTACGGCCAGAAGCTGGGCCTCGACATGAGCTACGGCGACCACGAGGACGCGCCCGGCCAGCTCGAGCTCAACTTCCGCTTCGACCGGCCCGTCCGCACGGCCGACAACATCACCACCTACCGCCAGGTGTGCGCGGCGGTGGCCCGCAAGCACGGGCTGCTCGCGAGCTTCATGCCCAAGCCGTTCACCGGGGTGTCGGCCAACGGCCATCACCACCACTTCACGCTGATGGACGACAAGGGCAACAACGTCTTCCACGACCCCGACGGACCCGCCCAGCTGTCCGAGTTCGCCCGCCACTTCCTCGGCGGGATGCTCGAGCACTTCCCGGCGCTGATGTGCGTTGGCAACTCGACCGTGAACTCCTACTGCCGCATGTGGGACACCGGCTTCTGGGCCCCGATCTACAAGAACTGGGGCTGGCAGAACCGCACCACGACCGTGCGCGTCGCCTCCGGCGGACGGTTTGAGTACCGCGGCGTCGACTCGTCCTGCAACCCGTACCTGACGGTCGCGACGCTGTTGCGGGCGGGCCTTGACGGCGTGCGGCGCAAGCTCGATCCCGGACCCCCGCAGCAGGGCAACACGTATGAGCTGCTGCAGGAGGGCGCCGACATCGAGAAGGTGCCCGACAGCCTCGGCGCCGCGCTCGACGCGCTCGCCGAGGACGAGGTCATCCGCAGTGCGATGCCGGGCCGGCTCTACAAGGTCTTCAACCACTACAAGCGCGACGAGTGGGAGCGCTACCTGGCGGCCGTGACCGACTGGGAGCGCGACGAGTACCTCGAGGTCCTCCCCTAGCCCGCCCGCGCCAAGACACCAGGACAAGACCATGTGCGGAATCGCAGGGATCATCTACCGCAACGGGAACGGGGCGCACCGGATCGGTCGTGACATCACGCGGATGCTTCAGTCGATGAAGCACCGCGGGCCCGACTCGACCGGGGTCGCCCTGTACCGGGCCCCCACCGACGACCTGATCCTCCGGGTCAAGCTCGCCGACGCCTCCGACCTCGACGACATCACCGGCGCGGCCGACATCAGGCGGCGTCGGCGCGAGACCGAGGCGCGGATCACGTCCGCCGGGGCCCACATCCAACGCATCGAGGACGCCAACGCCTACACGTTCACCGCAACCCTCGACTATGACGGCGACCTGAAGAAGCTCGCGGACCACGTCGAGTCAGTTCCTCGGGTCGAGGTGTTGTCGCTCGGCCACGCACTCGAGATCGTCAAGGACCTGGGAGACGCGAACACGGTCAACAGCGCCTACCGGCTCGACGAGTACTTCGGCAGCCACGGCATCGGCCACGTGCGGATGGCGACCGAGTCCGACGTGGACATCTCCAACGCCCACCCCTACTGGGCGTACCCATTCTCCGACGTTGCCGTCGTCCACAACGGCCAGCTGACCAACTACCACCAGTGGCGCCGGCGGCTGGAGGCGGCCGGCCATCGCTTCGCGTCGGACTGCGACTCGGAGATCATCGCGGTGTACCTCGCCGAGCGGATGGCCCAGGGCGACGACCTCGAGGACGCCATGCGCCGTAGCCTCGAGGAGCTCGACGGCGTGTTCACCTACATCTGCGTGTCCGAGGACGCGCTGGGGATGGCCAAGGACGAGCTCGCGGCCAAGCCGCTCGTGCTTTACGAGGGCGACGACATGGTCGCGATGGCCTCCGAGGAGATCGCAATCCGCGCCGTGATCGACCGGGAGATCGAGACCTATGACCCGTACGAGAGCCAGGTGATGGTATGGAAGCGGTGACCGCGCAGCAGCAGGACGGCCCGCCGCGCTTCGATCCGCGCGGCCTCGTCGAGCTCGACGAGCGGGTTCCCCGGGTCGCAGAGATCGACGGCGACAAGGCGTCGTTCGACGCACACGGCCTCACGACCCGCCAGATCAACCTCGAGCTGCGCCGCCTGGTCTACGAGGAGGGCATCGCCGAGGTCACCGTGAACAACCCGGGTGCCAAGCACTCGCTCGGCGTTGGGATCCTGACTCGCTGCCGGATCACGTTCGGCGGCAGCCTCGGCTACTTCGCCTGCGGGATGATCGACGGCCCGGAGGTCCACATCACCGGCCGCGTCGGATGGTCGATGGGCGAGAACATGATGTCCGGGGTGATCGTCGTCGAAAGCAACGCTGGCTCGCTCACGGGAGCGGCGCTGCGAGGCGGCGACATCGTGGTCAAGGGCCAGGTCGGCGCGCGCAGCGGCATCGACCAGAAGGGCGGGACGATCATCTCGCTCGGCGACGCCGGCTCGATGACGGGCTTCATGATGCAGCGCGGGCGCCAGATCATCTGTGGCGACGTCGGCCCCGGCCTCGGCGACTCGATGTACGACGGCCAGATCTACGTCGCCGGCAAGGTCAAGTCGCTGGGGATCGACTGCGTGCCGGGCGAATGGACCGATGCGGACACCGAGTTCATAAACCGCAAGTTCCGCATCTACAACCTCGGATCGCCGCCGGACTTCCAGAAGTTCGTGTGCGGCAAGAAGCTCTACAACTACGACTCGCTCGAGCCCTCCGAGCGGAAGCTGGTGCTCTAAATGGCCACCCAAGACGAAACCGCCCCCAGCACCCGCAACCGGCTCGGCCAGAGCGCGATCTTCACCCCCGAGGTGATCGACGACATCCACGTCAAGTCCGAGCTCGGTCGCTACCGGATGCGCGGCTTCTCGATGTTCAAGAAGATCCCGCACTGGGACGAGCTGATGTTCCTGCCGGGCACGTTGACCCGCTTCGTGATCGAGGGCTACCGCGAGAAGTGCGTCACCAAGACCGTGCTCGGCGCGCGCTTCGCGAAGAAGCCGATCGAGCTCGACATCCCGATCTACATCACCGGCATGAGCTTCGGCGCGCTGTCGCTCGAGGCCAAGATGGCGCTCGCCAAGGGCGCGTCGATGGCGGGCACGGCGACGTGTTCCGGCGAGGGCGGAATGATCCCCCCGGAACGGGATCTGAGCACCAAGTGGTACTACCAGGTGATCCAGAGCCGCTACGGCTTCAACCCCCACCACCTGATGCTCGCCGACGCGTGTGAGTTCTTCATCGGCCAGGGCTGCAAGGTCGGCCTCGGCGGCCACCTGATGGGCCAGAAGGTCACAGAGCAGGTCGCCGAGATGCGCTCGCTGCCGGCCGGGATCGACCAGCGCTCGCCGGCGCGCCACCCCGACTGGCTGGGCCCCGACGACCTCTCCCTGAAGATCCAGGAGGTTCGCGAGGCGACCAACTACGAGATCCCGATCCAGCTCAAGCTCGGCGCCGCGCGCGTGTACGACGACGTCCGCATGGCAGCCAAGTGCGGCCCGGACATCATCTACCTCGACGGCGCCGAGGGCGGGACCGGAGCGGGCCCGCACGTCGCCGCGGAGGAGACCGGGATCCCGCTGATGGCGGCGATCCCCGAAGCGCGGCGCGCGCTCGAGGACGTCGGCATGACCGACGAGATCGACCTCGTCGTCGCGGGCGGGATCCGAAACGGCGGAGATGTCGCAAAGGCGCTGGCGCTCGGCGCCGACGCGATCGCGATCGGCCACTCGGCGCTGATGGCTTTGAATTGCAACAAGGAGATCCCCGGCGTCACCGACTACGAGGGCACCGTCGGCGTCCCCGCCGGCCAGTGCTACCACTGCCATACCGGCCGCTGCCCCGTCGGCATAACCACCCAGGACCCCGAGCTCAGAAAGCGCCTGGTCGTCGAGGACGCCGCAAACCGCGTCTACAACTTCCTGCACACGCTGACGCTCGAGTGCCAGATGCTCGCCCGCGCCTGCGGCAAGACCAACGTGCACAACCTCGAGCCCGAGGACCTGTGCGCGTTGACCGTTGAGGCGTCGGCGATGGCGCGCGTGCCGCTGGCCGGCACCAATTACATTCCCGGGGTCTCGGAGGAGCGTACGCTCGACGAGATCAAGCGCCTGCTCGAGCGCCACATCGAGAACCCGATCGACTACCTGGCTCCCGAGAGCGTCTCGGATCCCGCATAACCCATGTCCAGCACCGAACAGCATCGCCAGCCCGCCGAGCCCGAGAAGATCGTCAGCATCGACGCCGAATACCTCTCGGGCAAGCGCTTCCCCTACCAGGAGGACATCTCGTTGATCGCGGACGTCGACCTGATGGCCGCCACGCCGGGCGACGACCTCAACTGGCTCGAGGACGTCGAGCTGCTCGAGGAAGAGGGGACGCCCGCGGTGTTCGACCGCTACTCGAACTCGTTCATCAAGATCTACTTCCCGATTCCCGATGGAAGCGAGAACGAGGTCGCGCGCAAGGTGCTGATCAAGCACCTGCAGTCGGGCAACTCGTACGGGATCGCGCTCAAGGAGCGCCACTGCAAGTTCCCCCAGCCCGAGCTCGGCCCGTGGGTAGCTGGATCAAGGACGGTCGGGACCGACTACCAGCCGAGCGTGCTCGAAGGCTGGGAGCCGCCCCAACACTGAAATGACGCAGACCGCGCTGCCGCGCTCAGTCAGGCGAGGGCCGCCGATCACGGTCACGTGCGAGTGCGGCGAGCGGCGCGACCTCAAATACGGGGAGCGCTGGCGCTGCGACGGCTGCGGCCGCGTCTGGGACACCAACCAGATCCCGATGGAGCAGTACGCGGCGATCCGCGAACGTCAGGTCCGCCAGCGCCTGGTTCCGATCCTCGCGGCGCTGGTGATCGGCGCGGTCGCGCTGTTCTTCGCGCTGCAGGGACGCACGCTCGCCCCGTTCTTCATCGTCCCGTTCGGGGCGTTCATCTGGAACCTGTTCATCCGCCCCGCGCGGCGGCGTCGCCAGTACCGCGCGATCGAAGAACTGCCGCGCTGGGAGATCAAGCCCGAATAGGATCCGGTCCGGTCATGAGAGTGATCGTGATCGGGGCGGGCCTCGCAGGGCTCGCCGCAGCGGAGGAGCTGCACCACGCCGGCGCCGACGTGACGGTCTTCGAGGCGCGCGATCGACTCGGGGGGAGAGTCTGGTCGGTCCCGTTCGCCGGCGCGATGGCCGAGCGCGGAGCCGAATTCATCCTCCCGCACGACACCGAGCTGCTGGCGATGGCGAGGCGGCTCGAGATGCCGCTCGTCCGCAAGGGCACGCTGTACGGAAACCGTGAACCCCGCGGAGGCGAGCCGGTGACGCGCGAGCAGGTCACAACGGCGATGGAGGAGCTCGCGGCGCTGCCCGAGCTGGAGGGAGAGACCGTTTATGGCGCGCTGACGCGCGCCCGTTTAGAGAGCGGCGTCGCCGACGCGATCGCAGCGCGATTGGAAGTGAGCTGTGCCTACGCGGCCGATGATCTCGACGCATCGGTCCTGCGGGAGGGGGCGGGTGCCTTCGGGGACTTCGACACCCACACGTTCGTGGGCGGCAACCAGCGGCTCGCCCGCCGGCTCGCCGGCGAGCTGGACGAGCCGGTGCACCTGTCGTCGCCGGTGCGATCGATTCGCTGGTCGGGCCGGGAGATGAACGTGTGCACCGAGACCACCGAGGCCAGCGCCGACGCCGCTGTGGTGGCGGTGCCGGCGAGCGTGGTCGATCAGATCGAGTTCAAGCCGCCGCTGGGGGAGCAGAAGGTCGACGCCCACCGCGCCGTCCGCTACGGGCAGGCGGCGAAGTTGTTCGTGCCGCTGCGCACACCGGCGCCCCCCAGCCAGACGTTGTCGGTGCCCGGCCGCTGGTGGTGCTACACGCAGCTTGGCGCCGATCGTCAGCCACTGCGGTTCGCCGCCGCGTTTGCCGGCAGTCCGGGGGCGATCGAGGCGCTCGACGTCGCCAACGGCCCCGGGCCGTGGCTGGACGCGATCGAGCAGCTGCGACCGGACCTCGAGCTCGATCGCGACCAGGCGATGGTCTCGACCTGGGACCAGGATCCATGGGTGCGCGGCGCATACTCCGCGCGCGCGGCATCGGCGTCGATCCTGAACCCGGAGCTCAGTCGCGGGCAAGGACCGCTTGCGTTCGCCGGCGAGCACACCGCCGGCCGCTGGCACGGCCTGATGGAGGGCGCGATCCGCAGCGGCCGGCGGGCGGCGCGCGAGCTCCTCTCGCGCTGACCGCCTCGCCGTTTATGCCGCTCGGTCCCTGGTCAGTGGACGTGGACGATCAAGACGTCGCAGTGGGCCTTGTGCGCGACCGAGTCGCTGACGCTCTGGCGCAGCAGCCGCTCGACGAGGTTGGGCTCCCTGGTACCGACCACGATCAGATCCGCTCCGTGGGTGTTGGCAAGTTCGACGATCGTGTCGGCGGGATCTCCAACCGCTCCCTCATAGCTCGCCTCAACCCCCTCGCCCTGGAGATAGTCGTGGGCGTGGTGGAGCTCCTCGATGTGCATCTTCGGTGTGTCGGTCGAGTCGATCGGTCCGGCAGACCGGCCGCCACCGCCGGCGGCGATCGGTGCGATGCTCGCCACCACCAGCTTTGACCCGAACGCCTTGGCGATCGCGGCGGCCCGCTCGAGCGCCCGCTTGGACGCGTCTGTGTCGTCGTAGCCGACGAGCACTGACTCCATCATGATGGCCTCCTCTCAGCTCGCCGCGGGCGCGACCGGCGCGCTCACGGGTGGCAACATGTCCGCTTCATCGGGCATCGTCGGCGTCTGCTCCGAGAAGTGCACGGGCTCCCGGTCCTGGACCAACCGCCGGAAGAAGAACAGCAGGACCGAGGCGATCAGGATGCCCACGCCAATCGCGAAGTCGGTCCAGGTGCCGTAGCCATTGAGCTTGGGCGAACCCGCACCGACAACAAGGAACACGAAGTTGGCGGCGCAGAGGAACCCGGCCATGAACACCCACGCCGCGCCCACCCTCACCGGGCGCGGCCAATTTGGCCGGTCTCTGCGCAACAGCAGGAAGCCACTCAACGCGAACACGTGGCAGAGCACGTAGCCGATGTTGCTCATGTAGAGGATCGCCAGGTTGCTGGAGATGAACAGCACCAGCGCGACGTTGACGACCAGGTCCAGCGTCATCGCGCGGCCCGGGACGTGGAAGCGGTTGAGTACGCCGAACTGCTTGATCGTCAGACCCGACCTCGAGATCCCGAACAGCGCGCGGCCGGCGTCGGCGGTCGACGAGGACATCGACAGGATCAGGCTGGCGATCAACATGATCAGCAGGATGCTCGCGATCGTGTGGTTGGTGATCGTCTGGAACGCCTGCACGTAGAACTGGCCTTCGGCCGTGTCGGCGGAAGGAGCTCCGGTGACGCCTCCCAGCCCGAGTGGCAGCAGGATGAACACGAGCAACGAGAACGTCGCCGCGCTGCGCAACGCGATCGCGGCGTCGCGCCTGCTCTTGTATTCGGGCGTGAACGTGGCACAGATCTCTATCCCGTAGGCCGACCAGGCCATCAGGAAGAGGTACACGAACGCCAGCTTGAGGCCGCCCCACTGGTGGTCGGCGAACGCCCAGTGGACGTTGCTCGAGTGCCAGTTGCCGGTCAGATACGGGAGCACGATGAACACGAACAGCGGGATCATCAGCAGTCCGCCGGTGACATACGTCAGCCACACGAACGGCTTGATCCCGAGCACGTTGAACAGCCACACCCCGACGATGCACCCGATCGCGATTGCGTGTGGGAGGCCGAAGTGCACGCTGCCGATCGAGAACCACGTGTTTGCAGCCTCGCTCGGGAACCACCGGGCGACGACCAGGTCGCCGATGATCTTGCCGAAGATCGACAGCACGACAGACCAGCCGATCCAGTAGCCGAACGTGGCGATCGGCCCGACCAGCGTCGTGTACTTGCGCCAGGCCTCGTTCGCGTACAGCGCGATTCCGCCGGATTGGCGTGGGAACATCGTGGCGGGCTCGGAGTAGATCCAGTTCTGGCACAGGCCGATCGCGGCCGAGATGCCCCACAACGTCATCGCGCCGAGCACGCCTAGCGCGCCGAGCGAGAAGCCCAGCGATCCGAGCAGGAAGCCCGGGTTGCAGAGCGCGATCGTGAAACCGTCCCACCAGCGCAGCGTTTGCAGTAGCTGTCGCTCCTCAACGGTGGCAGTCGCCAACTTGTCCTCCTCACTCGTGCGCCGTACGCGCCGGACCCCCGGCCCGCGGCGAGGTGCCGTTGATGCGCCTTATACCAGTTTGTATAAAGACAATCAACAAGGCCCGGGTGGTTCTCGGACCTGCTTTTTCCGCACCGTGGACGTATTCAGACAGACGCGCTGGGCGTAAGATCGGGGTCAGAGGGAAATGGTGAGCCGGGCCATTCAGAGGGTGCCGCGAGCGCGATCGGAGTCGACCATCTCGGCGCCTCGGCCGGTGATGCTCGCGACCCTGTCGGTGCGCGTCGATGCATCCGCCGAGTCGATGGCGCTGGAGAGCGCACTCGAGGCCGGCGTCAGGCTGATCGTCGCCAACATGATGATCCTGCGGCCGTATCCGCTGACGGTGATGCTCGCCCCCGAGGCCGCCAACCTGCCGCATGAGGAGGATCTATATGCGGTCCGCGCGACGGCGTCCAGAGCGGTGGCGCTGGGGATCGAGACCGAGCTTTTGCGCGTCTCGAGTCCGCGTCCGGTTCGGGCGCTGATCGAGCTGGCCACCAGCCGCGAGGTGGGTCTGCTGGTGTTCGGTCCGGACCGCTCCCGGCTCCCACGGCTGCGGTTCCGCCACGCGGCGCGCACGGTGCGCCGGCACGCGCCTTGCCTCGTCTGGATCGCCGGCGATTAGTCGCGCGTCTGCAGGTCGCGCACGGTCCCGAACCGGCCCGTGTAGAACAGCAGCGGCTCGCCCTCGACGTGCTCGAGGTGCTCGACCTCACCGATCCACAGCACGTGGTCACCGGCGGGGTGGACGTCGACGACGCGGCACGCCAGGTGCGCGAGCGCGCCCTCGAGCAGCGGCAGCCCGTCATGCCACGCGAACGTCGGCGGCACGGGCGACTCCCGCTGGGCGGCGAAGTGCGCGGCGAAGTGCTCCTGGTCGTGGGCCAGGACGCTGACCCCGTAGCGGCCCGTCAGCGGCAGCATCTCGGTCATCCGGCAGCGGCCCAGCGACACGAGCACCAGCGGCGGGCGCAGCGACACCGACAGGAACGCGTTGGCGGTCATCCCGTGGATCGTGTTGCGGTGCATCGTGGTCACGACCGTGACGCCGGTCGCAAACCGGCCCATCACCTGACGCAGATCGCGGGCCGCCTTCTCGGCGGCAGCCGAGCGGGGTGTCAGCTTCGCCACGCCCGTGGGCGTCTGCAGTCCCACGCGCACGGTGGGAGGCTTCCCCGGTGCCGGCTTCGACGGCGGCGGCTGGCGCAGGGGCGGCATCAGCCCCTCGCTCTGCGTGGGCTGCGCCACCCGGGTCAGACGCGCGATGCCCTGTCGCTCGGTCACGACCGCGGCCGCGTCTTCTCCGGGTCGTAGAACGGGAACCGCACCACCCGTGCCGGGATGCGCTTCTGCAGCCCGTCGAGCTTTCCGACCTCGACATCGGTGTCGATGTCGGCGTACTGGACGGCCATCCTGCACAGCGCGATCGACTTCCTCAAAAGCGGGCTGCGCGTGCCGCTGGTGACGACGCCGACGCGACGGCGGCCCACGTACACCTCGTCGCCGTGCCCGGCGACCTCGTTGCCCTCGAGCTCGAGGCCGACCAGGCGGCGCTGCGGGTGCTCCTTGCGCTCGATAAGTGCTTCGCGCCCAATGAAGTCTTCGTCACCGAGGACCACGGTGAACCCGATGCCGGCCTCGAACGGGTCGACCTGGTCGTCGAAGTCGTAGCCGGCGAAGATCAGCCCCGACTCGATCCGCAGGATGTCGAGCGCCTCGAGCCCGAGGGGCAGGCAGCCGCGCGGCTCCGCCGCACCCCAGATCGCATCCCACACCGCCGGCCCGTCGGACGGGTGACACCAGATCTCATACCCGAGCTCGCCCGTGTAGCCGGTGCGCGAGACGACGATCGGGATCCCGTCGTAGGAGCCGATCCGCCCGACCAGGAAGCGGAACCACTTGAGCTCGGCCAGGCTCGGCTGGGTGGGCGGCGTCCACACGATCTCGGCCAGCGCCTCCCGGCTCAACGGCCCCTGCAGCGCCAGGTTGTGAAGCTGGTCTGTCGACGGCTTGACCCATGCCCGCAGTCCGCCTCGATCGGCCACCTCGCGCAGCCACACCCCGTCGTACTCGTCGCCGCCGACGAACCTGAAGTTGTCTTGCCCCAGGCGGAACACGGTCGCGTCGTCGATCATCCCGCCGGTCTCGTTGCACAGCGCGGTGTACACGACCTGGCCGACGGCGAGCTTTCGCACGTCGCGCGTGATCACCCGCTGGATCAGCTGCTCGGCATCGGGCCCCAGAACCTCCCACTTGCGCAGCGGCGACAGGTCCATGAGCGCGACACGTTCGCGACAGGCCCAGTACTCGGCGATGCCTCCCTCGTTGTTGAAACAGTGGGGCAGCCAGTAGCCGCGGTACTCGACGAAGCTCTTGGTCAGCTCGGAGGTACGCGGATGGAACGCGGTCTCGCGCGTCAGCACCGCCGGAGCATCGGCGGTCACGCGCCGGGCGATGGCCACCGAGAAGCGGTTCTCTGGCGGATACACGCGCACGTGGACATCTGTCACCTCCCAGGCATTCGATGGGTCGATGTCGTCGGGACACGCCGACGACGCGCACACCAAGTCCGTGTGCGCGCGCAGCATCACGTAGTCGCCGGGTCGCGACCACGGCTCGTCGAACACGAGCTGATGGTTGGAGTCAAAGCACGTGTTGTAGAAGAAGTTGAGCGCCGCCCACCCCTTGCGCGGAGCGATCTCGAAGCCGCGCAATGCCCCGTTGAAGTTGTCGGTGCAGTTGATGTGCCCCGGATAGCCCATGTCCTCGTAGTACTTGGCCTGGCAGGCCAGCGCGAACGTGTCGTGGCGGCCGACCGTGTCGCGCACGACCTCGACGAGCGGGTCCATGTCGAGGTCGTAGAACTTGCCGTACAGGCCGGGCATCGGGTAGGCATTGCCCATCAGCGTGCGCGTCACCGTCGAGTCCAGCCCGCGCTCGGACCCGTTCTCGAGCTTGTGGCGATGGAACGCCAGGAAGTCCGAGCACTGGCGCCCGCGCACGTCGATGATCTGGATGTACTCACCGGCCCGGACCTCGTAGCTGGACGCCGTCGCGGCGTCGATCCGGAAGTCCAGGCGGGGCTCGGCCAGCGGCTCGGGCAGCTCCACCTCCTCGGGTCGGCGAGGGGTCGCCCGGCGGATCTCGAGCAGCAGCTCGGTGGCGGGCGAATCACCGTCGACGATGCGCCCTCCCGGCGCGGCGACCCGCAGCACGGCATCACGGTCTGCGACGAGCTCGACCTGCTCGCCGGGGCTGGAATCGGGGCCGAACAGGCTGACCGAATCCGAGCGGGGATCCGTTTGGAGGCCCATCGCCTCGAGCCCGCCCGACAGCATCGCGACCTGGCCGCCGTGGCGGTCGATGATCCTGATCCGGTCGTCGCCCGCGAGCCTGACCTCGGTGGCGCCTCCGGGCGTCACCGGATAGGTCTCGCGCGACGGATCCGGCGCGAGCAGCCCTCCCGGGAGGAGCACCGCCGTGGTCATCTCGCTACGCGGGTGCTGAGGCCTTCTCGACCTGTGCCAGCAGCTCCTCGGCGAGCTTGCGCTTGCCGTCCGCGTCGAGCTTCTTGACCTCGTTCTCGACGGCACGGCGGTTGTAGGTCTGGTTCCAGTAGTCGAGGCTGTCGAACCCGAGCAGGACCGCCTTGCCCACGAACTGGCGCAGCACCTCGTTGGTCGGGCCCATCACCCAGCCGGCCTTGGCGTCGCGCAGGTAGCGCTCGAGCTCCATGTCGCGCTTGTAGCCCGTGCCGCCGCAGGCGTGCAGCATCTTGTCGACCACGTGGGCGGTGTTCTTGGCCGCCACGAACTTGATCTGCCACGCCCAGTGCAGGAAGTTGGCGCGCGCGAACTCGCCGGGCGGGAGCTTGACCGTGTTGTTGTCGGTGGCGTTGTCCATCGCCTGCGCGACCGAGTACACGAACAGCCGTGCCGCGTTGGTGTCCATCACGGCCTCGCCGACGTAGTCCTGGATCGTCGGGTAGTCGGCGACGCGCAAGCCCACGTCCACGTGGCGCTTGCGGGTCGTCTGCCGCTTGCCGATGTCGATCGCGCCCATCGCCAGCCCGTTCCACACCGACGCGGAGCCGATCAGGAACCAGGGGTCGACCGACTCGTCGTTTGACGCCGCGCCGTCGCCCTCGGGCCCGACGATCTGATCTCCGGGAATCTCTACGTTCTCGACCTCGATCGGCCCGGACTGGTTCCCCCGCAGGCCCAGGGCATCCCAGGACGAGGGGTGCGACTTCACGTACTCACCATCAATCACGAACACCGACAGGTCGTCGTAACCGGAGAAGTCCGGGCTGGTCGTCTGCACGACATAGAAGTCCGCAAACCCGCCCGACGTCGTCCACGACGCCTTCTTGCGCACCTTGTAGCCGCCGTTGGAGCGCTCGGCCCCCGAAGAGATCGGGTACCAGAAGTGTGAGCCGGTCTCGGGGTCGGAGTAGGAGAGGGTGCCGATCTTGCCGCTGTTGAGCGGGCGGATGTAGCGGTCGATCAGCTCGTCGGTGGCGCGCAGCATGATCGCGTTGACCGCGCCCATGTGCATCACGTAACACATCGCCGTCGACGCGCACCCATACCGCGCAATCGTCTCGCACGTCATCGCGTAGGCGACGTGGTCCTCGCCGAGGCCGCCGTACTCCGTCGGGACGGTCAGCGCAAGGAAGCCGTGCTCACCGAGCAGCTCGAGGTTGCGGCGGGGGAACTTGAGCTCGTCGTCGGAGACCTTGGCGTTGGCCCGCATCTCCTTCTCGCACAGCTCGATCAGCAGGTCGCGCAGCTCTCGCTGGCGATCGGTGAGCAGCCAGTCGGGATCCCATTCGTAGCCCAGACCCCAGAAGGCCTCTCCACCCCATGTCTTGTCGGACATCCACTCCCTCCGGTTCTTGCTCGCACGGCGCCCTGGACCAACCAGAGCTCCCCTGAACTGCGTTGCGCAAGCGCCTAGGCTGCACAAATATGTTCAATGTGATTTCTAGCGGAGTGAGTGAGCTGTGTCCAGCTAGCTCGTCATCCCGGTGAATTGCCCGCCGGTGATGTTCAGCACCTGGCCGTGGACGAAGTTCGACCATGGCGAGCACAGGAAGAACACGCCGCCGGCGGCCTCGAACGGCTGACCGGGACGACCCAGCGGGATGATCATCGAGCCCATCGCACGCATCTGCTCGGGGATCCCCAGCTGGACCTTCTCGCCGCCGATCTCGGCCACGTTCTGGTCGTCCTTAACGGCCGTCAGCCGCGTCTCGATGAACCCGAACGCGACCGCGTTGACGTTGATCTTGAACTGACCCCACTCCTTGGCGAGCGTCTTGGTCAGGCCGACGACGGCCGATTTGCCTGACGAGTAGTTGGCCTGGCCCGCGTTGCCCATGGTCCCGGAGATCGAGGAGACGTTGACGATCTTGCGGAACACTTCGACGCCCTCCTCGCGCTCCTTCTTGGCCGGCTCGCGCATGTGCGGCGCCACCGCACGGCACATCCGGAACGGGACGATCGAGTGGATGTCGAGCATCTTCTGAAACCACTCGTCGCTCATCTTGTGGATCGGGGCGTCGAGCGTATAGCCGGCGTTGTTGACCAGGATGTCGACCTTGCCCCACTCGTCGACCACCTTCTGGACGAGCTGGTCCGGGACGCCCTCCGTGGTCAGGTCGCCCGCGAACACGAGCGTGTCGCCGTCGATCTCCGAGGCGGTCTGCTCGGCGACGTCGCCGTCGAGATCGTTGATCAGCACCTTGGCGCCGTGCTCGGAGAGCAGCTCCGCGGTGGCGCGGCCGATCCCTCGGGCAGAGCCGGTGACGATCGCCACCTTGTCCTCCAGAACCTTCATGTTCGCAGTTGCCTTTCAGTCGCTGTGGGGGTGCGCGGCATCATGCCAGGGTAGAGTCGGGGCCGTGAACGCCAACGAATGGCTGGCTGCCTACGCCGAGAAGCTCGGGACCGACCCCCCGACCAAGGAGGAGCTCAAGGCCGTGCTCGACCTCGCCGGGGAGGCGGCGCATGCGTCGCAGCGGATTGCGGCGCCCGTCGCGTGCTGGCTGGCGGCCCGCGCCGGCGTGGGCCTGGAGGAGGCAATGACGCTCGCCCGCCAGGTGCAATCCGATGGCTGAGCGCGAGTACGACATCGTCGTGTTCGGCGCGACCGGCTTCACCGGCGCACTGACCGCGGAATATCTCGCGCATCGCGCGCCGGCCACCACCCGCTGGGCGCTAGCGGGCCGCAACCGCGAGAAGCTCGAGGCCGTCCGGCGCCGCCTGGCGGAGATCAGCCCGGCCTCGGCGCAGCTGCCGCTCCTCACGGCCGACACGGGCGACGCGTCGTCGATGCGCAAGCTGGCTGAGTCCACGCGCGTCGTGATCACCACGGTCGGGCCCTACATCAAGTACGGCGAGCCGCTCGTCGCCGCGTGCGCCGCGGCCGGCACCTCGTACGTCGACCTGACCGGCGAGCCGGAGTTCGTCGACCTGATGTGGCTGCGCTACCACGAGCAGGCGCAGCAGACGGGCGCGCGACTGGTGCACTCGTGCGGCTTTGACTCGATCCCGTACGACCTCGGCGCGCTGTTCGCGGTGGAGCATCTGCCGGAGGGCGTGCCGATCAAGCTCGAGGGCTTCGTCCGCGCCGGAGGGACGTTCTCGGGCGGGACTTACCACTCGGCGCTGCACATCATGGGCCGGCTGCGCCAGGGGATGAAGGTCGCCGCCGAGCGCAAGCAGCGCGAGCCGCGACCCGACGGACGGCGTGTGCGCGGCGTCCAAGGCAAGCCGCACCGTGACGACGAGGCCGGAGGCTGGGTCGCGCCGTTTCCGACGATCGACCCGCAGACCGTGCTGCGCTCGGCGCGAGCGCTCGACCGCTACGGCCCGGATTTCAGCTACAGCCACTACGTCGTCGTCAAGCAGCTCCCGGTCCTGGTCGGGATGGGCGTGGGCGCCGGCGCGGTGGTGGCGCTGGCCCAGCTCAAGCCAACGCGCGATCTGCTCTTGAAGCTCAAGGACCCCGGCGAGGGCCCCACCCCCGAGCAGCGCGAGAAGGCGTGGTTCAAGGTCAAGATGGTGGGGGAGGGCGGCGGCAAGCGGGTCGTCGCGCAGGTCTCCGGCGGCGATCCCGGCTACGGCGAGACCTCCAAGATGCTCGCCGAGGCCGCACTCTGCCTCGCCCACGACGACCTGCCCGACCGCGCCGGTCAGCTCACCCCTGCCGTGGCGATGGGCGACGCGCTGACCAAGCGTCTCCAGTCGGCCGGGATCCGCTTCGAAGTCCTTCAGGGCTAGGTAGGGTTCGGGGCCGTTATGGCCTCCAAATGGACCGCGCAGGACATCCCCGACCAGACCGGTCGCATCGCCGTCGTGACCGGCGCCAACAGCGGCCTCGGGAAGTCCACCGCACGCGAGCTGGCGCGGGCCGGGGCAACGGTGATCATCGCGGTCCGGAACACCGGCAAGGGCGAGCAGGCCGCCGCCGACATCCGACGCGAAGTCGCGTCGGCGGACCTCAGCGTGCAGCGTCTCGACCTCGCCGACCTCGCCTCGGTGCGCGAGTTCGCACAGCCGTTCGGCGCCGACCACGACCGCCTCGACCTGCTCGTCAACAACGCCGGCATCATGGCCCCGCCCCGCAGGGTCACGGCCGACGGCTTCGAGAGCCAGATCGGCACCAACCACCTCGGCCACTTCGCGCTGACCGGGCTGCTGCTGCCCACGCTGCTGGCGGCGCCAGCGCCCCGGGTCGTGACGATGTCGAGCGAGGCGCACTGGATCGGCAAGATCCGCTTCGACGACCTTCAGTTCGAGCACGGCTACAACAACTGGCGCGCGTATGGTCAGTCAAAGCTCGCCAACCTGATGTTCTGCTTCGAGCTCGCGCGTCGGGCGACCGAGGCGGGCACCGCCCTCGTCAGCGTCGCCGCGCACCCGGGCTACGCCGCCACAAACCTCCAGTTCGCCGGCCCGGCGCACTGGTATGAGCGAGCGTTCATGGCGGTCGGCAACAAGGTCATCGCCCAGAGCGCCGACATGGGCGCGCTGCCGGCGCTGTACGCGGCGACGGTCCCGGACCTGCCGAGCGGATCGTTCGTCGGTCCCGACGGACTGCTCGGGGGCCGCGGCCACCCGCACGTGCTCAGCGCCGCCGCCAAGGCATACGACCGCGAGGCGTGGGCCCGCCTCTGGGAGCTCTCCGAGCAGCTGACCGGCGTGACCTACGAGTTCACCGCCCCGGCACCCGCGTGACCGATCTGCGCTCCGACGGAGCCGCGGCGCTCGAGTGGGCCGCGAGTTACCTCGAACGCATCGGCGAGCTGCCGGTGCTCGCGCAGGTCAAGCCCGGCGAGATCCGCGCGCGGCTGCCGCGGTCGCCGCCGGACGATCCCGAGCCGTTCTCGGCGGTGCTGCGCGACCTCGACGAGGTGCTGCTGCCGGGCGTCACCCACTGGCAGCACCCGCGGTTCTTCGCCTACTTCGCGAACACCGCCGCCGAGCCGGCGATCCTCGCGGAGCTGCTGGCGGCGACGCTCAACTCGGTCGCGTTTCTGTGGCGCACGGCGCCCGCCGCAACCGAGCTCGAGGCCGTCGTGCTGGATTGGGCGGCGCAGCTGCTGGGGCTGCCGAGCGGCTGGCACGGGCACATCGAGGACACCGCGTCGACGTCGACGCTGGCGGCGATCATCGCCGCGCGCGCAACGACCGGCCGCGACCTGATCGTCTGCTCCGACCAGGCCCATTCGGCGGCGGACAAGGCGGCCAAGATGCTCGACATGCGCCTGCGCAAGGTGCCCAGCGACGACGCGTTCCGCCTGGACCCCGCCGCGCTTGGCGACCTCAGCGACGCTGCCGTCGTCGTTGCCACGGTGGGGACGACCGCAACCGCGTCGGTCGATCCGGTGCCGGCGATCGCCGACGCGTGCGAGCGCGACGGCGCCTGGCTGCACGTCGATGCCGCGTACGCGGGGTCGGCGATGGTCTGCCCCGAGCACCGCTGGGCATTCGACGGCGTCGACCGCGCCGACTCGCTGGTCGTCAACGCCCACAAGTGGATGCTGACGCCGGTGGACTGCTCGCTGCTTTGGACCCGACGACCAGCAGATTTCCGTCGCGCCTTCAGCGTCGTGCCGGAATTCCTGCGCACGCCGTCCGAGGAGGACTCGTACTCGCTTAGCGAGTACGGCCCGGCGCTCGGTCGGCGGTTTCGAGCCTTGAAGCTCTGGGCAGTTTTGCGGTGCTATGGACGAGTCGGGCTTCAGTCATACATCCGCAGCGGGATCGAGCTTGCCTCGCAGTTCGAGCGGTGGGTCGTCGACGAGCCGGGGTGGGAGCTGTGCGCGCCGCGCCGGTTCTCGCTCGTGTGCTTCCGGCGCGAGGGCGATGACGAGCGCAACCGCAAGCTGCTGGAGCGGGTCAATGCCGGCGGCGAGATGTTCATCTCCCAGGCCGTGTTGAACGGGCGCTACGTTCTCAGGCTGGCGATCGGAGCCCTGCGGACGACCGAGGCCGACGTCGAGCAGGCGTGGGACGTTCTGCGGCGCGAGGCGGCGGCGCTGTGATCCCCATCCCGGCCGTACCGATCCCGTCGGTTCCGCTGCCGGCACCGCCGCCGGCCTATATCGGCGCTCCCGCGTCGGCGCATCCCATCCGCGGGGTGCCCCGCACGCCGCAGAACCCGCACATGTCGCCCAACGGGACGTCGAGCATCCACAACGACGGCTGGCAGACCAACGCGTTCACTTGGGGCGGCCCGCTGGGGCGCTCGCCGCAGGAGCTCTCGACGATGATCATCCGCGACTGCGGCTCGATCACATTCGACAGCCAGGGCCGGGTGGTGTCGGTGTGCGTCGGCGCGTCGGGACCCCAGCTCTACATGTTCGACCCCAACACGCTGGCGACGCTCGCCACGTTCTCGCTGCCGCCGCGCCAGAGCATCCCGAGCAACCTGTTCCAGGACTACACCGGCGGTGGCTACTTCTACCTCGACAACCACGACCAGGTCGTCACCTCGACGACGACGCACCACATCTACGTGATCGCCGAGACGCCCGGCGCGACGCCTGGATTCACGCTCGCCCACGACTACGACCTGAGCAAGGTCCTGACGTCGAGCGAGGGGATCACTTCGGCGCTCCCGGACCAGAACGGACTGCTGTGGGTTGTGACCAAGACCGACGGGGTGGTCCTCACGGTGGACATGCGCACCGGCGCGATCCGCTCGGTGAAGCTCGGCAATGGCGCCGCCGGCGAGATCGAGAACTCGTTCGCCACCGACCAGCACGGCGGCGTCTACATCGCGACCAACCGCAAGCTGTACCGCTTCACGGCCGGCCGCAATGGCGCGCCCAAGATCACCTGGCAGATCACCTATCCCAACAGCGGCGAGCACAAGATCGGCCAGGTCGACGACGGCACCGGCACGACGCCGCTGGTGATGCCAGGCGGCTACGTGTCGATCACCGACAACGCCAATCCGATGGACATCGTCGTGTATAGGACGGCGGTCCGTCTGAAGCAGCATCAGCGCCGGTTGGTGTGCAGATTCCCCGTGTTCCAGAAGGACGCGAGCGCGACCGAGAACTCGCTGATCGGCGCGGGCCGCGCGATGATCGTCGAGAACAACTACGGCTACCAGGACCCGACCGACGTCGGCGAGGGCAAGCTGACCGCGCCGGGGTTCACGCGCGTGGACCTGAACCGCAACGGCAAGGGCTGCCACGTTGTCTGGACCAACACGACCGAGCGCGCGCCGTCCGTTGTCCCGAAGGTGTCGTTGGCCAACGGCCTGATCTACACCTACACCAAGGACCCGGGAATGTCGGATCCCTGGTACTGGACGACGCTCGACTTCCGCACCGGCCGCGTCGTCTACAAGCAGTTCGCCGGCTCGAACCCGACGTCGTTTTACAACAACAACTACGCCGGGATTCAGCTCAGCCGCAAGGGCGTCGAGTACCTGGGGACGCTGGGCGGGCTGATCGCGCTGCGCGACAGCTGAGAACGCGAGAGCCGCCCGCGGGATATATATTGCCCGCCGCGGGAGGGACCTGTAGCCCACCTAGGAGGAGAGATGAGAGGCTTTCGGGTAGTTGTGGCGTTGTGCGCGTTCGCAGCCGCTTTCACACCGGCTGTCGCGAACGCTCATAAGGTCCACCACGCCCAGCATGCGTTGGTCAGGCCGCTGATCAGCGACTTCCAGTACCTCGGCAACGACGTCAGTCCGCCGAGCCAGGCCGCGTGCAACGCCGTCGGTCGTCGGTGCTTCGACCCGATGGCGATGGCGAACTCGTACAACTACGCGTCGCTGCACGCCGCCGGCAACCAAGGGCAGGGCAAGACGATCGCGATCATCGACTCGTTCGGTGCTTCGACGATCCGCCAGGACCTCGGCGAGTTCAACACCGCCTTCGGGCTGACGCACATGTGTGGGGAGGCCGGCCCGAGCGACCCGTCGGCGAACTGCTCATCGACTGCGTCGCCGCGTTTTGACATCGTCTGCTACCAGGGCTGCCCCAAACCCGTTCCACCGCCGCCGAACAACGGCACCGGCCTCGAGAACCACAACCTGTGGGCTCTAGAGGTGGCGCTCGACGTGGAATGGGCGCACGCGACTGCGCCGCTGGCGAACATCACGCTGGTCACGACCCCCACCGCGGAGGTGCTCGGCGTCCAGGGGCTCCAGCAGATGATGAATGCCGAGCAATTCGTGATCGACAACCACCAGGCCGACGTAATCACGCAGAGCTTCGGCACCGGCGAGGGCGCGTTCCACAACGGGCTCGCTTCGCTCAAGCAGCTGCGCCAGTCGTTCGTCGACGCGCAGGCCAACGACGTCAGCGTCTTTGCCTCGAGCGGCGACGGCGGGACCACAAACGCGCTCAAGGAGCCCGTCAAGAATCCCGCCAATATCCCGTACCCCAGTGTGGGATGGCCGGCGTCCGACCCGCTCGTGACCTCGGTTGGAGGGACCTACCTCTGCACTGACGCCACCACCGGCACCTCGGTCGACAGCGCCTCGCCGCCTGCTCAGTGCCAGAGCAACCCGGGCGTCCGCGAAGTCGGCTGGATCGGCAGCGGCGGCGGCTACAGCATCCTGTTCCCGCGGCCCTCCTACCAGGATGTGCTGCCGCCTGGTAGCTCGTACGTCGGCAGCTCGGCCGGGGCTCCCGGACCGAACTCGAACATGCGAGGGGTTCCGGACGTCGCCTATCAGGCGAGCTCGCGGACCGGCGTGCTCGTCCATCTGACCGAGTCGACCACCAACAACCAGGCCGGGACAGGCTGCGGCGGCGCGAACCCATGCGCGACCGGCTGGTACGTCGTCGGTGGTACGAGCGCAAGCTCGCCGCAGTGGGCCGGGCTGACCGCGATCGCCGACCAGATGGCCGGCCACGATCTCGGTTTCATCAATCCAGCCCTGTACCAGATCGCCGATAACCCCGTGAAGTACGCGGCGGACTTCTACGACGTAACGACCGGCAATAACCAGACCACGTCGATCCCCGGCTACAGCGCCTCGCTGGGCTGGGATGCCGTCACCGGGCT
>DASSGR010000065.1:0-10365 GCA_035693425.1 Solirubrobacteraceae bacterium
GTGCCGGTGGGTGAACAGCCTGGCCGCCGTGGCATTGACGTTGGCGACGCACTCCAGAAACGTCGACAGCGTCCCGAGCAGGTCGGTCTCGTACTGCTCGTCGTAGGCGACCCGCGGCCGAACGGTCTCGCTGTAGAAGCGCTTGAGCTCGGCGGGGTCGCTCATGTGTGGCAGAAGCAGCTGGTAGGTGCCGGTCTCCTCGTAGGACAGCTCGGTGCGCTCCGGATCGCCCTCGACCACGTTCGCCGCCAGCAGCGCTTCGTTACGCGCGCGACCCAGCGCCACCGGGTCCACCGTATGGCGGCTTCGCCCGATCGCGAACGCCACGCCCGGCAGCCCGGACTCGAGCTCGCGGCGGGTCGCGGCGCCCACGCGCCGTCCCGTATCCCCGTCGGGGTCCGGGACCAGCAGCACGATCTCCCCGCCGTCGTCGCTGGTCGGGGCGCCGATCGACCCGGGCGCGATCGACCGAGCGCCGCGCGTGGCGACCGCGAGCAGGCGCCGGCGCCAGTCGTCCTCGCGCGGGTTGCGGGGGTGGCCGCGCACCACGACCACACTGCCGCCCGCCGCCAGGTCGGTGCCTAGCTCCTTGCCCCGTGCGATCAGATCGTCGCGGTCGGCGATCCGGCCGTCGAGCACGGCCTGCTGGAAGCTGGTGGCGGCCTCCTCCGACGCGCGCTCGGGCGCACGCACGCGCTCGACCTCCGAGGCGATCAGCGTGCTCACGAGCCGCAACATGGTGGGATCGGGCGCGTGTTCGCGCGCGCGCATCCGCAGCCTTCCCACGGAGGCCTCGGCCACCTTGAGGTCGATCGTGGTGACGTCCTCGGCGTCGCGCATCAACGACCGTTCGTCGGCCGGCGAGCGCGCTGCCACCGCAAGCACCGCCGCCGACCGGTCGATCAGAACGAGGCTTGCATCCAGCACGCGCGCCGCCGCCCGCAGGATCTCCGGCAGGCCGGCGCCTGCCTCGACCGCGTCGGTGATCTCGGCGAGCGAGGCGAAGTCGGGGACGCCGCTGGAGGTCGCCGCCTGGCGGGGGGAGTCGTCAGCCATCTCCGCGGGCTCCGGGGCCGAGAACGACTAGAACAGGCGCGGCCACTCGAACACCACGAGTGCGCCCAGCAGCACGCCGACGCCAACCAGCGCGGCGAGCACGTACATCGAGAGCACGACCACGGCCACGCGCTGGAGCACGCCCCGGTAGGCGGTGATCGCGGGGACCACGATCAGGATCGTGAATGCCACCAGCCCGAGCACGCCCAAGCCGGCGCCGACGAGATAGGTGATCGTCTGATTACTCATCAGTGCTCAGAGAAATTGTGCCCGAGCTCGGGGATGGCTGGCCAAACCCCTCGCTGACGGGAACTGCGGCGCACGCGCCAGGGTAGCGGCCCGAGAGCTCGGCGGCCACCGCATCCGCCCGGTCCGCCGCATCCGAGCCCGACAGCAAGCCGACGACGGTTGGACCCGATCCAGACACGAACGCGCTTTCGGCGCCTGCGGCCCGAACCCTGTCCAAGACACTCGCGATCTCCGGGCGCAGCGACAACGCCGCGCGCTCGAGATCGTTGACCGCGAGCTCGACCGGGATCTGCCCGCCGGGTAGGCTCAGGACGGTTCGAACCGCCGCGAGCGAAGACCACAATTCGGCGTCGGATCGCTGATCGCCGAGCCGGTCGGCCTCGCGGTACACATCCGCGGTCGACAGCTCAAACGGCTGTGGCACGACCACGAACGCGTGCGACGCAAGCGGCTCTGCAGCCTCGACCGACTCGCCCGCACCGGTCGCGATCCACACGCCGGGAACGAGCTGGCTGGGAACGTCGGACCCAAGCTCTGCGGCGACCACGGCGATCACCTCGTCGGCCACCGGGTGCACCGCCTCCGCCAGCCGTAGCGCAGCCGCGGCGTCTGACGAACCGCCCGCCATCCCGCCGGCCACGGGGATCCGCTTGAGGATCTCGATCCGCACCCGCGGCCCGTCCCAGCCGCGTGCGCGCAGCCCGTCCAGCGCGGCCGTAACCAAATTCGGCCCCTCCACCGCCGGACACACGACCTCGTCGGCGCCGGCGCCGTGCCCGAGCACCGTCAGTTCGAGCTCGTCGTACAGCGACACCGACTCGAGCACGGTCACCACCTCGTGGCGCTCGTCGGTGCGAACCCCACCCACAAGCAGGCACAGGTTAACCTTCCCCGGCGCGCGCGCCCGCAGCCGCTTCATGACGCCAGCCTCACGGCAAGCTCGCGGAACTCAGCAGGCGACAGCCGTTCGGCGCGCTCGTCGGCCGGGTGGCCCATCTCAACCAGCGCCGCCCGCCCCCGGTCGCGAACTCCGGCGTCGGCGCCGGGAGCCAGCGCCAGCGATCCGGCCAAAGCCTTGCGGCGGTGAGCGAACGCCTCGTGAACGAGCGCGACCACCCCAGGGTCGCCCCAGGCGCCGTGGCGCCGCAGCCCCACGAGCACCGAGTCGACGTTCGGGACCGGGCGAAACACAGTCCGCGCAACGGGCCGCAGCACCTTCACGTCACACGCGAGCTGCGCGAGCACCGAGGTGGCGCCGTACGCGGGCGTCGCGGGCGCGGCCGCGAGCCGCTCCCCCACCTCCCGCTGGACCATCACAACCCAGCTGCAAACCCCGGGCAACTCCTCGATCGTCCGCAGGATCACGGTCGCGGCGATCCCATATGGCAGGTTCGCGACGACCTTCGTCGGAGCCGGGTGCAGCGCCGCCAGATCGACCTCCAGCGCGTCCTCCATATGCAGCGTCACGTTCGAGAACCGACCCAGCAGCTCGCGCAGCCCATCCTCCAGTCGCCTGTCGACCTCGACCACGTGCACATGCGCCACAACCGCGGCCAGCCGCTCGGACAGTACGCCCTCGCCACCCCCGATCTCGAGCACGACGTCGCCGGGACCGAGCTCGGCGAGGCGCTCGATCACGCCGAGGATGTTGCGGTCGACGAGGAAGTTCTGACCCAGCGCGCGAGACCGGCGCGTTCCTACCATCCGAACACCGCGGCCGCGGTGCGTTCGATCGCGGCTTCGAGCTCCTCGTAGCCGACGCGGCGCTCAACCGCGAGCGCCTGCGCCGTGTGAACCACATAGGCGGACTCGTTGGGCTTGCCGCGGACTACCTGTGGGGCCAGAAAAGGGGCGTCGGTCTCGACCAGCAGCCGCTCGAGCGGGACGCGCAGCGCCGCTAGCCGCAGGTCCTCCGCCTTCGGGAACGTCACGTTGCCGGCAAACGACAGCCACCAGTCGGGCTGCTCGAGGCACTCGTCGATCCGCTGCGTCATCGAGAAGCAGTGCAGGATCACCCGCACCCCCTGCGCCTTGGCGGTCAGCGTCGAAAGCGTGTCGTCGTCGGCCGCGCGCGTGTGGATCACCAGCGGCTTGCCGGTCGCCCGCGCGAGCTCGATCTGCGCCTCGAAGGCGCGTTGCTGGTCGGCCGCCGGCGCATAGTCGCGGTAGTAGTCAAGCCCGGTCTCTCCGATCGCAACGCACTTGGGGTGAGCGGCGAGCGCCTCGAGCTCGGCGAAGTCGCCGTCGTCGAAGCCGGCGGCTGAGTTTGGGTGGCGGCCGATCGCCGCGTACACCTGCGGAAAGTCCTCGGCGGCCGCCAGCGCCGCGCGACACGAGGCACCCGTGGTGCCGACCGTCATGATCCGGGTCACACCGGCATCCGATGCACGGGCCACAAGCTCGGTGTCCGGCGGCTCGCACATGTCCAGATGCGTGTGGCTGTCGATCACCGCTTTGGGAACAGCGGCTCGAGCGACTCCACGGGCACGCCGCTGCCGCGCTCGGCGAACAGCGCACGGTCGTACGTGACCTCCGGAGCGCCCAGCGCCAGGAGCAGCTTTTCGACGGTGGCCGGCATGTACGGCCAAAGCAGCACGCTGACTGCGCGCAATCCCTCTCCCAACGAGGCGAGCACCTGATCGAGCTTGTCCGCAGCCTCGGGGTCACGTGCGAGCTGCCACGGGGCCTGCTCCTCGACGTAGCGGTTCAGCCGCCGCACCCGCTCCCAGATCAGGTCCAGGGCGCGAGTCGGGTCGGCCCGATCAAGCACGACCGACACCTCGGCCGGCAGCACGTCGAAGTCGCGGCGCAGGACGTCATCGGTCGGCGCCTCGGGAACCACCCCGTCGCGATAGCGCTGCAGCATCGCGATCGTGCGGCTGGCGAGGTTTCCGTACTCGTTGGCGAGCTCTGTCTCATACCGCGTCTTCACCGAATCCATGCCCACCGCACCGTCACCCCCGAACGGAACGTCGCGCATCAGGTAGAAGCGCAGCGCGTCGGTCCCGTACTCGCCCATGACCTCAAACGGGTCGAGCACGTTGCCCAGCGACTTGCTCATCTTGCGCCCGTCGGCGCCGAGCAGGAAGCCGTGGACGAACACGTGCTCCGGGACCGGCAGCTCCGCGGCCATCAGCATCGCGGGCCAGAACACGGTGTGGAACTTGAGGATGTCCTTGCCGATCAGGTGGTAGGTGGCCGGCCAGAAGCGGTCGGTCAGGTCCTCGCCCGGTCGGGCATAGCTCAGAGCCGTGTAGTAGTTCAACAGCGCGTCGAACCAGACGTAGAACACATGGTCGGGGTCCCACGGGACCTGGACGCCCCACTTCAGTCGCTTGCGTGACAGCGAGATGTCCTGCAGGCCGGAGGAGATGAACGATCGCGCCTCGTTGTAGTGATGCGACGGCATCACGAAGTCGCGGTGCTCCTCGTACAGCGTCTCGAGCTGCTCCTGGAACGCCGACAGCTTGAAGAACCAGTTCTCCTCCTGGTGGCGCTCGAGCACGATCTCGTGGATCGGACAGCGGTTGCCCTCGAGGATCTCGTTCTCGACCTTGAAGTCCGCGCACCGCGGGCAGTACCAGCCCTCGTACAGCCCCAGGTAGGTGTAGCCGTTGTCGTGGACGATCTGCAGCACCTCCTGGACCTTGCGCTTGTGCTGCTCGTCGGAGGTACGGATGAAGAAGTCGTTGGAGGCCTCGAGCTGCGGCGCCAGCGCCTTGAACTTCTCGGCGTTGCGGTCGGCGAGCTCCTTGGGCTCAAGCCCCTGCGCCTTGGCCGCGTCGGCGACCGGCTCGCCGTGCTCGTCGGTACCCGTCAAAAAGAACACGTCCTCGCCGCGCTGGCGCATGTGCCGGGCAAGCACGTCGGCGGCGATCGTCGTGTACGCGTGGCCCAGGTGCGGCTGCGCGTTGACGTAGTAGATCGGGGTGGTGATGTAGAAGGACACCGGGTTCCTAGGCTATTGCGTCAGCGCTCGATACAACGCGTTGGCGCTGACACCGGTCAGCTCGGCGACCACCGCCGCCGCCGGGCGCGGTTTGGCACCCGCGTCGACTAGCCGCCGCAACGCCTCGAGAGCGGGGCCGACGTCTCCGGCGACCGCCGGTGCGGCGCCGACCACCAGCACGACCTCGCCCCGCGGCGGCTCGTCCGCGTAGCGCGCCGCAAGCTCGGCGGCCGGACCGCGCACAACCTCCTCGTGGACCTTGGTCAGCTCGCGGCACACCGCCACCGGTCGCTCTGGATCGAGCCCGGCCAGAGCCCGCAACGACGCCGCCACGCGACGCGGGGACTCGAACGCCACGAGCGTCTCGGGCGACCCGAACACCTCCACCAGCTCGCCGCGCTTGCGCGGCAGGAACCCGACGAACCGCCACCGGTCCGCCGGCAGCGCGCTCGCCACGAGCGCCGCGATCGCGGCCGACGGGCCCGGCAGTACCTCAACCGCCAGGCCGGCAGCGACGCAACCGGCGACGAGCACGTACCCGGGATCCGAAACCAGCGGCATGCCCGCGTCCGACACGAGCGCGACGACGGCCCCGTCGCGCATCCGCTGGACGAGCTCGGCGGCGCGCTCGGACTCGTTGTGTTCGTGGTAGGAGACCAGGTGGGCGCGGACGCCGTAGCGGTCGAGCAGCACGCGCGTCCGGCGGGTGTCCTCGCAGGCGATGATGTCGGCGTCGCGCAGCGCGGCGAGCACGCGGAGCGTGACGTCCTCGAGGTTGCCGATCGGCGTCGGGCAGACGACCAGGCGTCCGCTCACCCTGCTGAGCGCTCCCGGAGACCATCGAACGCGAGCGCCGCGGCACCGACCATCCCTGCCTCGACGCCGAACTGGGCGGCGACGATCCTGACCTCGTCTTTCGACGGGGGAAGCGCACGAGCGGCCACCGTTTCACGCGCGGGCGCCAGCAGCAGCTCGCCGGCAGCAATCACGCCGCCGCCGATCACCACGACCTCGGGGTTGAAGATGTTCACAAAGCTCGCGATCGCCACGCCCAGGTTCGAGCCGATCGTGCGCAGCACCTCGACCGCGGTCTCGTCGCCATCGTGCGCCAGCTCGGTCACAAGTGGACCCGCGAGCTCACGCCCCTCGGCAAGCGCTCGGCCTAGTCCGGAGTCGGGGCGCTCCTGCGCGACCCGCAGCGCCTCCCGGGCAAGTGCCGTCCCCGATGCGAGCGACTCCACGCACCCGTGGTTTGGACAGTTGCCCTGGCAAGGCGGGCCGTCCTTGTCGATCACCACGTGGCCGAGCTCGCCGGCCGCGCCGATCCCGCCGCGGTACAGCTCGCCGCGCAGGATCAGCCCGCCGCCGATTCCGGTGCCGATCGTCATGATCACCGCCTCGTTCGCGCCGCGCGCGGCGCCGGCGCGGTGCTCGGCGAGCGCCGCCATGTTGGCGTCGTTGTCGACGAATACAGGCAGTCCGAGCCGCTCGGCCATGATCGCTCCGAACGGGACGTTGGCCAGCGGCAGATTGACTGCAATCACGCCACGGCCGCTACGCTGGTCCATTAGGCACGGGATCCCGAAGCCCACCGCCGCGATCTCGCCGCCGGCCGACTCTCGCGCTTCCTCGACTGCTTCGACGGCTGCATCGAGGACGGCGGACTGATCGAGGCCGGTGAGCGTGCGCTGTACGCGGTGATGGACTGAAAGGCCCGTGTCGACGGCGCCCGCCAGTAGCTTGGTCCCGCCCATGTCGACGCCAATGGTGCGTCGGCCAGCCATGCCGTCACTATATGCGCAGATGCCCAACGACCTCGAACAGCGCCCATACAAGCTCTACAGATCAGGCCCCCGCGGCCTGAAAGCGCGCCTGCGCGGCGAGGAGGACCTCGGTCTCGGGCCCGATCGGCCGGCCCCCGATCGCGACGGCCGCCCGGGCCGGCGGCGCTGGTACCGCGGCCGTCTGACCTGGAAGCGCGCGCTCCTGTATCTCGCGACGGCAGTGGTCGGCTGGCTGCTGCTGTCGCTGCTGCTGTTCATGATCAGCGCCGAGATCGAGCGCGGCAAAGTGCCCGACTCTGCGAAAGCGGCGCTCACGTCGGGCGGGAACATGCTGACCTCGACCGACACGGTGCTGATCCTCGGCACCGACCAGCGGCCGAAGGGGTCCAAGGAGCCCGGCGCGAACACCAACGACGCCGGCAGCCGGTCGGACACGATCATGCTCTGGCGGATCGGCGGCGGTACCTCCCGCCGGTTGTCGATCCCGCGTGACACGGTCGTTCCGATTCCCGGGCACGGCGACGACAAGATCAACGCGGCGTACGCCTACGGCGGGCCCGCGCTTGCGATCAAGACGGTCGAGGAGTTCGCTCGCAACGAGGGCGTGAACCTGAAGATCAACCACCTGATCATCGTTAACCTGGCGGCCTTCCCCTCATTCATCAACGCGATCGGTGGCGTCGACGTCAAGACCGGGCGCGTGTGCTCGAACATCAGCGGCGGCGTCAAGAACGGCGGCTTCACACTCAACCTCCGTCCCGGCACCCACCACCTGAACGGTATCCAGGCACTTACATACGCGCGCACGCGCGAGAACCCGTGCAACCCTGCCGACAGCGACCTGACGCGAGTCCAGCACCAGCAGCAGATCCTCAACGGCGTCAAGTCACAGCTGTTCTCACCCGGCACGTTCTTCAGGCTGCCGTGGGCGTCGTGGGATGCGCCCAAGGTGCTGCGCACCGACATGGGCGGCCCGACGCTGTTGTCGTTGTTCGCGGCCTCGGAGCTCGGCGGCTCGGCACCGGTCAAGGTGCTGAAGGTCACGTCGTCCGGGAACGGCACGGGACTGAGCCCGGCGGCCGGAGCGTCCGGGCAGCTCCATCAGCTGCTGAACGGCTAGTCCGAAGACTTGCCCGAAGACGAGCTCGACTTCGAGCTCGACTCAGACTTGGAACTCGAGTCGGACTTCGAGCCGGAGTCTGATTTGGACTCTGACTTGGACTCCGACTTGCCGCTGTCCTTGCTGCCGCCCTCGGCGGCCTCCTTCATCTCGCGCGAGCGCCGCCGGGTGCCGTAGTCGGTGTTGTAGAAGCCCGAGCCCTTGAAGTGGACGGCGACGGGGTGAAATACCCGCTCGACCGGTGCCTCGCAGGTCTCGCAGGAGACGACCGGATCGTCTGACATGCGCTGCAGGACCTCGAACGTATGTCCCCGCTGGCACCGGTACTCGTAGATGGGCATTGCTTCACCAAGTATAGCCCTGCACCTTGGCACTCTCAAAGCGAGAGTGCCAAAACGCGCCGCGCGGATAGCATCCCCGCCATGGCCGTGGATGTAGTCACGATGGACAAGATCGTGTCGCTGTGCAAGCGGCGCGGGTTCGTGTTCCCGAGCAGCGAGATCTACGGTGGCCTGGGGTCCAGCTACGACTACGGCCACTACGGCGTGCTGCTCAAGAACAACGTCAAGGGCCGCTGGTGGCGGGCGATGCTCCAGGAGCGCGACGACATCGTCGCGCTGGACTCGGCGATCATCCAGCACCCACGGACATGGCTGGCAAGCGGCCACCTCGCCGGCTTCACCGATCCCCTCGTCGACTGCCGCACGTGCAAGCTGCGCTTCCGCGCCGACCACCTAGACCAGGCGGCCTGCGGGCGCAAGCCGTCAAAGCATCCGGGCGAGACACCCGACTGCGACCTCACCGAGGCGCGGGACTTCAACCTGATGTTCGAGACCACCGTGGGCCCGGTCAAGGAGGAGGGCTCGACCGTCTACCTGCGGCCCGAGACCGCTCAGGGCATCTTCCTGAACTTCAAGAACTACCTCCAGTTCTCCCGCAAAAAGCCGCCGTTCGGGATCGCCCAGATCGGCAAGAGCTTCCGCAACGAGATCACCCCGGGCAACTTCATCTTCCGCACGCGCGAGTTCGAGCAGATGGAGATGGAGTACTTCGTGCCGCCCGCCGAGGCGCAGCAGTGGTTCGAGCACTGGCTCGAGCAGCGGATGAACTGGTACCTCGAGCTCGGCATCCGCCCCGACCACGTCCGGCTCCGCGCCCACGACGCCGACGAGCTCTCGCATTACTCGAGCGGTACCAGCGACGTCGAGTACCTGTTCCCGATCGGATGGTCAGAGCTCGAGGGGATCGCAAACCGCGGCAACTTCGACCTCACCCAGCACGCGGAGTACTCCGGCCAGAAGCTCGAGTACGTCGATACGGTGACCAAGGAGCGCTATGTCCCGCACGTGATCGAGCCGGCAGCCGGCGCCGATCGGGCGATGCTCGCGTTCCTGGTCGACGCCTACGACGAGGACGAGATCGAGGGCGAGCAGCGGACCGTGCTGCGGCTGCACCCGGTGCTGGCGCCGGTGAAGGTTGCGGTACTGCCGCTCGTACGCAAGGACGGGCAGCCCGAGCTCGCCCACGAGGTCTACCGCTCGCTGCGCGACCAGGTCCAGGCCGAGTACGACGAGGGCGGCGCGATCGGGAGGCGCTATCGCCGCCAGGACGAGATCGGCACGCCGTGGGCGGTGACGATCGACCATCAGTCGCTCGAGGACCGCACGGTGACGCTGCGCGACCGCGACAGCCTCGAGCAGATCCGGATCGCGATCGACGACCTCGGCGACGAGATCGAGCGGCGGCTACGCGATCCGTGGACCTCGCCGAAGCTGGACTACCAGGTGTAGTTCCTGAGTAGGTTGGTCCATCCGGGCTCCCCTTGGAGGCTGAGAGCTACCACGCACGTCAGTCCCAAGGAGGACACCGGATGAAGCTTTACGCTAACGCGGCGCTCAGTCTGAAAGGCAGGCGGGAGCTGTGCCGTCGGGTTGTGGCGGGTGAGCGGACGTTGAGTGAGGCGGCCGAGGCCGCCGAGGTCAGCGTCCGCTGCGCGCGCAAGTGGGTGGGTCGTTATCGGGTCGAGGGCGAGCTCGGGCTGTTTGATCGTTCCTCGGCGCCGGGTTCGATTCCTCATCGGACCAGTCGGGAGCGCGTCGAGGTGATAGCTGCGCTCAGGCGGCTGCGGTTCACGGGCCCGGAGATCGCGGAGGCGCTCGGAATGGCCTGCTCGACGGTGTCGGGGATCCTGACCAGGATCGGGATGG
>DASSGR010000066.1:0-22184 GCA_035693425.1 Solirubrobacteraceae bacterium
ATGCAGCACAGGCTGGCCGATCCCTCCTGGACCGAGTTGTGCTTCGGGACCGCATTCCTCGCTGCCGGATCCCGCGGCCCTAGGACCGACGATGAACCATCTCGGGATCCGAGCCGCCCGGCGCAGCGGACTCGACCGCAGCCTTAATCGCCGCCATCTCCTGATCCATTACGCGCCGAATCCTGCGTTGGAGAACGCGGGCGGGGATCGCGCGCATGACGCTCTCGAGGTCCACCTCAACCCACATCTTGGCGTCGGTCTGCTTATCGCCCATCGGCTCGAGCTCCATTCCCCAGCGCGCCGCGGACGTGCCCATCGGCCCGGCGAACGCCAAGCGGCGGGGCGCCTCGACCGCGGTCACGTTCTGGGCGCGGTAGCGAGTGGACCCCAGTATCAACTTCGCCCGCTGCTCCACCCGCGCGCCGGGCTGAAGCGCAGCCCCTCCAGCAACCCAACATTCGCGAACCGTCGGCGCCCACTCTGGCCAGCGTCCTACGTCGCAGACATACGCCCACACTTCGGGGACGCTGCTGGCGATTGTCACGCTGCTCTCGGATCTGATTGCCATCGCGCGGACTTTGCGTTGATCACTGAACCCGGATCAGGCGCTTCCGAGGTCCCGAACGTCCTCGTCGTCCGTTCCCGTCTCCCGTCCACCCGCTGGGCGAGGCCGTGATGGCGGCTTAGTGGCGGCCAGTCCTCTGCCGATCGTGCCCGTCTCAGATCGCGGGCGCGGCGCAGGCGGCTTAGTGGCGGCGAGACCCCTCCCGATAGTCGGTGGCGGCGCGGCGTCACCGGACGCGACGCTGCGTTCGGCGCGTGACACCGAGATGCCGGATGCCGCTGCCAGCGCGGCACGTCCAAGGTCTCCAGCCGACGGATAGCGGTCATCCGGAGCCTTTGCCATCGCGCGGGCCAGGACGACGTCGAACGCTGCCGGCACGGCCGGCGCCCGGTCAAGCACCCTGGGCGGAGGCTCTGTCGCGTGGGCGTAGAGCTTCGCGAGGTTGTTGCGGCCTGCAAACGGCACCGTCGCGGTGAGCGCCTGAAACAGCACACAGCCGAGCGAGTAGACGTCGGCGCGCGCATCGACTCTCTCTCCGCGAGCCTGCTCGGGGGCAACGTAGTCAGGCGTGCCCAGAAAGACCCCCGTCTGGGTCACGGTGACACCGGTGGTCGACTCAGCGCGACGAGTGAGGCCGAAGTCCGTCAGGTAGACGTGTTCTCGCTCGCCGACCGGGGCGATCAAGATGTTGGCCGGCTTCACGTCCCGATGTACTAGACCCTGGCTATGGGCTGCGTCCAGCGCTTGCGCGACCTGATCGACGATCTGCGCGGCGCGGGTTGGCTCGAGCCTTCCCTCCTCGGCGATGACGTGGCGCAGGTCGGTCCCATCTACGAAGCGCATCGCGAGGTAAAGGGTGCCGTCCTGGTCTCCCGTGGCATACACCGGGATGACGTTGGGATGCTCCAGTTGGGCAGCGATCCCCGATTCCCGCCTGAAGCGGTCAGCGAACTTCGGATCGTCGGCGAGCTCAGGTGCGATCACCTTCAGCGCCACTTTCCGCTCGGGGTTGTGCTGTCGCGCCAGGTAGACGACGCCCATTCCACCGCGGCCCGCGACCGCCTCAAGCTCAAAACCGCCCAGCTCCTCCCCAGGGAGGGCGGGCCAACTGGCGGTCGGATCGTTCACTCGCAGCCGTTCCCCGAAATACGTTGATCGAGCCCGACCCAAACCTACCGCCCCCGCCCGCAAAATGCGACCCGCCGTCAGCGGCCGCCGCGACGCACGGTCTCGAGCCGCGGGCGCGGTGCGGACCCTCATCTATCATCCTCGCAGCATGAGCCCGGGGGCCGGACACAGCCAAACGTCGCCGCATGAGTCTTTGGCCGGGGCGTCCGTGCACACAGCGCTGCCGGTAGCCGACTTGAGCCGGGCCAAGTCCTTCTTCCGAGAAAAACTCGGTCTCGTCCCGGACTCGGAGACAGAGAGCACCGCCTTCTATCAGGCCCGTGAAGGACAGGTCGCGCTGTTCCTCAGCAGCGGCCGCCCCTCCGGCCAGCACACGCAGGTTGGTTGGACGGTCAGCGACATCGAAGCGACGGTCGCCGGCCTGCGGGCCAGCGGTGTGCGATTCGATGACTACGACTATCCGGACTTCAAGACCGTTGACGGGATCGCCACGTTTGGGCCGAATCGATTCGCTTGGTTCCGAGATAGCGAAGGCAACGTCCACAGCCTCGCGCAATTCGGCTAGCCAATCGGAAGCTCTCGAGCCCTGCCGGGGCCGAGCCCTCTGACGGGCCCGAGCGGCGCTGAGCGCGCGACCGTGCGGCCGACGGGCCACACCGGGATCGCTGACTCGGAGCTGTACCCGACGCCGGCGCATGCCTCGTCGGCTGACAAGCGGGCGTCGAGCGCGAACAGGTACCGGCCTTTGATCGTGTGGCGGGCCACGCCGCGCGAATGGTCGGGACAGCCGAGTCCGCCGCCGCTCACGGTCACGCACCGGCGAGCGTTCCTCGGGCGGCAGGCCTCGACTCCGAGCTGATCGAACTCATTTCCCCAGCCGCCAGTCCAGATAGCCGGGACCACGTTGAGGCGCGCGCCGACTCGCGGCTGGCCAGGCAGGTGCGGGCGCGAATGTGCGGCGATCCGTCCGTGCCACCGCACTTGCGCGCGGAGTAATCGAGCACTGGGACGGCTCGACGTGGTCTGAGTGGGGTGTCATGTGCTTCGAGTACATCCTGCACGGCTGTATTGCAGACGTGAGGCTCGTCGACGTAGCATGAAGCCGTTTCGGCATCATCGACTCGCCAATCGTCAGCCGACGGGCACGGGGCCGTTCCTAGAAGTGGTTGATGAGCCAGTCGTGCACATCGCCGATTCTGTCGATCACCAATGTGAGGTGACCGTCAGTGTCGCTGAGCGCTGACTCCGCTCCCGGAATGTGCTCGGCTAACCATCGACCGTGCTGGACGGGCAGGAATTGGTCATGACGGCCATGCCACACCTTGACCGGAACGCGAACTGACGCCAGATCAAAACCCCACGGTGAAAACTGCGCTACGCCGTCATCCCACCACCCTTGATCGCTGGCCGCCAGCCCGTTTTGCTCGGCTCGAAGTAGCCACTCCGCGAACTCGCCGGTCAGCACCGCAGCATCCGTCGCAGACAGCAGACTCGCGAGCATCTCGGTCTGCTGGTCTACCGTCGTCGCCAGTACCTCGTTTCGATCCTGCCTGTTCTTCGTGCGCGCCGCGTCGGGGTCAGACAGGTACAGATTTATCTCGTCGATGTTGTCCTGGCCCATCCCGTCGAAAAAGTCCAATCCGGGCGCATCCCAGGGCGCTCCGCCAGCAAGCAGAGCCGCCGCCACGACCCGATCAGGCAGCATTGCCGCACAGGCCAGCGCGTACGGACCGCCGCCCGACCAGCCCCAAACGCCCATTCGATCGATGCCCAACTCATCGGCGACCGCGCTGACGTCAGCCGCGCAATCAGCGATCGAACGTCCGGGCTGTTCGCCTGAGCCGCCATACCCAGGCCGGTCAAAGCTCACCAGCCGGATCCCGCGCCGAGCAGCATCCTCTATCCACGGGCGATACAACATCCCCGACCCGGGCGTGCCATGCATCACCAACACCGACCGCCCGGAATCTCCCCCGCTGAACCGAACACACAGCTCTCGGCCGTCTCCAACCTGAACGCTCCTGATCTCGGATTCCGTCATCGCATCGATCTCCAAGCTGCCATGACAGCGCGCCAAGCCAGGCGAGCACCAGGCTACCAGGCCACCGCCGGCCCCAATCGAGAAATCCTGAGGCCAGACCGACACGGCATACCGCTGCGACCTCGGCGCGCTGCCGCGTCCATGCAACACAGCAGCGGACGCCACCACCACGCTCGGACCCAACGGACGACCCACGCAATGCACCCAGTGCGCCAGACCCCCCTCTTACCCGTGGGCTCGAGCGTCCGCGGCCGCGATCCGCACGGTCGCTCTTGTCTTCCCGCCACCTCGCGTCGCGCGATCGGAATGGTGACCGTGCGCAAGTCGCGATCCGCGACGCCGGTGTGTCTGCGCACCTGCGTTTCGCCGAGTGGGACCTGCTGATCCGGACGCTCGTGATCAACGGAAAAGCACGCGCCGGCGCCCCGGCAGGGAACATCGGGATCCCGGCGGTGGATCTACCTTAGGCGGACTTGGCGCCGGCGTCGATCTCCTCGCCACGCTTGACCAAGAACGCGCCGAGCGCGCCCGCGAGCGAGGCGATCACGGTGATCGCGTAGATCTCCATCACGACGTCGAGAACCCGCCCCGCCAACGAGATCGGGGTTCTGGACACTGGAGGAGACCGTCAGCAGCTGTGTCGTCGTCCAGAACAGCGCGCTGCGAAAGTGTTGATCTGAGTCTGCTTTTGATGGTGCTCAAACAAGAACGCCAGGACGGCGCAGACCATGTCGAACCCGACAGTCGCCAGAGCGATGGCGACGAGCCGGTCGCGCAGTCGGGCGTGAGTCGGCGTGCTGGCGCGGAGGACATCGCGTACCTCGCCGGGCGCCTCGCTCAGCACACGCGCTGCGTACATCGTCCGCTATTCGCTGCCCGGACCCAATGTCCTGTACGGCGTCGGTCGACCCTTCCTTTCGGTCGGATCACGAGACGCTCGGATCGGATCTCCTGGGTTCGCGGTCGCCAACAGTGTCTCGATTGCCGGCTTCGCGGTGATCGGCAGCTCGTTCGCGCTGGTTCAATTCCGCCGGCTGCCCGGCGGCAGAACAGAGCCGGCGATCGTCGCTGGCCGAGCCTGCCGTTGAGATCGATCCCAGCGACAGCGATCACGGCACGATCAGGGTGAAGCCCCCGTCGTCTAACACTCTAATCAGGGGAGTGCCAGCCGCCGTCGTGTCGCCCTGGACCAGGATGAACGTGTCGACCTCCACCTCCCCGGCGCCACAGTTGGTGCTATTTGGCACGGTGAACACCCCGGTAGCGGCGCCCGCGTCTGTCAGCGACGCGATCGCGGCGGCGGGGTCGATTCCACCGGCCAGGCCGACGCAGTAGATCCCGCGCTTTGTGGTATGGCTGACGCCGGTCACGTTCTTCGGAAAGCCGATTCCCTGGACGAGCGTGCCATCAGCGTTCACGACCGCGACCGCGCGAGCACTCCCGGCCGCACCGGGTACCCCTGGGGTGCCGGGCGATCCGGGCGGGCCTTGCGCTCCCTGCGAGCCCTGGGCGCCAGTGTCACCTTGCGCGCCCGTGAGGCCGCGCAACCCGCGAGGGCCTTGGTCGCCCCGCAGGGCTTGGATCACGCTGGGCTTGATCTGGCTCGTGCTGGTGATCACGAAATGGCCGGCTGCGGCGGCACCCCCTGCAGCCACGAACAGCGCGGCCAGCGCTGCGACGACGACTACGAGGCGCTTCGGCATTGCTTGTTACTCCTTCGGTGAATTCGTCATTCCTATAGCTACGTCGCTGCGACCCATGCGGTTCGCCCGGGCGCGCTTGCCGGCGGGGGGCGCACCTCAGATGATCTGCTGATGGCGAGTCACGGACCGCGTTTCGAGGTGCTCCGCATGAGGGTCGGGCTTTCGCCAGCTGGTCTCCGCGAGCCGGTCTGTGCTTGAGCATGGCTATCGCCGTGGTGGGGGCAGCGTCGCGGCGTTCGAGACATGGTTGGCAGCGATGACGACGGATGAGGAGTTCGACCCGCAGCTGTGGTTCCTCGCTGAGTCCCAAGAGAGGCCGGTCGGTGCGGTGTTGTGCTGGACGAGCGCATTTGTGAAGGACGTCGTCGTGCATGAGAGTTGGCGCCGTTGCGGTCTTGGCGAGGCCTTGCTCCTGTGTGCCTTCAACGCCCTCGCGGCGCGCGGTGCAACGGCGGTCGAGCTGAAGGTGGAGGCGGCGAATCAGAGCGCGGTGCGTCTCTACGAGCGTCTCGGCATGCAGGTCGTCGAGCAACTCGATCGCAGTTGACCCCTGCCGGCCGCGCGGGCTCTACTTCCTCGGCGCGGACTTGCCCGCGATGTCGCCCGTCCGCCGCTGATGACCGCTCTATAGCGCGCCGCCGTCGCCCGCTGGGGCTTGCGACGACGACGCGAGTGCCCCGCGCGCGATGTGCCTCGCAGCGCGAAGGACGGACCGATGCGAACCGGCTGGCGATCGGCTGCGTACCTCACACAAGGCAGATTCAACTCGCAGCGAGTTGCAAGGACTGGATGAGGCAGGGCAATCGCCCGGCTCATCGACCGCTGGGCGCACAAGGAGAGTCAAATGATTTCAAGAGCTCGCAAGCTCCGGCGACGCGGAACCCGCCAGCTGGTGGCCGGTCTCGTCGCCACTGGTGCTCTTGCCGCTGTCGCCGCACCGGCGAGCGCGGCAACGACCGCGACGTTTAGCAACGGCGTGCTGACCGTGTTCGGTGACAGCGCCGACAACTCGATCGTGATCAGCCGCGACGCGGCCGGCAGGATCCTGGTGAACGGCGGCGCGGTCGCCGCCACCGGGGGCACGCCAACGGTCGCCAACACCGCGCTGATCCAGGTTTTCGGTCTCGACGGCAACGATCAGATTGCGCTCAACGAGGCCAACGGCGCCCTGCCGGCAGCTCGGATGTTCGGCGGGAACGGCAACGACACGCTCACCGGCGGCTCCGGTGCCGACCAGCTGTTCGGCCAGGCTGGCAATGACACGCTGCTCGGCAAGGGCGGCACCGACCTGCTGTTCGGCGGCGCCGGGAACGACACCCTGACCGGCGGGGACGCCGACGACCAGGTGTTCGGCCAGGCCGGCAACGACCGGATGATCTGGAACCCCGGCGACGACACCGACCTCAACGAAGGCGGTAACGACGTCGACACCGTCGAGGTCAACGGCGGCAACGGCGCGGAGCAGTTCACCACCACGGCCAACGGTGCCCGCGTCCGCTTCGATCGTGTCACCCCGGCGCCGTTCTCGATCGACATCGGCACGAGCGAGAACCTCAACGTCAACATGAACGGCGGCGACGACCACTTCTCCGCCACCGGCAACCTGGCGGCGCTGATCAAGCTCACGGTCGACGGCGGCGCGGGCAACGACACGTTGCTCGGTGGCAACGGCGGCGACGTGCTGCTCGGCGGCGACGGCAACGACTTCGTTGACGGCAACCAGGGCAACGACGTCGCGCTCCTCGGAGCAGGAGATGACACCTTCCAGTGGGATCCCGGCGACGGCAGCGACACGGTCGAGGGTCAGCAAGGCCACGACACGATGCTGTTCAACGGCAGCAACGTCAACGAGAACATGGACGTCTCCGCCAACGGATCGCGGGTGCGTTTCGCCCGCAACGTCGGCAACATCACGATGGACCTCAACGATGTGGAGTCGATCGTCGCCAAGACGCTGGGCGGCACCGACAACGTCGTCGTCAACGATCTCAGTGGTACTGATGTCACCAGCGTGCGGGCCGACCTGTCCGCGAGCGGCGGTGGCGACGACGGGGCCCCCGACAACGTGGTTGTCAACGGCACGAACGCCGACGACGTCGTCAGCGTGAGCGGGGCGGGACCGAACGCCCAAGTCGCCGGTCTTGCTGCCGTGGTGTCGGTGTCCGGCGCCAGCGCCAGCAACGACCGCCTGACGGTCAATAGCCTCGCAGGCGACGACGTGATCGATGCCTCCGGGGTCGCCGCCGGCTCGATTCTGCTCGGCCTGAACGGCGGCGACGGCGACGACATCGTCATCGGCGGCGCCGGTGGCGACGCGCTCACCGGCGGCGCCGGCGACGACGTGCTGATCGGTGGATCCGGAAATGACACGCTCGACGGCGGCCCGGGCGACAACATCGTGCTCGACTCAGCCGCCAACACCGTGCGCTCGGCGACCACCGTCGGGAACAACTGGCTGGCGTCCCACGCCCGCACCGTCAAGGGAAAGACCGTGGTTAGGGTCGGCGGCGAGACGCGGACGCTTCCCCGCGCGGACCTGGCCCTGCGCACGTAGAACACGACCGCGTTCTCAGCCCGCACCGCTCGCGAGCAACCGCCAGCGCCAGAACCACACCTACGGTTCTGGCGCTGGCCAGTCGCGGTCGGTGCTCAGCGCGCCCCCGCCTCGTGGGCCCATGGCGGCCGGGATCAGCTTCCCGGAGTTCGCCGGACCACTTTCACCGGGCGGCGTCCAGCAGGAGCTGATCAACGAGCGGCCCGGCATTTACGTCCTCGCCTGCATCCTGCGCACCCAGGACGGCCGCGAACAAACTCAGCTCGGCATGGAACGCACGATCCGGATCGTCAGGTAAAGCCTCACGGTCGAAGCTCTGGCGTTGGCCACGACGCCTGGGCAGCGATCGGCCCGAACGCACCAAAGACGCGGGCGCTTGCGTCCGCGGCCGCAGTCGTCGCCCTGTTGCACCTGTCTCCGAGGAACCATGCACTGACCGGATCGCCCGACAACGACGCGTCGAGCCCGGTGGTGTTGAACGTCATGGTGCCGTCGTTGTAGACGTAGCCCTGTGAGCCGTCCCGGTTACCGAAGATGACGACCGGTTCCTCCTGCAGACACGTGGCCAGCACGCGCAGCTCGTGGTCATCACGCTTCAGTTTCGATTGCAGCCGGGTCACGGTTCGGTTGAAGCAGGCGAAGCTGTGGCAGTTGACTGCCTGCGCGGTTGCCCCGGTGCTCATCACGGCTCCGGTTACTGCGATCACTGGCAGAGCCCGCCTGAGTCTGGTCCTCAATGCTCCGCCGTTACGCGGATGCAAGCGACGAATCCGTACCGTCATGTGAGTCCCTCCTACTCCCGTCGCCCACGTCCCCAGCCGCCCCTGTGCCCCCCTCAGACAAAGTGGACTCGTATCGCGCGTCGCGCGACCGCGCGGCACGCCTTCATTGGCGACGCAACGCTACGCCCGTGCCGCGCCTCGCGTCAAGCCGTCCAGTTCACGCGACCGTGCCAATCGGAGCAGCCGGGTACGGTTGCACCGTGGCACGGACCCAGCGACGTCCGGCGTCAGACGGCGATCCGGCGAGGCGTGGCGCACTGCACGCGCTGGGACAGCGGAGCGCGCTCGCCCAAGCTGAGGCGCAAGTCGCGGCCGCGCGCGACAACCCAGCGGCGCGCCTGGCATTGATGGCGCGGGTCTTCCGAGGCCCAACGGGCCACGCACCGCAACACCTGCCGTTCCGACGCGCGGCGTTGTCGTTCATGCACTGGCAGGCGCGGCGCGGTGTGCTCAATGCGCTCGACGCATCGCCTCCAGGCAGCGTGTGGTGGCGCGCAGTCAACGAACGACTGCTTCGGGACGGCTGCGAGACGATCGCGCTGCTCGGCGGGCTCGGCGGGGAGCCGTTATCGCACGCGGTGCGACTCTGGCTGGAGTTCAGCGCGAGACCCACGGGACACAACTGGTACCGGGCGCACAACGCGAGCATCGTGGGCGCCTACTTGGAGTACCAAGAAAGCGCCGAAGCAGAGAGCGCGCCGGAGCGCTTCTTCATGAACGTTGCGCTTGCACGGGTGTTGTACGCGCACGCACTGAACGCGGCCCCGCGACTGGCGCTGGGCCGATTGGCTCCGCTCGGCCGCCTCGCCGGCGATCCCCGGCTAGGGATGGCGGGCGTGTTTCTCTCCCTTGCACGCGTGCTCCCGAACCGTTATCCGCTCACCTACGACGTGGAGCGCTACATCGCCGACGAGCAACGGCTAGGCCAGATGCTCGACTACGGAGTGATCGCGCCGCGGCTGCAACCCCTGTACGAATGGTCAGCCGATGAGCTCGCCGAACCACGCATGCTCGAGCTTGTTCGCGACGGTAGCCCGATCTACGCCTGGCCATTCGAGCAGCGACATGTATGGCGCTCGCGCCACATGCCAGTCGCAGGCCGCGTGCTTGAACGGGTCACACAGCCGTCGACGCAGGTTACGTACGGCCGGCGCGGACCGGGCTGTAGCTGACGCGCACCACCACGCGAGCCGGCCGGGTCGGCAACGCGAGCGACAGGAAGTCGCGCACGGGACCGCGGTGCCGGCAGTACGGGCACACGAGGTGGTCGACGACCGACACCGGCTCGGGGCCGATCGCAATCGGCGCGTCACAGCGACCACACGCCAGCGTTCCCGCTCCAAGCCGGCTGGAACGAACCGCCGGGCGCTTCTGCTCGTGGACCAGCTTGCGGCCACCTGTGGTCGACGAGTTGCTCTCCCCGAGCCGGCTGTTGCCCGAAAGCAGATCCATGCGGATCAGTCTACGGACGGCAGATCATCGAGGCGGGCGTCTACACCGAAGCCAGCGCCCGCTCGAGCAGCAGCAACGCGCCCAAGACGATCATCGCGACGCCCGAGGCGCGAGTTACGGCGCACGCGGCGGTCGGTCGACTGACGAGCGTGTTCCGTGCGAGCGTCCCCAGCCCCAGGTAGGCGACGCCGCAGTTGGCCGTATGGATGGCACCCAGGACGCCGATCTGCGCGGCGACGGGCACGCCGCCGTGACGATCGACGAACTGTGGCAGCACGGCGACGAACAGGAGCAGGGCCTTGGGGTTGAGGCCGCTCGTCGCCGCGCCGCGGGCGACCACGCCGAAGGCCGAGGCCGTGCGGGGCACCCGCGCAGTCGAGCTGGCGTCCGACAACCCGGACACGACTGAGGTGCCGAGCCAAATGAGATATGCCGCGCCGGTGAGCGTCACCACGGTCAGGCCACTCGGACTTGTCACGATCAGCACGGCGAGCCCGCCGGCGACCGCGCCGGTCAGAGCCACGTACCCCACGACGATCCCGGCGACCGCTGGGAGAACTATCCGGTCGCGCAATCCAACCGCGATCACGTACGCCCAGTCGGGCCCCGGTGTGAGCACGAGCACCACGTCGATCGTCAGGAATGCCGCCACCGCGCCGGGTCTCATCGTGGCCCTGCACGCTACGCCGCGTCGATGAGCAAGTGTTTGTGAACCTTCCACGGAATCGGGCCTATTGGGGTAAGATCTTGCTCATCGACGCGGTCGATCGCCAGATTCTTGCTGAACTAGAGGAGAACGGCCGACTCACCGTCACCGAGCTTGCCGCCCGGATCAATCTGAGCGTCTCGCCGTGCCATCGGCGCCTGCGGGAGCTTGAGCGCACCGGCGCGATCCGCGGCTACCGGGCCATCGTGGATCCGGGAGCAGTGGGTCTTGGGTTTCAGGCGCTCGTGTTTGCCTCGCTCCATCAGGCGGACCGCGAAACAGTGGCGACCTTCGAGGACGCGCTGCAGACCATCCCGCAGGTGCTTCAAGCTCAACGGCTGTTCGGCGATCCCGACTACCTGCTGCAGGTGGTTGCGGCCGACCTTCCGGACTTCCAGCGATTCTACGACGAGCGGCTCGCGACCCTCCCCGGGTTACGCCGCCTGACCTCGACGATCGTCATGAAGGACGTCGTGGACCACCGTCCGCTGACGGCGAGCAACCTGCCGCGGAGGCTCCCTTAACGGCGACTGCCCACGCCGCTGACCGGCGTGGGCAGGTTGGGGATGAGCCGCTGTGACGGGACCGACCCGCTCAGGAGGCGGGGACCGCCTCTGGAGCGAACATCTCGGTCTCACGCTCGGTGCGCCTGGCGTGCCAGAAGCCAAGCCCGACCAGGACCGACATCAGCGCTGCAGCGATGAACGATGCGATCGCGCCCCACAGCATGACCTGGCCGATCTTTGAGAACGCGTAGGCCTCGAGCAGCAGTCCTCGGAGCGTGGTGCCTCGGAACGAGGTCTGCGCGAGCGCCTGCAGCTGCGTGTTCTTCGGCTGGGCCAGCGCCAGACCACTGATCTTCGAGTACAAGCCGCCATACGGCATCTCCGAGAGATGCACGGCGATGAAGTTGTCGGCGTAGACCTTGGCCTGCGCCCCAGTCAGCAGCTGCTGGCCCGCGTACTGCGACACCGACGGGATCATGCCCGGCGTGATCTCGGTGCCGGCCTTGGGGTGCGCGAACGCTGCCTTGGGCGGGAAGTAGATCTGCTGCTGGGCGAGCTGGCTGTGGACGTTGTCGTTGACGAAGCTGTGACCCCAGGTCAGCAACCCGCCGGCGGTGAGTAGCACGACGACGACGACAACGCCGCCAGCGCTTGCAACGTAATCGAAAACCTTGCGTGACATGGCCATCCTCCTTGCACTTGTGATCCGTCAATCGGGCTTGGCACCATCGTCGTCGGCTGTGATGCCGACGAGATCGGGGGCCACCCGCTGAGCTGCGGGGAAATACCGAGGGCCCGCCGCGGGAATACCGGGCGTCGGTGATTCGCGTTCCGCTCCTGCGCACCTGCCGTGCCCGGTGACATTATGCGGGGCGTGATGCCGGGTGCCTGACCTCAGCGGCCGCGAGCTCTTGGGCGAGTGGCGCAAGTTGATGGACTCCGTCGTCGCATCCGCGTCCTCGGTGGGCGGCCGGACCGAGATTCCGCGGCAGCTGCTCGAGCCGATGCAGCGACAGATCGAGCTGCTGCAGGAGGTGATCGAGCGAGAGCGGGCGCTCCAGCGCCAGATCGCCGGTCGCGTGCTCGCCCCGGTCGATGCGATCTTCGACCTCGTCGGGGAGAGCGGGCAGGTGCTGCGCCGCCAAGCCGAGGCGCTTGAAGCAGCCGGTCGCGCGCTGGAGGACACCGCGCGCCTCGTCAAGACGCAGGCCGAGCTGTTCGAGCACGCGCTCGGCGCCCTGCGAGAGCCAACCGAGCTCGCAAAGGTCGCCGCCGGCCTTGAGCGACGACAGCCCAAGCGCACGCCTCCTAAGACCTCGGGCGGCAAGTCATCGGGCGGCAGATCCGCCCGCTGACGTTGGCTCCGGTGCCCCGTACGGGGCACCGGTCATGATGCGCGGTCGTGCGCCTGTACGTGTTGAGCGACCTCCATCTCGAACGCCAAGAGTTCACGCCGCCGCCGGTCGACGCCGACGTCGTCGTCCTCGCCGGCGACATCTCGGTCGGTACCCGCGGCGTCGATTGGGCACGGGAGTGGGCCGACGGGCGCCCGGTGCTGTACGTGGTGGGCAACCACGAGCTCTACGGACACTCGCTGCCCGCGCTCATCGACGAGATGCGCGAGGCCGCTGCGGGATCGTCGATCCGCATACTCGAGAACGACGAGTTGATCGTCGACGGCGTGCGATTTCTGGGATGCACGCTGTGGAGCGATTTCGAGTTCGACGGCGCCGAGCACCGCGCGGCGGCGATGCTCCTCAGCGAGCGGGTGGTCAGCGACTACGGGCAGATCAGGACCGACGGGCGCGCGCTTGCTCCAGAGGACACGCGCCGGATTCACCTGTCCAGCCGAGCCTGGCTCCAGACCCGACTCGCGGAGGCGCACTCGGGGCCGACCGTCGTCGTGACCCACCACGCACCCTTGATCCGCACTCGTCCGTCGTCGCCGACGCTACGCGCGCTGGCTGGAGCGTTCGTCAGCGACGTGACGGCGCTGATGGGCGGCGATCGTGTGGCGCTGTGGATCTTCGGCCACACCCACCGCGTCGCCGACCTCGAGCTGCGCGGAACGCGCGTGGTCAGCAACCCGCGCGGCTACCCGCATCAGCCCGTGGAGGGCTTCGATCCGGCGTGCGTAATCGAGCTGTCTACCTGAGGCCTGCCTCGACCGGGCTCTCGCCGTATGCGAGCGCTTCGGCCGCGACGAGCGGATTTGCCGGACGGGGCAGTACCAGCAGCGGCGACTCCGCGTCGCGCGCCAGCTTCCGGTGCGTTCTGCGGTCCAGCAGCCGTCCGAGCGGACCGGAGCCGTGGGACCCGACGACCAGCAGATCGGCCGAGCCACCATCGGACGCGAGCTGCTCGGCCGAGTGTTCGCGAAACACCCGCACCCGCTGGATCTCGCGAGCGCGCTGAGCGTACCCCGCTGGGGCCACGGCGACCGGGCACGGCGCCCGGCTCAGTGCGGTGAGCGTGTTGTCACCGAGCAGGGCCCGGCCCAGCACGCCCTCCCGTGACTTCCCGACGACCAAGAGGTCGGCGTCGAGCGCCTCTGCGAGCTCGTGCAGTCCTCGACCTACCGAAGGAGCACCGCGCCAGCGGGCCGCAGCCGGGATTCCGACCCGCGCCCGGGCGCGCTGCAGAAGCTCTGCTGCGCGCGCTCGCTCCAGGGCCTCGACGTCGCGGCTATAGCCGCTCGAGAGGTGGGGCTCCGCGTCGAGGACGAATATGTTGGCGAGCGTCAGCCGGCCGTCCTCGCTCAGGAGCTGCCGGGCCAGGGCGATCGCGTCGTGCCAACTCTCGTTCCCGCCGACTCCTACGACAACGTTGGTGAACATCTGCGGTTCTCGGCGATCTCCATACGCGTACTACTCCACAGGGTAGTGCGGCAATCCCACCTGCCGAGGCACTCGCCCGGGTCTTAACGTTGATACTGCGATGCCAACCACTGCGTCAAACCCGGTCTGCGGCGTATGCGGCGACCGGATCGGCGTGTACGAGCCGATTTGGCTGGCGCTCGATGACGGCAGGCTCGTCGCGTCCGCGTTGCTGAGTCTCGACGATCACCGCGCGGCGATCGACGGGGACCCGCAGCTCTTCCACATGGGCTGCGTCGACCGAGCGACGGCGCAGCGCTCATGACCCGATGAGATCGCGGCGCTCGAACAGCCATACGGCTCCGAGCGCGACCACCACCCCGAGCGCGACCATCACGGCAGCGCCGGCAGCGTCGAAAGACTGCGCGGGCACCAGGCCCAGGTGCGCAAACGGCGTCACGTCGACGAGCCACTTGGGCAGGCCCAGCAGCGCGCCGAACAGCTGCCACAGGAACGCGACCGCGACGAGCCCATACGCGATCCCGGCGGCGGCGCGCGGAACCGCCGCGTAGGCCAGCGCCGCGAGCCCCAGAAACAGAACCGCCGGCGGCAGGCAGTTGGCCCCGGCGCCGATCATCGTGGCGAGCGAGACGCTCACTCCCTGCGAGCGCGCTCCGGCCCACGCCAGCACCCCGGCCGTCAGCGAGATCGCCGCCGCCGCCCCCAGCGCCAGCGCCAGACGTCCGCCGAGCCAGCGACGACGCCCCACCGGAAGCGCCAGCAGCGTCTCCAAACGCTGCTCTGCTTCCTCGTGTCGGGCTGCCGCGATCTGCGAGCAGGCGAACAGGCTGACGACGAGCACGAAGAACAAGAAGCTGAACCCCATGTATCCCTTCGGAGTCAGCACCGAGCCCGAGCCGAGCTTCGAGAGCGTCTGGTCGAGCTGCTTGGAGATGCCCGCCGACGAGATGCTGTCGGAGATCACGCCGACAACCGCGGCGAACAGTCCGACGCTCGACAGCCAGACCAGCAGGCTGGTCCGCTCGCCCCGTAGCGCCTGCTGGGTGGGCGAGGAAAGCAGCGCGAGCCGTGCCGGGGCCGTGTCCCGCGCCGACAGCACGCCGCTGCCGATGTCGCGCCCCAGATAGATGCGCGCAGCCGCCGCCACCAGCCCCACGCTTACCGCAACCGGCAGCAGGAGCACCAGCGGTATGGCGCCCGTGAACGGCCGCAGCTCCTCCGCCCAACCCAGCGGCGTGATCCAGCGCAGCCATCCGGCGCCACTGGAGGTGTCGGCGATCACTCGCAACAGGAACGCCAGCGCGATGACGGCGCCTCCCAGCTCCAAAGCCACCCGGCGGTTTGGCGCAAGCTGGCTTGCGACCGCGCCCACACCGACGAACACCGCGGCCGGCGACACCGCGGCCAGCGCCAGGTAGGCCGAGCCGCCGACCGCGAGCCCGCCCGCCACCGAGCCGGCGAACGCCGCGAACCAAAGCAGCAGGATCGCTGTGGCGATCGCGCCGATCGCCGCCACGTACTCACTGCGTCGGCCGATGACCCCGGCGAGCACGAGCTCGGCGCGTCCGGAGTCCTCCTCAGCCCGCATGGCCCGAACGGCTGCAAGCAGGCCGAACACCGCCGCAAACAAGGACAGGGTCCCCCCCACGCGCCACGCGCTGTAGCCCCCGACGGTCAACAGGTCATACGCCTTGCCGTAGAACAGGACGACGGCCTTGTTCGCGCCGAAGGCGTGCGCGAACGACAGACGATCCGAGACCGTCGGGTACGTGTGGCGGTAGCTGATCGGCTGAATGAACGCGACCGCGGCGAACAGGTAGGCGAACGAGATCGTCCGAACCCGCGAGTCGCGCAGCGTACGCCGCGAGACTGCCGTTCGAGCCTGCCGGCTCCCGGCCGACCGCGCGCTACCCGTTGCCGCGACTGTCGCCATCGTCGTAGTGGTGCAGGAAGATCTCCTCGAGCGACGGCTCGCGGCTGAAGAGCGACGCCACGGGCGTGTCGGCGAGCGCGGCAATCACCGGCGCGATGCTCCCGGACACCTCTAGTCGCAGCCCGGCCGGCCCCATCGGGGCGACGGTCACACCGGGCAACGGGCCGAGGTCCGGGACCGGCCCCGCGAACGTAACCTCGACCGTCTGCGCGCTCAGATGCCTGAGCTGCTCGAGCGTCCCCTCGTCCACGAGCCTCCCGGCCCTGAGGATTCCCACCCTGTCGCAGACCGCCTCGACCTCGCTGAGGATGTGCGACGACAGGAACACGGACTGCCCGCGCTCCTTGGCCTCGACGATGGACGCGCGAAACGCCATCTCCATCAGGGGATCGAGGCCGCTGGTCGGCTCGTCGAGCAACAGCAGGTCCGCCCGCGTAGCAAGCGCGGCGATCAGCTGCACCTTCTGCCGGTTGCCCTTCGACAGCGCCCTCACCTTCTTGGACGTCTCGAGCGCGAAGCGATCGACGAGCAGATCGCGATAGGTGCGGTCGGTGCCTCCATGCAGGCGCGCGAGGAACTCGAGTGTCTCCTCTCCGGTCAGCGACGGCCATAGAAACGGCTCGCCGGCCACATAGGCGACCCTGCGATGTGACTCAACGGGGTCTCGCCAACAGTCGACTCCGAACAGCTCAGCCCGTCCGCCGGAGGGGCGGTGCAGGCCGAGGAGCAACCGAATCGTGGTCGTCTTGCCAGCACCGTTGGGCCCTAAGTAGCCGTAAACCTCCCCCTCTGCGACCTCGAGGCCGAGCGAGTCCAGAGCGAGCGTGTCGCCATAGCGCTTGCACAGTCCCTCGGTGCGGATCGCGGCCACTTCCGATGCACCGTACCGCCGTCGGCCCGTGATCAGGATCCACCGCGGGCAGACAGGCGCAGCGGATATATTTCGCCCCGGGGTATGTCGAACGTTCGTTCGGAAGGCGATCGGACCCGGCGCCTGCTGCAAGTGGGCAGGACGCTCGTGTCCGAGCACGACACCGAGGCAGTGCTCGACCGCATCCTCCACGAGGCGCGTGATGTGACGGGCGCCCGGTACGCCGCTCTTGGAGTGCTCGACGAGCAGCGCGCGGAGCTCGAGCGCTTCCTCACGCTCGGGCTCGACGACGCGACGCACCGCGCCATCGGCGACCTGCCACGCGGTCGCGGCGTGCTTGGGGTGCTGATCGAGGATCCCCGGCCGCTGCGCCTGGCGGAGGTCGGCGACCACCCGCAGAGCTACGGCTTTCCCGTCGGCCATCCGCAGATGCACAGCTTCCTCGGCGTCCCGATCGTGATCCGGGGCATCGGGTGGGGCAACCTGTACCTGGCGGAGAAGGACGGCGGCGGCGGGTTCACCGAGGAGGACGAGGAGGCGGCGGTCGCGCTGGCGCAGTGGGCGGCGGTGGCGATCGACAACGCGCGGCTGTACGAGGACAGCGAACAGCGGCGGCGACAGCTCGAGCGCGCGGTGCGCTCGCTGGAAGCGGCGCGGGACATCGCCGAGGCGATCACCGGCGCTTCCGGCCTCGAGCGGATCCTCGAGCTGATCGTCAAGCGGGGCCGCGCGCTGGTCGAGGCGCAAAGCGTCGTGATGCTGCTGCGCGAAGGCGACGACCTGATCGTCGAGGCCAGTGCAGGGCATGCCGGAGGTGCCCGAGGCCATCGCCTGTCGATCTCCCGCTCCACCTCAGGCCAGGTGCTCACGCGGGGTCGTCCCGAGAGGCTGACCGATGCGACGCGAGATCTAAGGATTGCGCCCACCGAGCTGGGCGTCGCCGACGCCCGTTGCGCGCTGTTGGTGCCGATGATGCATCGTGGCGTCGGGCTAGGGGTGCTGGCGGCTTTCGATCGCGGCCCCGCGCGCGAGCCGTTCACGGCCGAGGATGAGCAGCTCCTGCGCACGTTCGCGGCATCTGCCGCGAGCGCGGTCGCCGTCAACCGCAGCGTCGAGACCGAGCGGCTGCGAAGCGCGATCGCCGCCGCTGACGAGGAACGCAGCCGCTGGGCCCGGGAGCTCCACGACGAGACGCTGCAGGCGCTCGGCGGGCTGCGGGTGCTGCTGGCGTCGACGGTTGGGCGCGGCGACGCCGAGTCCAGAGACCAGGCGATGCGTCAGGCGATCGAGGACATCGAGCTCGAAATCGGGAACCTCAGGGGCATCATCAGCGACCTGCGGCCGGCGTTGCTCGATGACCTTGGCCTGGTCCCCGCGATCGAGGCGCTGCTCGATCGCCGCCGGGACGCCGGGCTCGACGTCTCATCGGAGATCTCACTGCCGGATGCGTCCGACCGTCGCGCGGCGCTCTCTCCCGAGCTCGAAACGACTGTCTACCGGCTCGTGCAGGAGTCGCTGACCAACGTCGTGAAGCATGCGCAGGCGACGACCGTCCACGTGCGCGTCTGTTTGGAGGACGGCCGTCTGGTCATCGAGGTCACCGACGACGGCCGCGGATTCGATCCCGAGGCGCGTACCGCCGGATTCGGGCTGGCGGGGATGCGCGAGCGCGTCTACCTGGCGGGCGGCGAGCTTCGAATCACGCCCGGCGAGACCGGCACGACGGTGCGGGGCGCCCTACCGATCGCCGTGCGCTCGTCATCGATGACCGTTCGTTGAATGACGCGGTGATAGGCATCGCGCACGATCAGCTCACAGGGGCGCCGCCCCGACGCCGAGCGGTACGCGACCTTCCTGGCGTCCTCCAGCGTCCGGCAGGCGACGTGCGAGAGCTCATTGCGCACCGTGACTTCCCAAGCGCCGCGGCCGTCGGGGTCGACCGAAACGGTGATAGGGGGTTTTTCCTCGATGCCTCAAGGATCCCGCGCACCGCGCTCGGACACATCCGTGGAATCCCTCAGCCGTGATGCGGATTCACCCGAGCAAGCGCCTGGGCGAGGGTCTTGCCCCAGGCGCGAGCCCGCTCGAGCTCGCCCTCTGCGAGCGGACCTTCGCCGCCCTCCACGACGAAGCTCTCGGTGTCCAGCAGCCGGTAGCCGTGGTGGCGCAGCCGCCGGGCGATCCCGTGCGATGCCGAGCCCGTGAGCATCTGCGGGCCGTGGGCGCGGGTGTCGAAGGCCGCGGCCTGAGCGTTGGCCACCCGAGGAAGGTCGGCCAGCCAATCGCGCAGGCCGGGCCCGTTTCCGGCCCCCGGCTCCAGGTCGCCGTGGGCGTTCTGCACGCCGGCGGTGCGGCTTCGCCGGCTGGTGAGGCCGTGGACGTGGGTCGGACCTCCCACGACCAGCAGGTCTGCCTTGGTCACCTGCGACACGACATCCTGGACCGACACCGCCTCGGCATCTTCGAGGCCCGAGGCGATCGCCTCGGCCACGTCCCGGGTGTTGCCGTACAGAGATTCGTAGACGACTAGTGTGGTCATGACCGCAACCTCGCTTGCTCTTGCCGTTTTCCTCAACGCTACGGCGACCCGACGGGCACGAAATCGTGGTTGCGGCGCGGTCTGGATCGGTGTTTCTCCGCAGAGCCACCGGACCCGTTCGAGCGCCCCTTTCGTCACTTGCCGCGAGTCGGCACGGTGATCACCGGACACGGCGCGATGTGCAACAGGCGCTGTGGCACGCTTCCGACCAGCAGCCCGGTGAGCGGAGTGTGGCCACGGGTCCCGACGACGATCGCGTCGGCTTCGTGCGTCTCAGCCGCCGATGCGATCTCGTGCGCGGCGTTGCCGACGAACGCCCGAGCGGTCTCGAGCGTTGCCTTGATGCCAGCGCCGGTGAGCTCTGACACCTGGCGCTCGATCTTCGACTTCAGGTCCTCCTCGTTGGCGGCGAGCGAGTAGCTACCACCACCCTTACCGGGCAGCGTCCGCTCTTCGCAGTGGACCGCAACGAGCTCGCCGCCGCTGTCGGTGGCGAGCATCTTTGCGACCGCCAGCGCGTTGTCGGCGGAATCGGATCCGTCGGTCGCCCACACGATCTTCTTGAACAATGAAATCGACCTCCGTTGAGTTGGTGTCAGCGCGTCCTAGGATCGGTCGTGCCGACGTTTACGCGAGCTTGCTACGGCGGGAGAAGGGACAACGATTACGGTTCTGCCCGCGCGCTGCAACACCGCGTGTGACACGCTCCCCCTCCGCGTTCGGCGGTCACGGCCGCGGTCCGGCTTCCAGGACGCGGCGCGTCTGCTCGGCGATCTCCACGTCCTCGCGCGCCCTCACGACGAGCGTCTTCACGTTGGCCATCGCCGCCGAGACGTCGCGGTCGCCCTCGCCGCCGGCGTCTGCCGATTCGTCGACGGCGACACCGAGAAACCCGAGGCCAGCCGCGGCACCGCTGCGGATCTCGTGCAGGTGCTCCCCCACGCCACCCGTGAACGCCAGCGCGTCCAGTCCGCCGAGCGCCGCGGCCATCGACGCGATCCCGGCCCGCAGGCGATGCAGGTACACGTCCAGCGCGAGACGAGCCGGCTGATCGCCGCCGGCCGCTCCCGCAAGAACGTCGCGCATATCCCCGCTGCCGGCGAGCCCGAGCAGACCGGAGTCGTGCTCCAGCGCGCCAGCGAGCTCGCGCTCGGTCATGTCGGTGCGCTCGAGCAGCCAGAGCAGCAACCCGGGGTCGACGCTCCCCGAGCGCGTCGCCATCACCAGCCCCTCAAGTGGCGTGAACCCCATCGTGGTGTCGATCGAGCGCCCGTCGGCGATCGCGCACAGCGACGCGCCGGCACCGAGATGACAGCTGACGATCCGCAGGCCGGCGGTCGCGACACCCAGCATCTCCGGCACACGGTGCGCGATCCACGCGTGTGAGAGCCCGTGAAATCCATAGCGGCGCACGCGCCACCGGTCTCGCCAAGCTGCAGGAAGCGCGTATGTGGCTGCGGCCTCGGGCAAGGTGGCGTGATACGCGGTGTCGAAGCAGGCCACGGCCGGGAGTCCGGGAAGCGCCTCGCTGACAGCGCGCAGCGCCGCCAGCGACTTCGGCTGATGCAGGGGCGCGAGATCGACCAGCTCGCCCAGCGCATGCTCGACCGAGCTGTCGATGCGGACCGCCTCGCGGAAGCGCTCGCCGCCGTGCACGATCCGGTGCCCGACCGCCTCGGCATCGCTCAGCCGGGCCTTCAGTGCTTCCTCGAGCGCTCCCGGTTCGATGACCGACCGCGGAGCGTCCAGCTCCCGCTCGGCCAGCGGGCTATCGCCGTCGCCGAGCAGCGACAGCTTGACGCTGCTCGACCCCGCGTTCACCACCAGGACCCGCACGTTTCAGCGGGGAGCGGCTAGGCGCCCGGCCATGTCCAATCGCGCACGTCGGGTGAATCGTCGCCGTACTCGCGCGTGTACGCGCGGTGACGCAGTCGCTCGTCCTCCATCTCCTGGCGCAGGTGTGCGGCGCGCTCCCCGAGCTGCGGCACCCGGTCGATGACGTCCATCACGAGGTGGAAGCGGTCGAGGTCGTTGAGCATCACCATGTCGAAGGGGGTGGTGGTCGTGCCCTCCTCGTTGTAGCCGCGTACGTGGATGTTGTCGTGGTTGGAGCGGCGGTAGGTGAGGCGGTGGATCAGCGACGGATAGCCGTGGTAGGCGAAGATCACCGGCCGCGAAGCCGTGAACAGCGCGTCGAACTGCGCGTCGGAGAGCCCGTGCGGATGGCCGGCCTCGGGCTGCAGCCGCATCAGGTCGACGATGTTGATCACCCGCACGCGGAGCTCGGGCAGTCGCGCGCGCAGGATCGAAGCCGCCGAGACCGTTTCCAGCGTGGGGATGTCGCCGGCGCAGGCGAGCACGACGTCGGGCTCTTCGCCCTGATCGTTGGAGGCCCATCCCCACACGCCGATCCCGCGCGTGCAGTGCTCAACCGCCTCGTCCATCGTCAGGTAATCGAGCGCCGGCTGCTTGCCGGCGACGATCACGTTGACGTAGTTGCGGCTGCGCAGGCAGTGGTCGGCCACCGACAGCAGGCAGTTGGCGTCGGGGGGCAGATAGACGCGGAT
>DASSGR010000067.1:0-19359 GCA_035693425.1 Solirubrobacteraceae bacterium
CTCCGCTCGTCAACCTCTATCGGCGGGAGGCGGCCCTCGCGCGCGTCCGTGCAGTAGGGACAGGAGCAGTAGCCGTCCGGTGTCCGCGGCCACACCTTCCAGGGGACGGGAACCGCCGCGCAGTTGTCTTGATCACGTTCCATCAGTTCCCCCTCTCGATTGACTCGGCGAGCTGCGCGACGTTGGCGCGGATCTCGTCCACTTCACGGGGCGCCCATTGGACGCCGGCGGCCTGGAGCGTTTCGGCGGCGGCGTCGAGCAGCTCGCATGCGTACTCGAGCTGACCCGCGCGGCCTTGTTCGACAACCATCGAACCGATCATGACACCGCCCGGAGACGCATCTGGCGCGCGAGGTTGACCCGCTCGTGCCCTGATTTCGTGATGCGCCAGTCGCCCCAGCGCATGCTCGAGCCCCAGCCGCCGCGCTCCACCAGGCGGTGAAGCGCGAGCGGGCGGAGCGCGGAACGAATGACCTGGACGTGCAGCGCTGCGGCCGGCGGAACTTGTGCAACCTCCACCGGTGTCATCCATTCGCCGCCGACCATCGCCTCGAGCACCGCGCACTCTGCCGACGTGAGGTAGATCTCGCTGGTCATCGTGGGGCCGGTCCGATCTTAAGCGCGCCGTTAGGTGCCCGGTGAGTCCCGCCGGCAGCCTGCACATAGGCGCCCGCGAGCCACGACGCGAAGCGTTGTGCCTGCTTGGGCGTCAATTCGATGCTCTCGGTCTTGACTGTGAGCACCACCAGCTCCCCCTCCGCTTTGACGCTGAGCACGGGATCGCCGTGCTCGATGTTTCTTTCGAACATCCGATACCTCCATTACGGTAGGCCGGTCGCGGCGGTTGCCCCCGTCGCGGCCGCGCGCCGGGCGGCCCACCACCGCGCCGGCGCAAAGTTGTGCAATTTGTTGCCTACCGGCGCTACTATTTGATCCGGCAAGCAAGGGTTCCCGGCGGTGGACCGGTGTCCCGAGAACTAGAGCGATGGAGGGCAAACCATGCTCACACCACACAAGGCGACCGCGGCCGTTCCGCGTCTTCAATTCCGTAGGCTCGACCGCCGCGGGTACTACCGTTCGCTCGTGACCCTTCCCGAGTACAGGACTGGCCGAGATCCGGCGAACAAGGGACGCAAGTTCCCCGCGGAGCCGCTCACTCCGGAGGAGATCGACCGGCTGATCCGCGCTTGTGGGCGCGGGCCGGCGGGCCTGCGAAACGCGGCGCTGATCGCGGTCTACGCGCGCGCTGGCTTGCGCTGCGCCGAGGCTCTCGATCTGCTGCCGAAGGATGTTGACCTCGAGCGCGGCCGCGTGACGATCCTGCACGGCAAGGGAAACCGCCGGCGCGTCGTCGGTCTGGACCCGGGCGCATGCGCGCTCGTGGAGAAGTGGTGCCGCCAGCGCGCCAAGCTCGGCGTCGGCCCGACGAAGCCGCTGTTCTGCGTGATCTCGAAGCCGACACTCGGCGAGCGGGTCGGCGACGCCTACGTGCGCGACCTGCTCAAGCGCCTGGGCGTCAAGGCCGAGATCAACAAGCGCGTTCACCCGCACGGGCTCAGGCATTCCTACGCCTCGTATCTACTCGATCGCGGCGTGCCGATGCGGACGATCCAGCGGATGCTCGGCCACGGCTCGATGGCGACGACGGAGCGCTACTGCCACGACCTGAACCCGGCAGTGATGCTGGAGAACGTTCGGACGATGGAGTGGCCCGAGCTGCCAGCGATGCGAGCTCGGCGCGGATCCGGCCCGGATCCCCAAAGCCAAGCTGCAGCTTGACCCTCAGGAAGTCCGCCCGGGCCCGGCGCTGCTCGTCATCGCTGCCTGCCGTTTCCGCCGGCTCGTCCGGCGGGTCCGAATCTGCCGCCGAAGGCGGCGGAACCGATGATGTTGACGTCGACTGCGGCGGTGAACCCCCCGCTGGAACAGCGGGGTTCACCGTTCCCGAAGGGGGGGTGACATTCAACATGCGCAGACGACGGGTCACATGCCACTCGAGCGCCAAGCAGTCGAGCTGGCCGACCGGCTTGCGGACATGCGTGACGGTGCACAGGCCCATCGCCTCGAGCTTGCGGCTGTAGCGCTGAAGGGTGCGCCTGGAGCGCTCCTGGCCGCGCTCGGCGAGCGCTACGCCGCGCTGCCCGTTGGTGGTGCGGCAATGCTGTCCGCGGGCACACAGGAGCGCGTAACAGCCTAGGACGTGCTGCCAGAAGGTCTCGCGGCCCTGTTCCCATCGCGCGGCGGCGGCGGGCCACTCTGGGCGCGGCGAGAGCGCCTCATAGCGGGCGTCGAACTCCTCGCGGGAGACGCGGCGCAGCTCGTAGGACAGCTCGAGCGGGCGCGTCGCGCCCGGCGCGACACCGCGGCGCCGATGTGCGAGGCGCCGGCGGGCAACTCCGGACGCGACGCCGCCGGCGCGGCCTGCTCGCTTGGACAGGCTGCGGCGCCGCTTGGTCATCGCGCGCTCGTGCAACAGCTCGACGCAGCGCCGGCAGCGGCAGGTCGGCGCGCAGAGCTCCTCGGTGTTCAGGCGCGGCACAGAGCCTCCAGCGCATCCAGGCGCCGGCAGAGCGACGCGATCGCAAGCGCGAGCTCGGGCGGCACGTCGAGCGAAGCGAACAGCGCGAGGATCTCGCGACTGGCCGGGCTCGGTGGCGCGGGCGGGCTAGCGTCCAGGCCTGCCACGTTGCCCCGCAGCGCTTGAGAGCATGCGAGGCAGCATCAAACGAGACCGCCGTGATGAAGGGAGAGCCATCTACGGGGGCGGTCTACTCCGGCGTTCGCCGGCTTGCATTTGATGCGCTGGCACGCATTCGAAGCGTCATCATTTCATAGCGCCGACTGGAAAAGCAACTGTCGATGTTTGGTCGAGGGTTTGCGCGCCGACCCTACCTATGGCTACACTTCCAGGCATGCGGATCGATTCCCGTGGAGCAGTGGGTAGGCATTTGGCTCTTTGCTCCGCGCGCGGGACGGCTGGCACCGTCTCGCGGCACGCCTTGAAGGGAGCCTCGAGCCCCGATCTTCGCGTGGTAGGCTGCGCCCTCGCGCGGCTGTAGCTCAGTTGGCTAGAGCGTCTCCCGCCTCCTGACCGCGCCGCGCTCTTGACAGCGTGGGATGATTCCTGCGGGTACGCATCCACACGAAAGGGGCAATCATGTTGAAGTCGGTATTGGCCGCGCTCGCCGCGCTGGCGGTCGCGTCCGGGGCGGGTATCGCCGCGACGGGGAGCCCGGGCCCGGCGGCGAAGGGTCCGCGGGACGTCCCGCTGCTGCGGTCGCTGATCAATCTCGAGTACCAGGAGCAGGGCTGCTCTGACGCGGCGGCTTGCGTGAAGGTGCGCTATCAGGAGGCGCGAGTGGAGCGCAGGCTCGAGCACCGCTGGCATCAGGATCCCCACAGCAGGTAGTCGACCGTCGCGCTCGCTGCGGCGGCAGGCGACCCGCCGCCGGCGGTCTTGCCTCGCAGGTCGACTGTCCCGTCGCCGCGCGTGTGGATGTTCATGACGACGGCATCGGTGGTGCCGGCGATCCCGTCCACGGTTGCGATCCCGAACACGTTGCCGCCGGCGCCCGGCAGGGCGACGTTGGTGGTGTTCGAGAATGCCGTGCCGCCGGGCCAGGTGATCGTGGCGGTGCCGACCGTTGAGAGCTCGGTACTGCTGAGCACAAGGAAGTCGGAGCGGCCGAGCTGGTCGACGGCGGTCCGCGTGTGACCGGCGGCTGTGAGGAGCACCTGCGCCGTCGCGCCGCGCGCGGTCTGCGTGACCACGATGTTCCCCTGTTCGGTTCCCTGGTCATCGAGAACGTCGAGGAGCGACTGGCTGGTGTCGCCGGGCGCGAGAGCGTCGGCGCGAACGGCTACGACTTCGGCGCCGCCGGATGAGAAGCCGATGATCTCGGCGACTACGGCGCCGTCTGATTGCCTCAGCCATCGGATGCGGTCCTGGCTTGGCGGCGTGGTGCTCGTGCCGGCGGGGATGTTGATCCCGGTGACGCTGACGTTGCCGTTCGCGTCGACGGTGTAGGTGTTGGGTATGAACTGCTCGCCGCCGGCCTGTGAGGCGGCGAGCGCGGCGATGCGGCGCTCAAGCGCCTGCACGCGCGCGGCGAGCGGCCCGGTCATTCGATCGCTTCGATCGTGACCCGGGCCTGCGTAGCACCGGCGGGGAGACTGGCGGCCGGTACGGCGGCGCGCACGCGGATGCCGCGCACGCCAGCGCGGAACAGCGTGCGTGAGCCGGGACCCATGAACACCTCCCGCTGCCAGGTGCCCTCGGTGTTCATGCCGGTGGGGCCGCTGGCCTGCTGGAGCTGCCAGTAGATCGCCTGGTTGGTGACGTCGAGGTTGACCCGGCCGGGGAAGGGCAGGTTCTGGAGGGTGGACGCGCTGGTGTAGGCGTCGGGGGCCGTGATGTTGTTGAGCGCCCAGCTCACGGGTCACGGCGCGCGAAGTCGAGCCACGACTCCCAGCCGCGCAGACGCTCGCGAGCATCCTTGAGCAGTCGCCGCCGTCGCCACGGGTTGCGCATTCTCAACGCTCTGTCGAGGTCCGCCTCGGTCGCGCCGAGATGGGCCGCGAGTTTCGCCTGGGCGGTCTCGAGCCGCAGGCGATGCTCCTCCAGTTCCACTGGCATGCAATGGATCATGGCAGCAGCTCGGCCCAGACGATGGTGGCGGAGTTGCCGTTTACCGTGACTGTGGTGGGGAGGGCGGTGCCGGTCAGCCAGCCTGCCGTGGATCCGCCCTTGAGCGGCGCGAGCGCGGCGAGCCCGGTGGGCATCACGAGCCCGACGAGGTTGGGGGCGGTGCTTGCGATGAAGCCGACGCCGACCTGCACGACTTGGCCGGCAAACAGGCTGAGGCTGCTACCGAGGTTCACCGTGTAGACGGTGTTCGCGGCGATGACGGTCGCGTGAAGGTCTCCGGTGTCGGCGAGCTTGGACGTCCCGGCGAGGTTCCACACGCCGGCGCGACAGTCGGTGTACGTGCCGCCCGGGGCGGTCGTGCCGACAGCGAACCTGATGCGTGTGTAGGTGCGGGTTTCGCGGACGACGGCGGGCGCGACGAACACGGTGCCGCTGGTCATCGTGACCGTGTTCTTGACGGTGATCTCCCACGGGAGGGTCGAGACATCGCTTGAGCGGAACGGGTTCCAGAGCGTGTCGACGTTCCCGCCCGAGACCATCGTGGCGGCGCCCGGGGTTCTGACACGGCCGCTCTCGAAGATCGCGACGGCGCCCGATGTTCCGTCGTTGATCAGGTTGGTGGGCGAGCCGGTGATGACGAGATCGCCGAGCGTGACGATGTTCATGTTCGCGGCGTAGGCGGCGTCCCGGATGACGTTAATCCCGTTCGTCACGGGCGACTGGATGAGGATGTCGCCGCCGATGAAGCAGTCGTCCGAGGATTCGATCACTACTCCGGTATCACATTGTGAGAAGCGGCCGCCGTTGATCCGGCAGCGGTCGGCGCCGTAGATGACGGAGACGCCGGCGGCGCCCTGGCCGGTGGCCTTGCAGTTGAGCACCTCGCAGTCAGGACCCCGGATCTGGAATCCGTTCGGGGTGACGCCGGTGGTGCCGGAGGCGTGCGATTCACAGTTCTCGAACGTCATCTTGCGCGTGCCGGGGTGGCAGTCGAACGCGCTCTCGCTGTGCTCGGTCGCGATCGAGTCGGCGATCTTGATATACGCGGGAGCCGCATAGTTCGTGGCCGGGGCGGTGGTGATCAGGTGCCGGCCGTACCGGCTGCGAACGTGCTCCACGAGGATCTGCATGCACGCCTTGGCGAGCGCGATGCAGTAGGGATTGTTCGCGGTCTCGGCGTCGTGCGTGTTGAGATACCGGACGCCGGAGATGGTGCCGTCGAGCCCGACCTGCGGGTAGATGCAGTCGGCGTCCATGTCCTGAAACGCGAGGCGCCCGAGCTCGATGTCGCGGAAGTAGTTGAGCACAATCCCACGCGCTGTCGCCGGCAGGGTGCCCGGGTTGAGGTTCCGGACGGCGAACCCCTGCAGCGAGGATGACTGACTGTTGAGCTTCGCGACGGTGGCGCTGGTCGTGTACGCGAAGTCGAGCCGCTCGCGGACCGTGACCTGCGTGGGGGAGTCGACGCTCTTGACCTGGGCGAACTCGCCGGACAGCGAGGCGGTGGTGCGGCCGGCGTTGCCGACGATCGGCTGTGTCGAGTCCACGATGTAGATCACGTCGTTCGCGGAGATCCCGGTGGTGCTCGTGAACGTGATCACGTTCGCGCCGATCACGGTCGGGGCGAGGACGGCCTGGGCGGTGCCGAGCCCGGCGCCGGTCAGGTTGATCAGGCCGTTCGCCCATGTGCCGGCGGCCATCTGCAGGATCGTGTTATCCGGGTCGTCGCCTTCGATGACCAGCGTCGCCGGGTTCGTCAGGTCGGTGATCAGGTCCGAGCACTTGTAGGTGCCGGCGGGGAGGATCACCTTCCGCTGGAGCGCCTGGCCGTCCTTGGTGGCGAGCAGCAGCGGCGTGGTGTCGTCGCTGGTCCCGTTGCCCTGCGCGTTGTACGGGGCCATGCACGGGTTGATGTACTTCCGCGTCGTGGTCGTAACGACCGACGGCACGATCCCGCCGGTGATCATTGCGAGTGCAGGTCGCGGAGGATCCGGCGCACGACGGGCGGCGCAAGGACGCTCATGTCACAGCGGCCGATGCCGGCCGCGCCGCGCGGGCCGGGGGCGCCGATCTCGCCGTCGGTGAACTGCCAGCCCCAGAGCTGCTGGCCGTTCGGGAGTCGGCGGAACGGTCCGGCGGGCCAGTCGGGACCGAAGCTCGCATCCCACACCATGCCGGATCTAACCCTCAACCCGAGGTTGAGGGCTGAGCTGAACGTGTAGAGGATGACATCCAGACCGCCGAGCCGGTGTGCGGCCGCATCGAACTCTGCCAGCCATGCCGGGGCGCCGGCGCCCAGGTTCGAGAGGGCGGGCTGCTCGAGGTCGCACGCGGCGCGGTCGCCGCGGCGCCACTGCGACCGGATGGTGTCCACGAAGTGCGCAGCCTCGGCGGTCGGGCTGCCGCCGTCAGCGAAGTGGTAGTGCAGGACGGCCATGTGCTCGAGGTGGGCGGCCTCGGTGCGCGCGAGCCATGTCGGGTTGATGTAGCCGACCCCCTGGGTGGCCTTGTTTCCGATCAAGATGTGACCGGCGGCGGCGTACTGGTGGGCGTCGAAGCTGGGATTGTTGGAGGAGAGGTCGGCGAACAGCTCCCGGGCGCGGGCGTGGTCGGGCCGGCTCATCGGCGTCCACTTGTGCCGGTGGTGCGCGGCGCGGGCGCGCGGGGCGGCGGGCCGCGGCTTGGCGGGTGCGCGGCGCGCGGCGGTGCTGCGCGGCGTGATCATGGCCGGGTCTGTCTCCGGACCCGTTCGATCTCGATGAGGAGCACGAGCACGCTCGCGACGAGTACGGCGAGCCCGGCCTGGAGCGACTGGAGGCGCATGTTCATCTCCTCGAGCTCCACGAGCGCGCGCGCCAGCTCGGGCGCGGGCTCGGGCGCCGGCGCGACGGGCGGGGCCTCTGGCGCCTGGAAGATCCCGTTCACGCGGGCGGCGCCCTCGTGCGGGGCCTCGGCGGTGGTGTCGGTCTCGTCAGACATCGCGCGTTGAGGGTCGCTGGTAGCGGGCGGTGAGCTTCGCCTGGAGCCAGGCGAACAGCAGCCCGATGATCCCGGTGAGGATTGAGGCGACGGTGATCGCGAGCTCTGGGTGATCGAGCCTCCAGTAGGGGTCGTTCCAGTGGTCGCGGACGTCCTCGAGCCACTCTCTCATTTGAGGGCCTCCAGGCTCTTTGGCTTGGTCCAGCCGGCCTCGTCGCCGATCGTGTGCAGGATGTGCAGGCAGTCGCGGCAGCCGCGGTTGAGCTCGAGGAACGCCTCGGCGTACCGGTGCCGCCATCCGTTCGGCCGGTAGAGCGCGAAGTTCGGGTCTCGGGCGGTGAGCGGGAACTCGAACAGCTGCTTGTCCGAGCACATGGTGCGGCCGATGCCGTGGCGCGCGAGCCCGGCGTGCACCTTCTGGTGGCCGAACGCGCTGCGCTCGGTCAGGATCGCGAGATAGGTGACGTTGCGGTCCTCAGTCTTCATCGTCGTCCCTGCGTGTAGAGGAGCGCGAGCCGGAGCGGCCGGCGGCGTAGCCGATCGCCGACCCGTACACGATCCAGACGTTGCCGGATCGGTCCTGGGTGGTGTCGGCGTACACGGTCGCGGTGATCAGCACGATGATCACCACGATCGCGTGCACGATGTGCTCTTGCGCGAGAAGGGACCGGCTCCGCCAGGCGGAGCGCACCATTTCGGCTGGGCTCACGCACGCTTCCTCCTGCGCTCGCCCCTACGCTTGCGCTTCGCGATCGTTCCCCAGAAGACGGCCTCCCCGTCTTTCCTCCCATAGGTGCGCTTCATCGCCTCGAGTGCCTTCTCGGCTGCGCCGCGGTCGCCGCCGAACAGCTTGTCATACCGGCCGAGCGTCATCAGGTCCTCAGGTTCCCTGGGCCGAGCACCTCCACCGCCGTCCATTGCACGCCCGACGCAGACGAGACGATGTGAACTCGGCCGGTCCAGACGATCCCGGACACGCGCCCGTCCCACGACTGGCCGGGGCCGAGCGTGATACCGGTGTTCGCGGTCGGGGTGGTCGACCCGAGCCCAACGGTGAGGTTGCCGGTGGTGCCGATGTTCTGAATGGACCCGCCGCGGCGGTTCGGGTTCGCGCGCCATAGTCCATGCGGCTGCGTGTCGGTCGTGGTGCTGCCGTAGGCAGTGGAGCCGGCCCCGAGGAAGTTGAGCGGCGGCGACTCGGCGAGGTCGAGCTGGCGTTGGAGCAGGGTCTCGATCGCCTGGAGCCGCTCCTGGAGCACGCCGAGCAGACGGGCTGCACCCAAAGCGACAGTCTGATTGTTGAGCGCGCTCATCATGACCTCGCCAGTTTCACGGTTGGGACGGACGCGCCCGTCAGGGCCTTGAGCGCAAAGAAGATCGCGACGGCGCCGCCGACGAGCTTGAGGATCCGCAGCCAGTTCGTCGGGTTCGTCAGCCAAGTGAAGATATCGGCGGCGGAGGAGATCGCCTGCCCGGTCGCAACAGCGCCGGTGTCGAGCGCGCCGGCGATCCCGCCGGTCTGCTGCGTGTCGACCCCGCCGCCCGGGACGGGGTTGCCGCTCGCCTTCGCCTGGAGGAGGAGATCGCCGACGGCGGAGCCGAACGCCTGCGGGATCTTGCTGAGGTTGCTCTCGGCCTGCGCCTCGGTGTAGCCGCCCTTCATCGCCGGCGCCCAGCCGCTCGCGCTCCGAGACGGATTGTTCGCGACCAGGTAGCGGCCCCATGCGTCGGCCTGCTGCTGGAACTGCGAGAGGTTCGGCGTGTTCGTGAGCGGATAGCCGTACTGGCGGGCGGTCGACGGGATGAACTGGAACGGCCCCATCGCGCCGGCGCTCGAGGTCGTGACGTTCGCGCCGAAGCTGGTCTCCTGCCCGTAGATCCCGAGCAGCGCGTTGATCGGGATGTTGTACTTGACCGACACGCCGACGATCGTCGCGGCCTGGTCGGCGGGGCTGATGCTCAGGCTCACGACTGCCCCCATCCGGAGTAGTTCTCGGTGGCCGGCTCGCCGCTCGCGAGACCGGCATTGCGGGCGTGGACGTACTGGACGTACAGCAGGATGGCGGCGAGCGTGCCGCCGGCGAGGATCGGGATCGCGTCCTTGCGGTCGTACACGGCGGCGATGACCACGAACAGGATTCCTTGACCGACGCCGATGTTGACCCACTTCATCAGCGTCTCGGCCCGGGCGTTGGCGTTCAGCTCGGTCGTCTGCGGGCTCGAGCAGGCAGCCGCGATGATCTCGTACATGACCCCCGCGCTGACCAGGAACGCGATTCCCTTGCTCTCCCCGCCGAGCCCCTCAACCATGCTTGATCCCGACTCCGCCGCTCGAGTGCTTGACCGGCGGCTTCTTGTTCTTGCTGTCGCTCCTCGCCTTCAGCGCGCCGGCGGCGTCGTTCTTCGCCTTGGTCGCGGCCGTCTGCGCCTGCTTGAGGAGCGTGTTCTGCTGGCTGGGGGTGCTCGCGTTCAGCGCCTTGTTGAGGAGGCTCTGCGCGCGGGTGGCCTGCGCGTTCGCGTGTGGCGCCTTCCCGGCCTTGCCGATCGTCTTCAGCGCGTCGCCGATGGTGGTCTGCACCTTGGTGACGTCACGCCACATGGTCGCGGAGTAGTGCACGCTCGGCTTGGTGGTCGGCGGGTGCGCGTTCGTGACGGGCGTGGTGTTCGTCGGCGTGCTGTGCGGCGGCTGGAACCCGAGCGCGCCGGCGAGCTGCGTGAAGTCCGTCTGCGCCTGGAGGAAGCTCGCGAGATCGGAGTCGAACTGGTCGATCCCGCTCGCGCCGCTGGTGTCGGTGCTCGACCCGAGGCTGCCGCTGGTGGGGAAGGTGCCGGACAGGGCGGCGCCCTCCTCCTGGCCGTAGGTGAGCCCGGTGTTCGGATCGAGCTGGTTCGGATCGAGGACCGTGGCCGTTGGTGAATTGGTGCTCGAGGTGGACGCGGCGGCGTTCTTGCTCCGCTCGTACAGGAAGTATCCGAGGGTGCCGAGGATCAGGCCCCACGCCCAGACCGGCAGCGGTCCCATCTTCTTGTTCAGGCCCTTCATCCGACGAACCCCCAGCCGATCGCGAACGCCTGCGATGCGGGATCGTTGGTTTGCATCAGGCTCGCGAGCCCGTACTGGCCGATCGGCTGCTCGTACTGCTCGCCGTACTTGGGGGTCGACCATCCGGCCTTTTCGGACCGCTGGCCGACGCTGTTCACGGCGGCGAGCTGGTTGCCGACGCCGGCGGGGATCGGGCCGACCTGATCGGGCAGCGGCATGATCGCGAGCGAATCGAAGTTGTACGCCTCGGTGTGGAACTGCCGCGGCCAGCGTTTGAACGGCGGGACGCCGACGCCCTGGCTATCGCTGCTGCGTATCTTCACCCATTCGGCGGTGGCGGGGCCGACGAGCTCGTTCGCGGATCCGTTCCCGGGGGCGGTGCCGGGGCTGTGCGACAGTGGCGAGACGATCATGAACGGCGGCGCGGCGACGCCTCCGTTCGGGAAGTACGGGACGTCCGGGTGCTGTGAGTCGACGCCGGCGGTCTCGCGGTCCTTGATCGGCCTTGAGTGGTGGAGGGCGGGGTTCATCCGAGCGGAGTGGGTTCTCCGAGCGCGCGCAGCGTCAGCAGGCCGGCGATCAGGCCGGCGAGCGCCGACGCAAGCAGCGCGATCAGCGTCTTGGTTGGCGGGATCCTCACCGGATCCCCTGGGCTGCGAGCACGCTCGAAGTGAACGAGCCGCCGAACGCCTTGACGACGTTCGCCGTGTTTGGATGAGCCACCAGGGTCGTCACCAATGCGACACCCACGATCATGCCCATCACGTCTACGATCTTGTCCACGGTCCTCCTCCTCTCACGGTGTTGCGGTGGTTGCGGCGCCGCGGCCGGCAGCCGCGACTCCCTGGGTGGCCTGCACGCCGCCGACGATCGCCTCGCCGCTGACGTTCCCGGCGACGTTGCCGATCACGCCGGTGCGGTTGCTCTGCTTGCCGCCGACGAGACCGACGTTGGTGCGGTTCAGAGCGGCGGCGAGGTCTGAGACGAGCGCCTGCCCGTTCGCGAGCGTGTCGCCGGTCGCGACCAAGATCGCGAACATGCCTCCGAACGCCGGGGCGGCCTGCGCCATCAGCGCCAGTGAGACGAACGTGAACCCGTAGCCGACGATGAAGTGGCCGGCGTTCGGAACGGAGCTCGCGCCGGTCGGACCTTCGGTCAGCTTCCGGTATGCCCAGATCGCGGCGACGACGAACGCGCTGACGCTGACGGCGGTCTGTGCCTGGTCCTGGTTCATCAGAACGCGCTTCCTGACGGGGCGGTGCCGACGGGCGAGCGGCCCTCCACGAGCCCGGGCGCGGCGCCGAGCTGCGCGAGGAAGTTCGAGAACCACTGGCCGGCGGCGGTCAGCTCGCCTTCGCTGTAGCCGCCGTGTTGGCTCGCGTAGGTGCCTGTGCCGGCGCCGGAGCCGAGACCGGTCTCGATGCCGGTGCTCGAGCCCGGGACGAGCGTTGCGATGATCTGACCGGCCTTGACCGACTGTCCCTTCACGACGGTCGGGCGGACGCCCTCGGCGACGTAGATCAGCTTGCCTGCCTGGGGGCCGCTGAGCAGCTTGTATTCGACGTACCCGCCGCCGGGCCAGCCGGAGCCCCCGCCGTAGGGGAAGACTTCGGTGATGACCCCGGCGCCGATCGCGCCGATGTTGCCCGTGCCCGCATAGTCGACGCCCTGGTCGATCCGCTCGGCCTTGACGCTCGCGCCGGCGAACGGGTTGACGTACCCGGCGGCGTTCGCGATCGCCGCGCCGACGGTCGCGACGCCGGGCGTGCCCACGGCCGTGCCGCCGATCGTCGCGCCGCTGGTCGGGATCGACCCGGCCTTGCCTTGGACGACATCAGCGAGCCCGCTGCCCGTGAGCGCGGATTCGAGAAGAACGCCGCCGGCGAGGAGCAGGCCGAACGACAGGGCCTGGTTCATGGTTGGACCCCGCCTAGAACTTGCGGTAGATCCAGACGCCGGCGAGGAGCAGGCCGACGATCAGAAGGATCTTGGTGACCGACACATTCGCCTCCTTTCTACCCTCGGCGTCCGACGCTGACGTCGAACCCGAACCGGAAACCGAGCAGGTGGGACACGAGCAACAGCAACAGCGATCCGCCGACCAGTGCGGCGACGACGATGTTGGCGTTCCCGCCGACAGCTCCGCCGGCCGGGAGTCCGGCCCCGGACGAGAGCGTCTGGGTGGTCCCGGAGTTCATGCCGGAGGTGTAGCCGGTGTTGTAGTCCGCGAGCGGGATGGCCGCGGGCATCTCACTGCGCTCCCGGCACGGTCGCCGCGACGGGCGGGCTGTAGCCGGTCGCGCTCGGCGAGACGCCGCGGAGTGCCGGGTTGGTCTCGGCGACGCTGACGGTGTTCGCCAGGTAGTCGGTCGTGCCGCCGTTGAAGGTGCCGGTCAGCTCGAACCGTGTGGCGGGGAGCGTCGGCAGCCAGCTCGAGAAGCCGGCGGCGCCGAGCTGGCGGCCCTTGCCGTAGTTCCACACGAACGCGAGCACGCCGGTCAGGAACGTGGTGGTCGGAACGTTGAGCTGCGAGAACCAGTAGCGGCGGTTCTCGCGCGGCGTGCCGATCATCAGGTCGCGGGTGTCGTACCGGAGCGTGAACGGGTTCGGGACGTTCGCGCTGGCGCGCGCGCCGCCGGTCGCGTAGGTGCCGGACCCGCCGCGGAACACCATGATCAGCAGCCGGTACATGTTGCCGGTGAACCCGATCTTCTGGGTGCCGGAGCCGGTCGAGTTGCTGTTGCCGGTCGACTGGTAGCTGTACTGTGCGACGCCGTGGAAGTCCGGCTCCTGCTGCTGCCTGCGGCCGAGCATGTCGGCGGCGCCCGGGATCGTCCAATAGTCGATGTAGATGTTGATCGCGAAGGTCGGGTTCGTGGTCGACGGCGCCGTTGAGTACGAGTTGGCCGGCGTGTCGAGCACCAGGTCGAGCTTGTACGTGTCGGCGGCGGACTGGTTCGCGAGCGCGCCGAACCCGTTGCCGTCGAGCTCGACGGGGAGATACCACTGGCACGACGGCGACGTGGCCGAGCTCGAGTAGTCCGGCCACTGCGAGAGGTCGGAGGTGTTCCCGTCCGTACCCGAGAACAGGTTCAGCAGGTAGTTGAGGAAGCCGGAGTGCTCGTGCATCGTGGCGCCGTTGGTGTCGTGGAGGCGCAGGAGGTTGAGCAGGCTGAAGGGGAAGTCGTTGTTGGCGGTGCCGTTGTTCGCGGCGCCGGTGGTCTGCAGGTCGATCAGGACGCCGCGGAGGTAGCCCTGCGGCTGGAGGCTGATCGGGCCGTTGCCGAGCGTGACGGTGCTGGTGCCGGTGGCGCCTCCGCCGAGCTGGATGCCCGTGAACGTGTTGGAGAGCTCGACGCCGCGGTGGGCGGCCTGGTCGAACGCGAGCGCTTGCGGGGCGGCGGTCGGGGGGGTGGCCTGGGGGCCTCCGACTCCGGGGACGGCTGCGGCGGTGGGCATCAGTACACGACTCCTAGTCCTTCGGCGACTTGGCCGCGGATGCCGGGCTTACCGCCCCATGACAGCTCGGCCCAACGGATGATGGCTCCGGCGATGATCAGCATCGCCACGAACCGGGCGAACTCCACGACGTTCACGGTGTCTCACCACCGGGAAGCGGTTCACCGGGAGCCGACGGGGGCGTGGGGGCTGGCCCCTCGCCGGCGTCCGGTGCATCCACTGCGGTCGTCGTCTCCCCTGCGGGAGCTTCAGGAGGCTGTTGCGCGCGGACCTGGGCCAGCTCGGCCTCGAGCGCGGCGATGCGCTCGGACTGGTCCTCGGCGGGCGGGGCGGCCGGCGGCGGCCCGGGGGGCGCGGGCGGGTCGAGCAGCTCGTCGGCGATCTTCACGCCGGCGGCCTCGAGGGTTTTGACAACGGCGCCGACCACCTTCTGAACCTCTGTTGGGTTCGGGAGGTCGTGAGGAGCGAGACCGTCTGCGACCTTCAGCAAGTCATCGAGGAACGACATCGACCGGCGTTGTAACACCCCTTTTCGGGGGTCGTCAAGCACGTTGCGACTCGCTGGTAGAGACTCTTGTAGAGAATCTGGTAGAGCCCGGATTCGGCCTCAGATGACCTTCGATCGCAACATGTCACCCGAGCGCTTATTCACGTATAGGAACTCGTGCTCGGGCAGCTCGAGGATCGTTTTCTCTGCGATCTCGCGATTGACTCCGGTCAGCTCGGCCATTCGCTTCGCCCGGTACACGTCCGGGTTTTTGAACAGGAACAGGTGAGTCGCCATGCCGTAGGCCATGACCGGAATGTTCACCGGCTCCTGGCTCGAGGCGACCACTGACACGCCCTCTGAGCGGCCGAGCATCCATAGCTCCTCGAACTCGGCGGCGAGCTTGAGCTGGTCGGCCATGTACTGGATGTCGTCGGCGTACACGCACCAGTAGCCGACGTCGTAGACCTCATTGAGTACCTGGCGGAACGCCTTGCTCTTTTTGCCGCGACCCTCGACGCCGTGGGCTTCTGACCGTGGCACGAACAGGACTCTGAACTGGTCAGCGTCGCCGGGCGGCTCGGGGTCGAACGAATGGACGAGCTCGTAGCCCTCCTTCTCGAATGGCCCATACAGCTCGGGGTCGCGGTTCTTGATCCCGAGCACCACCACGTAGTCGCGGCGGCGGAGGAGCTGGCGGTTCAGGACAGTCTTACCCGAGCCGGTCGGGCCGATCGTGGTGAGGTGCTCGCCCTGGCGCCAGCGCCAGTCGTCCATGAACTTGTCGAACCGGACGAATGGCGGCAGTGTGAGCCCGCTCTTGGTGACCGTCGCGTCCAGCTCGACGCTCTCATTGGAGCGGATCGGCGCGAGCCGCAGCGGCGGGATGCGCGGGAGCCTAGGCCGCGGCGGAGAAGGCGGCCGTCTCGGGCGGGGGCGGCGGGCTGGGGGCATGCTCGCGGCGGTCGGGGATGTTAAACAGCTTCCGCGCGTCGTTCGGGAGCGGCAGGTTCAGCCACCACACGAGCGGCGGGATCGCGTACCCGACGAGCGCGCCCGCGACGCCGACCATGCTCATCAGTTGCATGGTCATCTCCTCGCCGCTGGCGGCCTTCTCGAGCTTCTTGCGCAGCCACGGGTTGTGTTGCGCGCTGACAACCAGGTTGCGCGCCAGGAGGGGCCCCTGGTTGACGAAGTGGTTCGCCGCCCATTCGTCGCCGAACGCCGCGCAGATCATCGCTGGCGACGTCAGGGCCTCCGCGAGCACGGGCTCGAGCTCCTTGAGGTCGGCCTTCTGCGGGGGCGGCGGCTTCCGCGCGCTCGCCTTGCCCTTCCGGGCGCGCGATGGCCGCTCGTCGCGGTCCTTGCCGGCGGCGAGGTCCCGCGCCTGCGCCTGCTCGACGGTCTCCTCGCCCTGCCGGTAGTTGATCCCGCGGCCGGACTGCCGCGGGATGTACTCCTTGCCGGCCTTGTCCCTCCGCCAGCCGCCCTCCTCGGCGGCCGGAGGCGCCGGCGCGGGGCCGTTCTGTTCCTGCTCGAGCGTGGCGGGGTCCAGGTCGATCACGACCGGAACTTCTCAGCGAACGACTTACGAACCGGCGCCTGCTGCTGTTGCTGCTCGACGGGCTCGCCGCCGGCGGCGACCGGTGCGGGCGCGGCGACGGGCTCGGGCGGCGCGTCGAACGCGCCGCGCTGCTCCATCTGCACGATGATCGCCGACGCGATCATGTTCGCGTGGTCCTCGGTGAGGTCGATCTTCAGCTCTTGCGCGCGCTGGCGCGCGGCACGTGACGCCGCCTGCTTGCGCTTCGCGGGGTCCGGCTCGGCCGCGGCCGCCTCCGCGCCCGCCTGCGCGACGGCCTGGCCCTGCTGCAGCTCCTCGGATGTCAACTGGTCTTCAGCCATTGCGGCCTCCTGTGTATTCGACGGCCCACGTCCACCCGCCGCCGCGTTTCTCGGTGTGCTCGGACAGCTCCCAGCGCTCATGTAGTTCGAGATCGGTCATCAGATCAATCAGAGCCTTTGCCCTCCATCGCGCCTGGTAGCGCTTGGGGTACGCGGCCGTTCCCCTGACCGCGCCGTGCTCGAGCATGATCGCGTCAGCCCGGCGTGCCCATTCGATCCGGTGCGCCGGGATCCATCGGCGCTTGACCCATTGGGCGTCTGGGGGCTCGAAATCATCGGGTTCAGGATCGGCTACTGACACGATCTGCCCCGGGTGCCAGTCGTGCCCCCACAGCACTCGGCGAGAGCACTGTACCACCGGGTTCGACGGCCGTCGAACAATCCCAAATAGTGGCGCTTACGCACGGCCATCGCCAGGAGCCGCCATATACACACGGGTTTCGCCAAAAGCGTCACGATTCGGCCTCCGCAGCCTCGATCTCTGGCGTCCAGATCGGGAACTCCTCCGTCGGCTCGGAGAGCGTGCGCTCGTGGCTGCCGATCCGCCGATAGTTCTCTCGGCAAAACGGGCAGCTCGCGATCTGCGCGAGCCCGTCCACCACGGGGCCGCGCCCGCAACGCGGGCACTCAAGGAGCACTGTCGCTCCTGTCCATAACCGACTGCGGGTGAACGAACCACGCCTCGATCTTCCGATACGGGCGCTTGTGGATCTGGCCGAGCACGAAGTCAACCTCGTCGACCTTCACGCTCAGGATCTCGCGCACGCTCTCCCACGTAGACGATCGGAAGGTCAAGCGCACGAGCAGGCTCTCCGGGATGTAGCTCCTACCGGAAGGCGTCATCAGACCTGCTCCCCGACTGGGATGCCTGGCAGCACCTTCGCCACAGACATGCCGGTGTGCTCGACCGCATATCGCAGGGCAGCGAGCTCGTTGGTGAACACGACTACTCCCGACCAGTCGGGGTAGTAGGCGGACCAGAACTCGCGGACCGGCGGCCCGCTCGACGGTCGGACATCTTCCAACACATCGGCCAGGTTTCGCAACGCCTCGCAGAACGTCCGGCCGTAGGCCACGCCAATGCTGGCCGCGTCGAAGCGCGCAGAGACCATCATCGGGTAGTCGCCCTCGAATCCGAAGGTCTGGGCCGTCACCTCGAGCCGTGTACTCGGCATGAGATCGTTGGCCCCGGGGTTGCGGACGTTGATATCGCTTTCACCCGGTTGCGTCATCGCCAGCTCTCCTCGTCCTCGCTCTTGAGCACGATCGTCTCGCTGCCGTCGTACTCCTGGATCCGGAACGGCTCGGCAACCTCCTCGATGACGAGGCCGCCGGCGCCGCCCTTGTATTGCGTGCTGCCGAATCGCTCGAGCTCGCGCCGCTCGAAATCGGCCATCGCTTCGTCCGTCACGTGACCGTGCTGCTCGATCGACTCGATCAGCCCGGGGTCGAACAGGTAGAACTCCTCCAGGTCGCGGCCGCCGGATGCCCAGCTCGACCAGCCGGCGCCGAACCACGGCGAGACGAGCACCTTTCGGATGTTGGTTTCGCCTGGTTGCGTCATCGGTCCGCCCTCGTAACGGAGTAGGTGGGCATGTGGATAGTCACCCGCCGGCCGAGCTCGGTTGCCTCCCATTTCCCGAGCCCGAGATTCCGGGCGAGCCCCTTGCGCATGAGCACGTTGAGCCGGGTGTGCTCGTGGCCGAGCTCGAGCGTCGGTCCGGGATGGCTTCGTAGCTCCACGAGAATCTCGCCGGTCCGTTCGTTGAGCTTCACGCTCTCGCTTTGACTCATGAGCGATAGCCCTCCGGAAGCCGCGAGCGCACGTAGACGACCAGCTCCAGGTCGCAGCCCGGCGTCGGACATCGCCTGCTCTCGTTGTCGTCCTTGAGCGGGAGGTAGAACTCGTCCGCGCACTGCGGGCACAGCCCGAGTAGCAGCGGGAGCTTGGCAACCATGCGCAACGTCTCGGCCTGGAGCGACGCGTAGCAGTCTGGGCAGAAGTCGCCGTTCTCGGTGTGGACGAACGGGGCGCAGTCCGGCTCCTGCTCATCGCCGCAGCACTCGCACGTCGGGGTGTAGGTTTGGTCGCGTTGCGTCATCGGACCGATCCCATCCGCCGCGCCCACGGGCTCCGCTCGTCAACCTCTATCGGCGGGAGGCGGCCCTCGCGCGCGTCCGTGCAGTAGGGACAGGAGCAGTAGCCGTCCGGTGTCCGCGGCCACACCTTCCAGGGGACGGGAACCGCCGCGCAGTTGTCTTGATCACGTTGCGTCATTGGTCACCACCCGGAGTCGCATTTGGCGGGCTAGGTGCACGCGCTCGTGGCCGGCGCGCGTGATGCGCCAGTCGCCCCATCTGATGCTCGAGCCCCACCCACCGCGCTCGACCAGGCGGTGGAGCGCGAGCTGTCGGAGGGCGGAGCGCACAACCTGGACATGTAGCGCGGCGGCCGGCGGAACTTGTGCAACCTCCACCGGCGTCATCCATTCGCCACCGGTCATCGCCTCGAGCACGGCGCACTCTGCCGACGTCAGATAGATCTCGCTCGTCATCGTGGACCCGGCCCGATCTTAAGCGCGCCGTTAGGTGCGTGGTGAGTTCCGCCGGCGGCCTGCACGTACGCGCCCGCGAGCCACGACGCGAAACGTTGTGCCTGCTTAGGCGTCAGTTCGATGCTTTCCGTCTTGACCGTGAGCACCACCAGCTCGCCCTCCGCTTTGACGCTGAGCACGGGATCCCCGAGCTCAATGTTTGTTCCCAACATCCGACACCTCCAATACGGTAGGCCGGTCGCGGCGGTTGCCCCCGTCGCGGCCGCGGGGCGGGCGGCCCACC
>DASSGR010000068.1:0-16027 GCA_035693425.1 Solirubrobacteraceae bacterium
AACGCATGCAACACCCGCGCTGAGGTGAGTGTCGACGGCTTTACACCGTGAGCGCCGTGCGCAGCTCCGCCGGGAGCTCGACGACCACCTCGGGCTCGGTCGGACTGCGTGCCGGGATCTCTGAGCCCGGCCGCGCTCGCTGGCTCGATGGCCGACAGGACCGGCCGTTGGCGAGGATCACCCCGTCGCTGCAATGGGCCTCGACCACGCCGTCGCCGAACTGCTCCTCGTAGAGACGCGCGTAAATACCGCCCTCGGCGAGCAGTTCGTCGTGGGTTCCGCGCTCGACGATCGTGCCGCGCTCGATCGCGAAGATCACGTCAGCGTTGCGGATCGTTGACAGCCGATGGGCGATCGCGATCGTCGTGCGGCGTTGCATCAGCGCCTCCAGCGCCTGTTGCACGACGCGCTCGCTCTCGGTGTCCAGCGCCGAGGTGGCCTCATCGAGGATCAGAATCGGCGGGTCCTCCAAGATCACGCGGGCGATTGCCAGCCGCTGGCGCTCGCCGCCCGAGAACCGGTAGCCGCGTTCTCCGACCACCGTGTCGTATCCGTCCTCGAGGGCGAGGATTCGATCATGGATGAAAGCCGCCTTCGCGGCGGCCACAATCTCCTCGTCGGTCGCGCCCGGCCGCCCATAGCTGATGTTGTCGCGCACCGTGCCGCCGAACAGGTAGCTCTCCTGGGTCACCACGCCGACCGCGCCCGCGATGGTCGCGGAGGTCAGATCGCGCACGTCGTGCCCATCGATCTTGACGGCGCCGCGCTCGACGTCGTAGAGCCTCGGGACCAGATACGAAATCGTCGTCTTGCCCGCCCCGGACGGCCCGACCAGCGCCGCGAGCTGCCCGGGGGCAACCGACATCGACACGTCGCGCAACGCCTCCTGCGGCGCCGGCGGGCCGCCGTCCTCTCCGCCGCCGTAGCGGAACCACACCTGGTCCAACGCCACCTCTCCGCGGATCTCGGTCGGGGCCAGGCTGAGCGCATCCTCGCGGTCGGTGATTCGCGGGCGAAGGTCGATCAGCTCGAAGATCCGGCCGAACAGCGCCAGTGAAGACTGGACGTCGACCGAGACCTGCAACAGCTGGTTGATCGGGATCAGCAGGCGGCTCTGCAAGGTCGTGAACGCCACCAGCGTCCCCGCCGACAGGTCGCCGTGCGTGCCCTGCAGACCGGCGACCAGATACACGAGCGCGGGGCTGATCCCAAAGAACGCCTGGGTGACGGCGAAGAACGAGCGGCCGACCATCGCCTGGCGGACCTGCAGTTCGGCCTGGTTCGCGTTCTCGACGCGGTACCTGTCCACCTCGTGCTCCTGTCGGCCGAACACCTTCGCCAACAGAATCCCCGACACCGACAACGTCTCCTGGGTGATCGACCCCATCGACGCCAGCGAAGCCTGCGCATCACGCCGAGCGCTACGCCGCGCGCGTCCGACGCGACGGCTGAACAGAACGAACACTGGCGTGACGGCCAGCGATATAGCCGTCAGCAGCGGCGACAGCAGCAGCATCGCCACCACTGACGAGATCAGCGTGACCACGTTGCTGACGACCGACGAGGCGGTCGACGTGATCGTCGTCTGCACACCACCGACGTCGTTGGCCAGCCTGGACTGAACCTCTCCGCTGCGGGTGGCCGTGTAGAACGCCAGCGAAAGCTTCTCGAGATGCTCGAACAGCCGGTCTCGCAGCTCCTGCAACACGCGATTGCCGACCACCTCGGTCAGATAAACCTGGACTATGTTCAGGACCCCGTTGATGATCGGGATCGCGATCAGCGCCGCCACCAGCGGGTACAGCGCGCTGAGATCGGGGCCGCCCTGAACGAACAGGCCCTTGTCGAACACCTGCCGGACCAGCAGCGCGCTGATCACGCTCAGCGCCGACGTTGTGACGATCGTGAGGATGATCAGCGCCAGCGCACCGCGATGGGGGCGAAACAGGCGCACAATTCTGCGGCCGAGCTGCGGCGGCTCGGCCTGCGAAACGGACGCAGTCATGGCCGCGAGCCTAGCCCACCTCCGCCGCGCGATATCCGAAACCGATTGGCGGTTTCGTCACCGTTAGCTCGAACCGGACTGAGTCCCGAGGGAGAGGCGCTCGTAACCCTTCGCGGCGTAAACGGGGCCGAGCGCGTCTAGCGCGTCGAGGTCGGTTTGGAGCTTGCGGGGGACCGAGGTGTAGACGCGGTCGTCGCCGAAGTCGGCGGCGGCACCAGCGTCGGCGATGTGCCCCCTCATACGCGTGACGATCGCGACGAGACGCCGATGAACGTCCTGGATCTCGGAGGGGGGCGACATCGCATTGAGGGCTGCGATCAACCTATCGGTCGTCTTACGCAAGCCGGCGAGAGCGGCGCCCGCCGCCCGGGCGTCGGTGCCGCGGCGGACGTGGGCGGGAAGTCGCGGCGTGACCGTGGCCAGCGCCGTGGTCCAGGGACGTGCCGCGTCAAGCACCTGATCCTGGTATTGGCTCCTGGACAGGTGCCGCGCTCCGCCACCGCTTCCGGAGGAGAGCACCACGGCGATCGCGACGATCACGGCAAGCGCGGCCGCGCCGATGCCAAAAAGCCGCCGGCGCGCGCGGGCCGGTCGGGCCGTGGCGACCGCTGTTGATGTCGATCGCGGTCCGACCGCACGGCGAGCCCCCGTGCTCGCGAGCTCGAGCTCGCCTCGCAAGGCGGCGGCACCGACCGCAACGCTGCGCTCGCCCAGCTCGATCTCCCTTCCCTCGACGGCCGCCACAGCTGCGCGGCCGAGATCTCCCGCGGCGAGGTAGCGCTCGTCGCGCTTCTTTGCCATCGCACGGGTGAGGACGGCTTCGAGCTCAAGCGGCACGTCGGCCGCTACCGCCGTCAGCGGCGGCGGTGGCTCGCTGGCGTGGGCGTACATCTTCGCAACGGCCGACTCGCGCGGGTATGGCACCTGGCCGGTAAGGGCTTCCCAGAGGACGCAGCCGAGCGAGTAGATATCGGCGCGGGCGTCGAGCTTGGCGCCCGCCACCTGCTCGGGGGCCATGTAGTCGATCGTGCCGAGGACCACCCCGGTCCCCGTCACCCCGCTCTCCGACGCGACCTCCTTGGTCAGTCCAAAGTCGGTCAGGTAGGCGCGCTCAGCACCCTCAATCAGGACATTGGCGGGCTTGACGTCGCGATGCACCAGGCCCTTTGCATGGGCGGCATCAAGCGCGGCCGCGACCTGGACGACGATCCGCGCGGCCAACTCGGGGTCGAGCCTGCCCCGGCTTCTGATCAGCGCCTTGAGGTCGGTGCCCTCGATGTAATCCATCGCGATGAACAGCTGGCCGTCCTCCTCGCCCGCGCGGAACACCGTGATCACGTTGGGGTGCCGGATCGAAGCAGCGAGGCGGGACTCGCGCTTGAAGCGCTCGCGGAACCCGGGCTCCTGAGCGTTCTCCGCCGAGATCAGCTTGATCGCCACCCGCCGATCAAGCGCCAGGTCCATGGCGCGGTAAACGACCCCCATACCGCCGCGACCGACGATCGCCTCGATCCGGTAGCCAGCGATCTGCGCGCCTGCCGAAAGGTCAGGCATGAGTCAGTTATAACCGCTTTCAGGAGCGCAGACCAAGGGGCGAGTATTGGTCAGTAACCAGGACGTACGTGGACGCAACCACCCGCGTCGCGGGTCAACGGTGACCCTCAGTCAGCGTCCCAGGGCGACGTCGACGACTGCCTGCGCCTCTTCGAGGATCCTCTCGAGGTGTTGCTGGCCGTCGAAGCTCTCGGCGTAGAGCTTGTACACATCCTCGGTCCCGGAGGGTCGCGCCGCGAACCAGCCGTCGTCAGTCACGACTTTCACCCCGCCGAGCGCAGCGCCCGACGGCGCGGCAGTGAGCACCTCATTGATCGGCTCCCCAGCAAGCTCGGTGGCGGTCAAGTCGTCCGGTGAGAGGCCGCCGAGGCGGCGCTTCTGCTCGGGAGTCGCGGGAGCGTCGATCCGGCGATACACGGGCGCGCCGTAGCGCTCGGTCAGCTGCGCGTAGAGCCCCGCCGGGTCCTTACCGGTGCGAGCCGTCATCTCGGCCGCGAGCAGGCACATGGTCAGTCCGTCCTTGTCCGTGCTCCACGGGCCGCCGTTGCGGCGCAGGAAGCTAGCGCCGGCGCTCTCCTCGCCCCCGAACGCCAGCGTCCCGTCGAGCAGCCCGACAACGAACCACTTGAAGCCAACCGGCACCTCCTCGAGTCGGCGCCCCAGCCCGGCGACGACGCGGTCGATGATGCTGCTCGACACCATCGTCTTGCCGACGCCCGCGTCCTGGTCCCACGCATTGCGGGCGCCACCCAGCAGATAGGCGATCGACGCCGCCAGGAAGTGGTTCGGGTTCAGCAGGCCGGCCTCGCGCGTCACGATCCCGTGGCGGTCGGCATCAGGGTCGTTGGCGAACGCCACGTCGAACCGGTCCTTCAGCGAGATCAATCCCGCCATCGCGTCGGGAGAGGAGCAGTCCATCCGGATCTTGCCGTCGTGGTCGAGCGGCATGAACGAGAACGTCGGGTCGATGCGGTCGTTGACGATCTCGAGATCGAGCCGGTGACGGTCAGCGACCATCTCCCAGTAGGCAAGGCTTGCGCCGCCCAGCGGATCGACCCCGAGCCGGATCCCGGCGCCCGAGATCTCCTCAAGGTCGACCACCGCCGCCAGATCGCCGACGTACGCGCTGCGGAAGTCGTGGCGGCCCGCGCGCTTGATCGCCTGCTCGAGCGGCAAGCGCTGAACCCCGCGTAGCCCGGCCCGCAGCAGCTCGTTCGCCAGGTCCTGGATCTCCCGCGTGACGTCGGTGTCGGCCGGCCCGCCGTGCGGAGGGTTGTACTTAAAGCCACCGTCCTCGGGCGGGTTGTGCGACGGCGTGATCACGATCCCGTCCGCTTGTGCGCGGCCGCCCGCGTTGTGCGTCAGGATCGCGTGCGAGATCGCCGGCGTCGGCGTATAGCCGTCGTCTGAATCGACGGCGACCTCGACGCCATGCGCGACGAGCACTTCGACGGCCGTGCCGAACGCAGGCGCCGATAGCGCGTGCGTATCGCGCCCCAGAAACAAGGGGCCGGTGATCCCCTGCCCAGCCCGATAGCGAGCGATCGCCTCGGAGATCGCGAGGATGTGAGACTCGGTGAACGTCCCGGCCAGCGACGTGCCACGGTGCCCGGACGTTCCGAACGACACCGCCTGCCCTGGATCCGACGGATCCGGACGCGAGTCGTAATAGGCCCCGACGAGCTGGTCCACGTCGATGAGCATGTCCGGGGTCGGCCGCCTGACGTCGGGCGCGGCGCCAGGCTCGCTCATGCCGCGAGCCCCGACTCGACCGCGACGTGGCAATCGGCGGCCAGCTCCTCGGACGAGCCCCCGATCAACCTGAGGAAGCTGCGCAACTCGGCCATGGTCAGTGATCGCACCATACCCGCGTCAGCGATCTCATGGGTCCAAAGCGCGCAGCCTGGCAGGGCCATGGCGATAAATCGGAGACAGCTCTGAAGATGGCGAGTGCGGGCTAGGCGTCGTCGGGTGAACGGCCAAGGCCGGTGACGTACGTCTGCTCGTTGATCGCCGCCGACTGCCGGAGTGCATGTGCCGCAGCCAGAAAGCGGCCACGGTCGTGCGCCGAACCCATCTCCAGTTCGTCAGCCATCCGTTCGAGCAGATCGGCGAAAGAGTGTTCCGCCTTTGCCATCTCCCAGTGATCCGTCGCCGATCTGACGGCGGAGATGATCCGCTCCTGTTCGTCGCGGATCTCAGAACGTAGGTGCTCGTCGCCCATCTCTCCGCATTCTCCCCCATGCGCCAGCGTTTCCCGTTCCCGGCCCCCTCTGCCTGCATCGACACCGCACCTGCCGTGACCGAAGCGGATCTAGGCGTCGGGCGTGTTGCTCCGCTTGCGAGCGCGGCTGACCGCTATGCGATCAACCCCCACACCGATCAGGACCGAGACGGCGATCACGAGGATCAGCGGGCTGTGTGCACTGCCGACGATCCAGTCGACCTTGACATTGCGCAGGTTGACGAGCGCGAATGCGAGCCCCAACCCTCCGAGGATGAGGCCGGCGATCAATCGTGCTCGGTCGCGCCGCGGCGCGGGCGGGGGCTCGTCGTGTTGGCGGGGGAGGCTCGGATCGCGATTCATCCAAGCACGCACTATTGCACTTGGGGAATCCTCCGCGGACGGGGTTCGCTGACGCTCGCTCGGCTGCATAACGCTGGCAGTGCGCGAGTTCAGGGGCTGACCTGAATCACCTGACCCTCACGGGCCAGCTGCGGTGTACCGTCGCCCCCGAGCCGCGACCATCGCTCGGCGGCCTCTGCGCCGGTTTGCTGCAGGCGATAGTCGTCGTGGTCGGGATCGTGGTGAGTCAACATCACCTGGCCACAGCGGGCTCGAAGCGCGAACGTCAATGCGTCGGACAACCGCGAGTGTCCCCACCCTCGGCGCGCGCGGTACTCGACGTCGTCGTACTGGCAGTCATGGATCAGCAGTGACGCGTCCTTGGCGAGCGCGTATCCGGAGATCCAGTCCGGCTCCGCAGCGCCCAGATCCTGTCCCAACCCGGGCTCGTGATCCGGTACGTAACACACGCTCGATGCCCCAGACGTGAGGCGATACCCGAGAGTAGGGCCGCGGTGAGCCACCAGCGCCGCTTTGACCTGCACGTCGCCAATCCTCCAGGGCGGCCGGGAGGCGTCCTCGAATCTGACGCGCGCCGGGAGATCCCGGATCTCGAGCGGAGACAGCGGGTGTGAGAGGTAGCGCCCGAGGCGCTCGCGTAGCGGGCGGTGCTCGCTTGTGGGACCCCAGATCGTCACCTCCATCGCAGGGTCAAACAGAGGAGCAAAGAACATCAGGCCCTGGATGTGGTCGAGATGGAGGTGCGTCAGGAGGATGTGCACAGGTTGAGAACGCCCGGCGAGTGCGAGCCCCAAGGCTCTGATTCCGGTGCCGGCGTCAAGGATCAACTGCGTTCCGTCAGCGGCTGTGACCTGCACGCACGACGTGTTACCGCCGAAGCCGGCGGCCTGCGGCCCGGGCACCGGGACCGACCCGCGGACACCCCAGAAGGTCACGCGCACTGGATCATTCCCCCTCTAATGGCCAAAACACGACCATCGCGCCATGCAGCCCGACCGATCCCACCAGCGGAAGCGCGACGACCTCAACCTCAGCGAGCCCAGATCCGCTGCGGATGTGGAATCGTCCGAATCCCGGCCGTCCATCACTGTACGCCCGCGTCACGGGTAGGTCGTCCGTTGGGAGGTGACCCTCGCCTTTGTCGAACGGGCCGACCTCGGACCTCCACCGCGCCAGCGGGATCGACCCGGTCTCCTCGAACAGCCCACCGAAGAACTGCGCCGCTGCGTCGTTGAAAAAGACGATCGCCCCCTCGACGTCGATCAGCACCGCGGCCAGTGAGATGAGCGAGACGAGGTTGCGCGCCAGGATCAGCTCAAGCGGCTGCTCGGCCGCTTCATCCATCGACCGCTCGTAACCCTCAGCCATCGTCACGCCCTGACTCTCAAGCGAGAACTCCCGCCGATTCGTACTCCGACAGCCACTTGGTCCTGTATCCATCTCGCCACAGGATCGGGAAGAACGCCTCGTCAAGCTCCGCCTCGCCCGGCCGCCGATAGCGCGAGTAGATCGGATGAGGATGATCGGGGTTCCACCGCGTGTCGGTGGAGATCATGTGGCTGATGATCGATCGTCGCTGCGCGTCCGCTCGCTGATTCGGGGGACTGCCGTGAAACGTCCACCCATCGTGGAACGCCGCCCCGCCGGCCGGAACCTCAATCGGAACCAGCTCGAGCTCGACCCCGGGCGGCATCGAGCTCACAACGTGCGCCAGCCAGTCGTCGGGCGCGTGAAACTCCCCGCCCAACGACGCGTGCGGCCACCGATGCGAACCGCGCACGTAATAGATCGTCCCCGTATCGGCCGCCGTATCGTCGAGCGCCATCCAGCACGTCGTCATGTTCGGCGGATCAAGATGACCCAAGTACGCCGCATCCTGATGGCACAGCAACGCCCTTCCCGACGGCGGCTTCCAGATCGCATTGTCCTGCGCCAGGCGGACACCGGCCACCGCCGCCAGCCGCACCGCGAACTCGCCGACCCGCCGCGACAGGGTCACGGCGGCCAGCACGCGGTCGGCCTTCCACACGTTGCACAGCTGGCGCGTCAGCTCCGGCGCGGTCACACCCGGCACGTAGTTGACTTCGTCGGGCGCAAGGCCCGTTTCCCACTCGTGCTCAAACACGCGCATAAAGCGGTCTCGGATGCGATCGAGCTCGACGGGCTCGAGAAACCGCTCCACGATCAGAAAGCCATCTCGCCGATAGCGCTCGATCTGCCCCGGCGTCGGTCCGCCCACGCCGGCCAGTCTAATCGCCTGCATCATGTCGACCGCGGCATATCCTGGACCCGGAGATCAGCCCCGAAGGGCTTGCGGCCCCGGCTCAGCGGAAGAAGACGCCGTTGCGCTCCCGCCCTATGGCTGGCGACCCGGCGCCCATTTGCTCCACAGGTGGGTTGTACTGGCCAGTTGAGGCCGAGTGGTACACGACGTTGCTGCCGCTCTGCTTGGCGGTGAAGCTCACGGTCGTCGGGCCGGTGATGTACTTGCCTTCGAAGCCAAAGCGCTTGTCACGCAGCCTTCGGTGACGGCCATGTCCATGCCACCGAACATCGAAGCTGACGAGCGACGAGACCGGCTTGGGACCGCCGCCGAGGACCGCGTTGAGGAAATCGTGGTAGTCCGTCACCCGCACGTCGTGGGCGCGGAACCGTGCTCGTCCGGTGTTGGTGTCGTAGCTGATCGCTGAGGTAGGTATCCGGACTGTCCAGAACAGGCCCGACCGCGCGATGCCTGGCTCGAAGTCGTGCCGCTGATGTGTCGGGTCGCCCACCGCGCCCGTATCGAACAGGTCTATTCAGATGAACCCAAACGCGGCCGTTCGCAGCCGCCCGTCGAGCCCGACGTAGGATCCGTGCATGAACCGCATGTCGGTGTCGAAGTCGTAGCTGGTGCCATCGCTTCCGTGCGCGGTGCCTCGGGTCTCCGACCCGGCGACGACCCCGTGGAAGTCCGTGATCGTTGCCATCTCGAACCCGATCCCGGGCGCCAGCACGCGGATGAACGGGTGCTTGGGGACCGGAGTAAAACTCTTATCGAGCCCGCCAGGAATGGGACGTGGGGCCCGGTTGGCACCAGCGAGTACCGAGTCGGGGGCGAGCAGCCCCAAACCGACAAAGCCTCCGAAGCCCGCCGCGCCGCGTTGCACCAGCTGCCGGCGCGAACATACGTCGGCCTCACGCTGAGGCGTTGTCAGCACGTCCGAATCTAGGTGCGCCCAGTCCAGCAAGTCTCCCTCGCAATTGGACAACGCGATCCTAATCGGGACGCGTTCGGATCGCAACACGAGCGAACCGCTACCCGCACCACCGGGACTGGGGTGGCGAGTGAAACCAGCGGCGCGGTGTGCAGCGGGGCCTGCGATGGCCCGGCTGCACACTCGGCGTTCTTCGAGGATCAGAAGCGCGAGGCTCCGGCACCGCGCCCTGCTCAGACTGCGGACAGTTCCCGTACCTGCGTCAGGCGGAAGCTGTTCCCGGACGGATCGTGGAAGCCGGAGTCGATTCCGTATGGCCGCTCCTCAGGCTGTTCGGAGAACTCCACGCCACGGCTCGTGAGCTGCTCGTAGTCGGCGTAGACATCGTCGGTCGTCAGGAAGATCGTCCCGGCGAACCCCTTTGCCATCAGGCTTCTCACCTGCTCGGCCGACTCACTGTCCATCACCGGCGGCCCTGGGATCGCCATCAGAGTGATCGCGATGTCGGGCTGCCCCGCCGGGCCGACGGTCAGCCAGCGGAAGTTGCCCATCTCGGCGAGCGTCACATCTGCCCGGACCTCCATTCCAAGCTTCTTGGTGTAGAAGTCGAGCGCTTCGTCCTGGTCATGAACCCACAGCTGGGCGTTGGCGAGCTTGATCATGTTTCCTCCTGTGGTCGTTGCTGTCGCAGGCCACATTAATCCCGCCCCGCCCCGTTGTCTTCTCGAAACGTGCTGCGTTGCGGGCGGGCGTAGAGGCGAACGACACACGCCGGGACCAGCGCGTAATCGGCCGCCGGCGGAAACCTGGCGCGGTACGCGGTCGGCGAGGTCCCGAACGTCCGCGTGAAACTGGTTGTGAACGAGCCGACGCTCTGTAGCCCCACCGAGAAGCAGATGTCGGCGACCGATCGGTCAGTCGCTCGGAGCAGCGCTGCGGCCCGTTCGAGTCGTCGTGTCAGCAGGTAGGCGTGCGGGGAGGCGCCGAAGGCCCGCCGGAACTGACGGCTGAAGTGGGCGCGAGACAACCCCGCTGCGCGCGCGAGATCGTCGACGTCGAGCCGCTCGGAGTACCTCGCGTCGGCGAGGTCCTTAGCGCGAAGGAGATGCCGGGCGGGCGGGACGAAGCTCATGCGCTCAGCGTATATCCCGGCCCAACCCGCGCCTGCGCCCTCCCAGAGGGGATCGGGCAAGGCCGCCACCGCGCGTGGACGGATCCCGGTTGGCCCGGTGAGCGCCAGTCCCCGATCCGCGCCCTCTTCCCGAGGGTTGCGTCGCCCGCGCGACCCACCACCGAGTCGCTCTCGGGCGCAGCGGTCCTCGCGCCGTGGCGCCCCTCGTCAGGCGAGCTGGTGGTCAAGACTGGTGTCCAGCTCGGGGCGGGCTCCGCCCGGCGTCGTCTCTATCGTCAGCCGGAGCCGTCGTCCGTCGATCACCAGCCATCCGAGCTGGTTGCGCCAGGTGGGCTGCTGTAGGACGCGCCAGCGAACATCCGGGTCTCGGACGCCAGCGCTGTGTGCAAGGCGTGGTGCGAGCCAGCGGGCGAGTCGGGAACGCCGGACAACCCGCAAGAGGCTTCGCTCACGACGGCCCAACTGATTGCGGAAGGGAGAGCACACCGCCTGGTAGACGGCGCTCGAGACGCCTGCTGATGACCTGAAGCCGACAGTCTCGAGGTAAGCCTGGTGCACGTCCCCGCCGAGCATCACGATCGTTGCGGGCGCCCGGCCGCGGCGACCGCCCGCGACTTCCGTGATCAGCGCCAGCATGCGGTGAAATGACTCCTGGAACGCGGCCCAGTGCTCGAGATCGAGCCCGCGCCGCAACCGCTCGCCGAGCTTCGCGGCCACCGACCCCCACCCGCCCGAGCAGATCGCCTCGTTCCACGCCTCGATGTAATGCAGTGTCGGCGCCAGCAGGATCGGAACCGTGCTCGCGATCAGCACGTGGTCGTAATCGCCGGTCAGCTGCTCCTCGAGCCAGGCCCATTGGTCCTCGTCGATCATCTCTCGCCGACCGCCGGAGAGCACCCGCCCTTCGCGGCCGTCGATTACGACCAGGCGCGTACCGGCAAGTTGGCGCGAGAAGCTCCACAGCCTGCCCCCGGCCTCCTGGTCGGCCGTGGTCGCAAACTCGCGAAGTAGCGGGGCCGCGTCATCTGCGGACAGGACCTTGGCGTACAGCAGGTCGTCTGCGAGCTCGCGCGGCGCCAGGTTGCCGAGGTGCTGATAGATCCAGTACGTTGCGATGGCTGCGGTGATGCGCTCTGACCACCAGCTCGTCGCACGCATCTCCTCGACCCAGGACTCCGACGTGTTCCAGTCGTCGTGGACGTCGTGGTCGTCGAAGATCATCGCGCTCGGGACCGTCGACAGCAGCCATCGAATCGAGGGTTGCGACCACGCCTCGCGATATAGCATCGTGTACTCGGAGAAGTCGAGCACCTCATCCTGGGGCGCGCTCCCCGCAGCGCGCGTCGCCTGGATGTAGCGCTCGGTCTGTGGCGAGACGTCGTCGGCGTACACCTGATCGCCAATCAACAGCAGCAGCGCGGGCAACGCCGACGAGTCCTGTTGTGTGAGCCGGCGCGCGAGCACGTGGAGGGCATCAACGCCGACGCCCAGCGGGTCCTGCTCCTCGTCCAGCGTGTACGGAGGCTCATGCGGCGCGGTTACGCGACAGGACCCCCAGACGACCCTGACGCTGCCCTCGGAGGGCAAAGTCCGGATCCGGCTGGGCGGAAACGGCGAATCCGGGGCCGGCCAGCGTAGTTCGCCATCCAGGTGGACCTGGTACTCGACGCTGGAGCCGGGCTCGAGCCCCGTGACCGGGACCACCGCGTAGTGATGACCGTCGACGTGAAACGTCCGCGCGCGACGCCCCAGCACCTCTACCTCGCAACCAGCGTCCGTCTCCACCCACACCGTCGCTGCAGATACGTCCACGTACCGCAGCATCGGACCGAGGATCAACCCAGCCACGCGCCGCTCACGCCCCAGCCCGCAAAGAAACCCCGATCCGCATCCGTGCTCCCAAGCTACCCACAATTCACCGCCGCCATCCTCGCACCAGTCGGGAAGCCCGCACGAGCACGGCTCTCCGATCCGCTCCGTGGCTTCGCGGGGTGTGGTTCCCGTAGATGTTCTGGTCCAGCCCCCGTCCCGTGGGCAGGTGTCGGGTCCCCACGAGCCGTCGGACTGCAACGTCCCGCAATGCTTGACGTCCCGAAGGCGACCGCCGGGCCACTGACCGCTCACTCCAGGTTCCACGAACGCTGAGCTTCTTGCGGGGCGCGGACGCAGGCATTGAGAGTTCTGCTTCGCGACACGAACTTCGCTAGCAGCAGTCGAGCATTTTCACCTCCTGTGGCGACAGTGCAGAAGCGGGCGCGAGAGCAGGAGCGGGCGGGCGGCGGGGTCGGGCGATGTCCGTTTCGGGCCGTGTTCGGGCGAGGCTCAGGCACGTCGTTGCGGTCGCGACCGCGTCGAGTTTCTATGCGGCCGCGCGCGTCCGTGCGCGGGCTTGGCGCCGGTATCGGCCTGGGGGGAGCCCGCGATGGCGCGCAAATGCGCGGGAGAACGAGTATTCGGAGCGGTAGCCGACGGCGGCCGCGATCGCAGCGACGGTGTCGTCGGTGTCGCGCAGCCTTTGGGCGGCGAGGTCCATGCGCCAGCGCGTCAGGTACTCGGGCGGCGTCTCGCCGACTAGGTGGGTGAAGCGGCGCGCGAGCGTTGCGCGCGAGACGCTGACCTCGCGGGCGAGCGACTCGATCGTCCACGGCTCGCGCGGCCGCTGGTGGATCGCGTTCATTGTCCGGGCGATGACCGGGTCGCGCAGCGCGAGCAGCCACCCGTCGGTCGCGTCGTCCTGCTGCATGCGCAGCCACGCTCGGATCGCGTGGATCAGCATCACGTCGATCAGCCGCCCTACCGCGGCCCGGGAGCCGGGCGGGCGGCCCCCGAGCTCGAGCGCGAGCAGTCTCAGCGTCGCGGCGAGGGCTCCGTCGTCGCCGGGCATCCCGGCCGGGATATGCAGCACCGGCGGCAGTTGGGACATCAACGGGTGGGCGACCTCATGGTCGTAGTCGTAGGCCGCGCAGAGCACGCGCGTCCCGGCGCCCTCACCCTGGATCACCATGTCGCCGTCGGGGGTGCGTCGAGCGTCCGAGTCGAATCGCGCCAGTTCTGTCCGGGCGTCGACCGAGGACACCAGCTCGTGTGGCGTGTTGGTAGGCAGCAGAATGACGTCGCCGGGCATCAGGTGCTGCGGCGCGCGGCCGGGCATGCGCAGCCAGCAACTGCCCGCAACCAGCGCGTGAAAGACGGCGCCCGCTACCGGGTCGACGGCCACACCCCACGGCTCATAAGCGATCAGCTGGGCCATCACGGCGCCCGAGACGCGGCTGAGGTCGAACACGTCGGCGAGCGGGTCCACGACCATCACAGCTTATCGCCGTCCCGCTCACGGCTCCGGACGAGATGAGCTGAACGGCTATCGATTTGCCCTATTGGCGCATTGTCCTGCTAATGGCACGCTCCTATCCTGCTTCGCGACACCCCGGACCACCCACATCATCAAGGAGCGCAACGCGATGCCACTGCTCAAGCCCGGCGACCACTTCCCGCCCATCACGATCACCCCGGTCGACGGCGAGGCGATCGACCTCCCGGACGCGCTCGCCGGGCACTTCGCCGTGATCCTGTTCAACCGCGGCTCGTGGTGCCCGTACTGCAACGCCCAGCTACGCGCCTTCCAGCGCCACGCCGAGACACTCGACCGCCTGGACGTCAACGTCGTCTCCCTGTCGGTCGACGACAAGGCCACCGCGCGCGAGCTGATCGCCAAGCACGGCCTGACGTTCCCCGTCGGTCACAGCGCCGACGCCGCCGCGATCCACGAGGCGACCGGCGCGTTCGTCAACGCCGACCCGGTGCACCTGCAGTCCACCGGGTTCGTCCTCGATCCCGACGGCAACGTGGTCGTCAGCGTCTACTCAAGCGGCGCGATCGGCCGCCTGGTACCCGACGACGTCGCCGGCCTGGTCAACTACGTCAAGTCCAAGCAACCCGCATGACCACAACCACGACGACCGCCGGCGAGCTCGAGCTCGCCAGCCCGCATGGGTAGGCTCGACTCGCCAAGACCAAGGAGCTGTCCGCCGATGGCCCGCGAAATGACCACCGACGAGGTTCGTCGCTTTCTCTCCCACGGCACCCGGACCGCGAAGGTGGCGACGGTGATGGACGACGGTCGCCCTCATGTAATGCCAGTCTGGTTCGTGCTCGATGGCGACCAGCTCGTCTTCACCACCGGAGCGGACTCGGTCAAAGGCCGCAACCTGCGGCGCGATGCCCGGATCGCCCTGCTCGTAGACGACCAGACACCGCCCTACGCCTTCGTGCACGTGCGCGGACGCGTCACGCTCCACGAGGACCCGGACGAGTTGCTGCGGTTCGCGACCGCCATCGGCGCCCGCTACATGGGCGAGCACCACGCCGACGAGTTCGGCAGACGCAACGCGGTCGCGGGCGAGCTCCTCGTGCGGGTGACCCCCGAGCGCGTGATCGCCGCGAACGACGTCGCCGGCTCCTGACCACCCCGCCCCGGTGCGATCAAGCCAGCTCGCCTCCGCCTACCGGACGACGCGAGTCTTTTGACAGATCATCAGTGAGGCGTGTGGCACCGAGCCTGGTATCCCCGCCCTTGGGGCGCCGCCTGTAACTACTGCTGCGTGACGCTGCCCACCTTGATGGCTGTGAAGCAGACCTCGTTTGCCAAGGCCGCGCCGGCGGAGTCCAACACACAAAGGACGTCGACCGCTGCCGCTGACGCCAGCGTTGTCGCGTAGTTCACCGACACGATCTTGCGGTCCCCGACGCCGAGATTGACGTCGACCGTCTGGCTACCGCTGGAAAGCCCTGCGGCAAGATGAAGCACTCGGCGCCGGTGGCTGTCGAGCCGGCGTTGGCCAGGCGCACGCTGGCGACGAAGACGTAAGACCCGGCAGCAAGGGAGAGCGCTCCAACTGGCGTCGTCTCGTTCCCCGACGTTAGTGCGAAAGTGGCGAAATCCAGATGAGAGAACGCCTCGCTCGCGCCGGGGGGGCCGGGCGGGCCCGGCGGGCCGTCCGCGCAGGGTACCCCGGGGTCGCCCTTGTCGCCCTTCGGGCCCGTGGGACCGGTCGGTCCGCGCTGGTTCCGCGTCAGCTGGGTCTCCAGCGACGTGCGTGACCGGTCAGATCGCTCGCGGGCTTGGAGGTGTCGATCAACCGGATGGTCTTGGTGGCGTTCAGCACGCACGCGTGAATCACGCCACCAGAGTCGGGTATTGCTGCCCATGCGACACCCACTATCGCCATAGCTGCCACCCCGGCGAACAGCAAGATCCGTCGCATGGAGACCTCCTTGGGATGTGTGCGCGATCAAGCTAGGCACCCGCGGTTACGCAACTATTAGGGGCCTTCTCGCGCGTCCCAGCGACGATCGCTTTCATCGGCCGTCGCCTCGCGTCGTGGCGATCGCGTTGGCGAGAGGCGGTCGCGTAAACCTCGCAGGCACGGTCCTGTTTGTGGCCGGATCACAACGACGCGATCCGCGAGTCCGAGGTTGGCTGCGAAACGTCGCTATATCCGACGTTTCGCAGCCAACCCCCCTCAAATGATCCTCATCGCAGGATCAGCTCGGCG
>DASSGR010000069.1:0-33341 GCA_035693425.1 Solirubrobacteraceae bacterium
CGATTGCGCGGCACCTCCGTCATCAGCGTCAGACGTCTGTCGTATCGCGCATGCCGACAGCGCGTCTCGGATGGTGCGCCGCTCGCCCATAGGTTCTCATCGACGGTCAGTCCGAACGGAGGTGACAACGTGAAACGAGCCCTTCTCGGCTCATTAGCGCTGAGCTGGCTTCGGCGACGCCGCGGCGCGCGACGGCACAGCGGTCACTCCAGCTGAATGTCTGTTCTCGGCACCAGCCGGCCCGGACCTCGCCCCCCGCACGGCGGGCGACGGTCTTACCGCGAGGTCGAAACGACCGAAATGCTCCATGAGCGCCAGCTTGATCCTCAAGCGCTTGGCGATCACATCGACCGGCTGTACCGGGCAGCCAGGGCTCTGTGTGGATCACGTGAGGAGGCCGAGGATCTAGTCCAGGAAACGTTTGCGCGCGTTCTACGCAGACCACGGACTCTGAGGGCAGACAATGACATCGGCTATCTGCTGCGGGCACTCCGGAACACGTTCCTGACCACCCGTCGAGCCGCTTCGCGGCGACCGCGAACCGAGCCCCTTCCCGATCAACTCGAATTCATGGAGGACCGACGCGCAGCAAGGGCGGAAGCGAGTATCGAGGCGGCGGAGGTATACGCCGCCATTTCCGTGCTTCCCGAAGACTTCCGCGACGCGCTCGTCGCGATCGACGTTGTCGGCCTCTCGTATCGCGAAGCTGCCCGCGCGTTCGGGGTGCGCGAGGCCACAATCACGACCAGACTTCATCGTGCACGTCAGCGTGTGGCTCGCGCATTCGACGACGCGGCAACGCCGCCGTTGATGACGCCGCCCAAACGTAGGCGCTGACCGCCCAACGCCCACCGGTGCAGTGCCGCGGGGAGGCCTCGGAGAGGAGCCGACGAAGTGGGCGTGCGCCGCCATTATGGCTTGAGGGGTTCGGACGGCCCGCCCGCGGGTCGCCTGGGTGCTAATCCACGGCCGGCCGGCCGGCCGGAGTGGGTCCGAGGGATCAGGTGACCGCTCGAACGCGGGCATTTGCGCGGCCAAACCGGCACGACCTCGCTCCGCGCCCGAGAGTCCCCCTTTCGGTCCGGCGAGCGCTCATCGCTGATCGGTCCGCAGACTGCTTAGCGCGGGATAGAGGAGAGCCCGCCGACCGGCATGCTTCCAGCGATCGTGTTAGCGACCGCATCGATGCAGTAGTCCGCGGCGACGTCGGTCCGGCTGCCTCGGTGAGGCATGTGGGCACTCTGATCGAGCGAACATCAGACTGCTCGTTTCACGAAACACCAGGTGTTTGGGTCGCGCGGCTGGCCCGGCGTCAGGGTTCTCCTTTGCGCCTGTCGGGCTGAGGAGCAGGAGCGCGGGATCGCGAGTAGCTCTCCCGCGTGTGCGCGTCGCGGCCCGCCACGCCCAAATCGCCGTCGACAACCACGATGCGCTCTAACTCCCAGCCCAATCGGGCCGCCTCCTCGGCGACGCGATCGTCGCCGCCGCACTCATCGACCGCCTCGTGCACCACGTCACCATGGTCACGCTCAAGGGCAAGCGCTACCGCCTACGCGAACGCGGAACCGCCACAACAGGCGGCATTTCGCTCCGCTCGTCTACGGCTCGCTGCGCGAAAAAGCCGCAGGCATCCGCAACCCTCAAGTGGCCTGGTTTTCGACCGGCTTGTGGTGCACTTTTCGGTTCCTGAAACCGGCGCACTATTCGGTTCCTGTTGACAGGAGACAGAGCCATCGTTTCCTCGGCGTCGGCACGGGCATGAGCGTTCGGCCGGCGGAGTCAAAGCCTGGCGGCTTCGAGCGCGAGTGTCCACGCTCGCAGCTACCGCGGCGCAACGCGGGAGCGGGAGATCTCCTAGCTCACGGTCAGGGTTCCCTTCATGCCTGCCTGGCGGTGCCCAGGAACCGAGCAGTAGTAGGTGTACGTGCCGGGCTTGAGCGTCACGGTGAAGCTCTTGGTCCCGCCGTCGAACGTTGGCGTTCTTCCCAGGACCTTGTTCGCCGAGTTGACGATCACGATGTTGTGGGAGATAGCGGAGTTGTTGGTGAACTTGATCGTCACCTTGCCGGCTTTGGCGGTGAGCTTGTTGGTGTCGAACATGAGCATGTCGTCCATTGGAGCCAGGTTGACGATGCTCGAACTGCTCGCTGCGGGCGGCCGCTTCGGCGATGGCGTTTTCGTGGGCGACGTCGGCGCCGGGAGTTTGCCTGTCGCCCCTAGGCGATAGGCGACGATGAGCGCCTTCTGGCCGGGCCCGCCTGGGAAGCTGCCCGCGGTGAGGACCGTGTCGCCGACGACGCCAACGGGCGCATTGGTCCCCGCTGGGAGCTTTGTCTTCCACAGCTCGTCGCCGGTGGTCTCGCTAAGCGCATACAGGGTTCCGTCAAACGTGGTCGTAAACACGACGTTGTTGGCGATCGTCGCCGCGCCGTAGGCCGACGACGGCAACTTGTGGTCCCACCGGATCTTGCCGGTCGCCGCGTCGACGGCGACTACCTCGCCCGTGCCCTTGCTGAACGGCACCGCGGGTGAGATGCCGGTGAGGCCCTGGCTCTTATACGTCCAGGGCAGGTTGTTGACGGCGGCGAACACGGTCTTGCCGTTCGAGGCAAGCTGCGATTCGACGCCGCCGAGGTCGCCCGGCTCGACGGTCTCGGGGATGTGCAGCTTGGCGAAGTTGCCCTTTTCGGCGATCAGGTTGTCGTTGTCGTGACCGTTGTGCACGCCCACCGACCGCTTCCAGACGAGCTTGCCGGTCTGCGCGTCCACGGCGACCATGAAGCCGGCCTTGCCGGCGTCGATCACGATCCGCCGGCCGTTCGCGGTCGCGAGGATTGGCGAGTTCTCGAGGTCCCAGTCGTAGATGTCATGCGGCGTCAGCTGGTAGTACCAGATGAGCTTGCCCGTCTTGGAGTTGAGCTTGACAATCGAGTCGGTATACAGATCCGGCCCAGGCCGGCTCGAACCCCACGGAAACTTCGCCGACCCGGTGAAGGGGGCTGGGTTCGACACGCCGATGTACAGGTTGCCCTGCGTATCGAACGTCGGCGGATTCCACATGCCACCCCCCGAGTTGATGTTCTTGTGCGCTGAGGACCAAAGGTTCGCGGGCACCTCGTCGAACTTCCACCTGGTTGCCCCCGTCGAAGCATCCAGCGCCCACACAACAGCCTGACCGTTGCCGGCGTAGAAGGTGTTCGTGTTGCCGGGCACGGTCGACACGTAGACCGTGCCGTCGTTGTAGCCCGGGGCCATGTCGATGCCCTCGCTGGCGTTGCGGACCAGTGTCTTGGTCCACAGCTGCTTCCCCGTCGCCGCGTCGAGCGCGAAGGCCGCCCGGTTCGAGGCTCCGTACAGGTTGCCGTTGGCGAACGTCACGCCGTTCGGGCCTTCGTTGGGCGAGTTGTACTTGTGCGTCCAGATGATCTTGCCGCTGGTGAGGTTGATGGCCTGGACGTTGGAGTCGAGGTCCTGCGTGTAGAGCACGCCGTTGGCCGAGACCGGGGTGGTCGCATACGCGCCGAACGCACCGTGCGCGGTGATCGGCAGGGTCCACGCGACTCCTAGCGTCGACACGTTCGACGCGTTGATCGGGCCGCCGACATGTCGTGAATTCTGGAGGTCGGCACCGGGCAGGGTCCAAGTCGTGAGCGCTGAAGCCGGATGCGCGGGCTTGGTCGTGGCAACTGGTGTGCTGCTCCTCTTGCCTCCGCTTCCGCAGGCGGCCACGAGCAGGATGGTCGCGGCCAGCAAGCAGAATCCGGCGAGCCGCCAAGAATGAACAGCGTCCTCGAGTGAGTTGTCGGTGAGCATGCGGTTCCCTTCGTGGGTGGGTGTCAACGCAAACTTGAGATGCGTCGCCCACCCGCGTTAGATCGGAGACGCCGTCGCGCCATACGGCAGCGCTCTTGACAGGCGGCTGCTGCAGACCCAGTCTCGGGCTGTGAGCGACCGACGCGCATACCGAGCCTCATGTCCGCACATCGCCCAGCTCTTCCGCGGCGGCTCGGACGGGGCGCACCCACCAGACCAGTGGGGCGAATGCCATTCTGCACGCCACCTTCGACTTCAGCGTGCGCGAGTGCGGGAACCTGTACGGCTCGCGGAACGATTGCGGTAAGAGCATCACGCTCGCGCCCTGAGCGCGGCGGCGGCTTGCCGCGACGGGGCTACGCGGTGTAGGCCCCGCCAGCGGGCGCTCGGCGGCCGCGGGCCTCGCCGTCAATGTGCCACGGTGACCGAGTCCGCTGAGCGTCCTCTTGTGGGCGCTCGCTCTTGGGCTGTACGACGGCCGTCGCGAGGCTTCGAAGGCACTGCAGCGGTCGACGGCCGTATCGGCTTGCAGCGCGTGCGCTCATCGATCGCCTTGCGGACGCGCGAGCGCGCCGCGCGACTTGGGCTTCCGCTCATGGGGCCGGTTGCAGCCGAGCGTTGCTTGCCGCCCGGAGTGGGTTATTCCGATATCGGAATACGAGAAGGTCACGCACCAGGCCGTCTCGGCGCACGGTGCGGTAAGGGAGAGTGAACGCTTACAGCGGAAGGTGCATGCGGGCAACCTCGCCCTGCTCCGTGAGGGTCGCCGAGGCCGTGGACGAGACGGATCTGCCGGCATGGCTCTGCGGCCCCGAGCGATGCGAGCAGCTGATCGGCGCGTCGTGCTCGTGCATCGGGGTCGTGCCAAGCTGGGGTCGCGTCGACCGGGGCGCGAGCTGTCTCGGCGATCGCCGTACGGCTTTCGTCAGCCGAGATCGGGCGCGCGGGCATGCTCGCGGCGGATCGGCCGGTCGGGATAGAACGGCCTTCCCGATCGAGAGGCTCGCCAGTGCGGGTACGGGATGGTCGGCGAAGCCGCCGCTGGTGAACAGCAGCGTGCCCGTGCCGGCGGTCCGCAGGACGGGTGCGGCGACCTGTGCCGCGACGACGGCGCCGAGCACATCGACGTCATATGCGGTCCGGAGCCGTCCGACCGTCGTGTCGAGGATCTCGCCAGGATCCGGCAGCGCTGCGTTCTCCACGGCGACACCGGGGGCCGCCAGGGGCACCGAAGATCCGCTCGAGCGTCGCACGGTAGCCGTCCAGATCTCCAATGTCTGCGCGCACCGCTTCGATCTCGAGCCCGTCGCTGCGCAGCTCAGACGCGAGCTGCTCTAGCGTCTCGCCGCGGGCGATGAGTGAAGTGTGCTGAGAAAGCCGCCGCGACCGAAGCCCCGAACGACGCTGGCGCCGACGCCGGGTCCGGCGCCGATCAGCAAGAGGTGACGAGGGTCAACAGACTCGGGCATATGCACCTCCTGGTAGAGCTTCGCCCGGCTGTCGGCTGGTCTCGCCTCATTGGGGTCCAATCACCCGACGAACATTCGCCAAGGATCCGGTGAGACGTCATCACCGCATCATGGTGATTTCGCGTCAGGCGCTTCCGATCGCAACGCCGATCGCGAGCACAATGGCGCCCCCGAGCGTGACGACGAGCAGCGAGGAGCGCAGCGACACGTGCAGGAACCTGTGTCGCACCCAGGCGATCGCAACCAGTTCGATCGCAACGACGATCCCCGCTACCACCAGCGCCTGGTTGACGTTGCTGATGATGAAGGGCAGCGAGTGAAAGACGCCGCCAAGCGTTGTAGCGGCGCCGGTGATCGCGCCACGCACGATGGCCGACCCGCGACCGGTCTGCTCACCCGTGTCGGACAGTGCCTCGGAGAAGCCCATACTCACCCCGGCACCGAGCGCGGTCGCGAGCCCAACGAGCAGCGCCGTTCTGGAACTGCTCGAAACGGCTGCGGCGAAGATTGGCGCCAGCGTCGAGACCGTTCCATCAATCATGCCAACGAGCGACGGCTGCACGATCTGCAGCACGAACTCGCTCTCTTCACAGCCGCAGATGCGACCGAGCAGGCGCTTCAGCCGCGCGGGACCGATTCGGCGACGGCGGGGGAGGTCTCGATCAGCTCCGTGGGTTTCCCTAGCGGTTGCCAGCTCTGGACCCGTCTTGCTCGTGAGGGGCAACGGCACTCCTCGTGCGATTGGCGCTGCCTGGATACGTCGATGCGTCCTGAAGGCTGGAGCCCGCCCGCCCAGCTAACTAGATGTCCTCGCCGTGCCCGCGATAGGCCGTGCGTCTAGGACTGACGGTTACGCCGCCTGTCGCCGCGACGTGATCGCTCGAGACACGATCGAAGCGATCTTCCGTACGTTGAGTTCGCTCGCCTCGGGTTGCCGCGTCAACGCGACCACTATCGGCCGAGCAGCGAAGCGACCGAGCTCACCGTGATCGCAACGATGACAGTGCCGAAGACGTACGACGTCAGAGCATGACGCAGCGCTTGACGACGGACACGCTTGGCCGTGAGTTCCGTATCCGAGACTTGGAACGTCATTCCGATCGTCACTGCGAGGTAGGCGAAATCGACGTAGTCCGGACGCTCGCCGTTGAAATCGATCCCTCCATCGGGCGGCGTGTAGTACAGCCTCGCGTAGCGAAGCGCATAGACAGTGTGGACGGCCGACCAGGCAAGTGCGACGCTCGCCAGCGCCAGCGCGGTCAGCAAGCCTTTGCCCGGCGCGTGCGCGTGGCTCGCCTGCGCGAGCGTAAACCCCACGGCAAGCAGACTGGCCGCGCCGGCGCCGAGCAGGACGGCTTCTGCCGCGGTCCGCGAGGCGTCCTCCGCGCGGGCGAGCCGAGCCGTCGCTCCGTCGTCCGCGCCTGCGACGGAGATCCATACCCAGGCCACGTACACGAGCGCCGCGACATCGGTTGCTCCCAGTGCGGCGACTGACCATGACGCTCTCTCGGCAAGCGCAATGCCCGCCACGACGATTCCGCCGAGCACGCCTACGACCACGCGCTTGGCAGCTAGGCCGGAGCGGTCTGCCGGGACAGTCTGTGGATCTGACTGAGGCGCTTCGATCACCAACATCTTCCTGCCGGCGTCGGTCGGTACTGCCGCCCCACATGTGGTCGACCGTTCGGCTCGCTCATACGAATGGGCACGTCCCACCCATAACAGCCGTCTATCGCGTGATCTGCCGCCGTGCCCGATCATCGGGCGTGTGCCGACGATCGAGGGTCCGACTGTACGCAGGGCACAGCGGTGAGCCTCGAACTTATGGCACCGATCCCGTGCGCGGGCGCGTCGGCCGCGCGGGATCAGCTCACACGACCGAGCTTGAGGAGAGATATGCGCGAGAACACCCCCGCTGAAGCAAACCCATCGCGCGTCCGACGTACCACTGGCGCAGCACAAGCTGGGCTGGACGTGATGCTGTCCGAGGCCGCCGCGGGCGGGCCCCCCGCTTCGTCGTCACTGGCGCCGCGGGTAAAGGTGAGCGCCGGGCTCGCGCGCCATCCGTGCCGCGCCGCTTCGCGGGCCGCCGGACTAACCTCCGAGCTGCGTCGGATCGCCAGGGGCCGCTCTGACATCGCACCCCCGAGAGGCGACCGGCGCTTCACCGACCCGGCCTGGAATCGGAGTTGGCTGTTTCGCCGCCTTCTCCAGGGCTATCTGGCGGTCGGTGAGACCGTCGACGGCCTGATCTCTGACGCCAACGTCGACTGGCGCGCGGAGCGCCGCGCCCGGCTGGCTGACGGGGAACGTGATCGACGCGCTTGCCCCCACGAACTTCCCTTGGTCGAACCCCGAGGTGATCAAGGAGACGGTTAATACGGGCGGCGAGAACCTGGTTCGCGGTGCCAGAGACAACTTGCTCACGACATCTCCCCTCCCCGACGGCTTCCCGCGACGGTCGACACGGGCAAGTTCGAGCTCGGCCGCAACCTCGCGATTACACCCGGCGCCGTCGTGCTGCGCACAGACGTTTTCGAGCTGATCCAGTACAAGCCTTCGACCGAGGAGGTGCGAGAGGTTCCGCTGCTGTTCGTGCCGCCGACGATCAACAAGTTCTACGTGCTCGACATCTCCCCCGGCCGCAGCACGATCGATCACTATGTCGGCCAAGGGCAGCAGGTGTTTGCCATCTCGTGGCGCAACCCGAGCAGGCCCAGGGTCACTTCGACCTCGACACGTACGCGAACGCGGTCGCTCAGGCGCGCCACGCGGCCGTGTCGATCACCGAGGAGAGCAAGGTGCACCTGGCTGCCGCGTGCTCTGGCGGGATCGTCACGGCGGGGCTTCTCGGTCAGCTGGCTGCCAGCGGCGAGCTCGATGAGGTCGCAAGCCTGACGCTGATGGTGTGCGCGCTCGACAACGACACCGAGGGCACGATGTCCGCGCTTGCCAGCCGTGACGTCGCTGCAGCTGCGGTCGCAGAGTCGGCGCGCAAGGGATGCCTCGACGGGCAAGCGCTCCAGGGCGTGTTCACATGGTTGCGCCCGAACGACCTAGTGTGGAACTACGTCGTCAACAACTACGTTCTCGGTAAGGACCCGCCCGCGTTCGACATCCTCTTCTGGAACCAGGACACGGTGCGCCTGGCCGCGGGGCTTCATCGCGATTTCATCCACATCGGCCTCGATAACTCGTTCGCGAGTGCCGGTGCGCTCGATGTGCTCGGCCAGCCGGTCGATCTGGGGCAGGATGACCTGGATACCTACTTCGTTGCCGGTCTCACAGATCACATCGTCCCCTGGGAGAGCGCGTACAACGGAGCGCGGCTGTTCGGGGGCGATCGGCGGTTCGTGTTGTCGAACAGCGGTCACATCCAGGCGCTGGTCAACCCTCCGCCTACCGAGGGGGTGGAATCCCGCGCGAGCTACCGCGTGGCCGACGAGCTGCCCGAAAGCGCGGCGCAGTTCCTGGCCCAGGCGCCGAGACTTTCAGGGAGCTGGTGGTCGGATTGGGACAACTGAGCGCTCCGGTGAGCGCAAGCCGGCGCCGAAGGCTTTGGGAAACCGCGCCCACAAGGCACAGGCGAAGGCGCCGGGGACGTATGTTCTCGCTGACTGAGAGCGAGGAAGTGGCGATCGAGGGCGACCCGCCGCCGCTGCCGACGGATCGTTGGTGGGGAGACCATCTCCGCAAGGTCCGATGGCAGCTCGAGCTCTACAGACTGCTCGTCGATCCTCTCTTTCGTGGACACGGCGTACCTCGCGGCGATGGCCGGCCGGTGATCTTGATGCCAGGGATGGGCGGCGGTGACCAGACGCTGATCGTGCTCGCCGCCTGGCTGCGGCGAATTGGATACCGGCCACCTGTGCGGGTTCGTGGCCAACGTCAGCTGCTCTGGCCGGGCAGTGGAGCGAGTCGAGCGCAGACTCGAGGCGGTCCACGCCCGCTACAACCGGCGGGTCGCGTTGATCGGCCACAGCCGCGGCGGGCACTACGCTCGAGCGCTCGGCCATCGCCGCCCCGAGATCGTTTCGCACGCGATCTCGGTCGGCGCCGGATTGCGCCAGATGCTCTCGGTTAGCTACCCCACAGAGGCCGCGGCGCGCGGCATTCGCGCAGTCCTGCTGCGGACAGGTCGTGCCGGGTCCCCCGGGTGTCTGACCGAAGCGTGCGACTGCGCGTTCGCTCGCGACTTTGCCGGACCATTCCCGGCAGACCCGCGTGCGGCTGACGAGCATCTATTCGAAGGGGCATGGAGTCGTTTCGCTGGCAGTCCGCACTCGCGCCAGACGCCGACTGCGTCGAGGTCACCGGCAGCCACGTCGGGCTGATCTTTAACCGCAAGACGTACCGCGCGATTGCCTGCACGCTAGCGGCGCCGGAGCTCTAACTCCGCGCTATACGGCGGGTGGTCAAGAGTTCTCACGCACCGCCGCCGGCAAGCCGACGCTTGAGTCCATACCAGCCACCTGAAAGGAGCGTTCATGCTCACAGATACACCGCTGTCGGATGCAGTGATCGCGAGTCTCGACCTCGATCCGCGGCTTCCGGACTCTCTCGAGATCGCGGTAGCCGCCGATGACGGCATCGTCACCCTTCGCGGCACCGTCGAGAGCTTCAGTCAGCGTCGGGCCGCGGGCCAGGATGCCAAGCAGGTTGATGGCGTCTATGACATCGACAACCAGCTCAAGGTGAGCCTGACCGGCGCCGATCGTCGCGACGACGACGAGATCCGCGGCGCAGCGCTGCAGAACCTCATCTGGGACGTCGACGTGCCCTCCGACTTCGTCGACGTCAAGGTCAGCGACGGATGGGTCACCCTGAAGGGCAACGTCGGCTACCAGTTCGAGAGCGACGCAGCCTACGACGATGTCGCCAGCCTTTACGGCGTCGTCGGCGTGACCAACGAGATCACGGTCAACTCGTGACTTGGCGGGCAGGGGTGGGTGGCGGAGACCATCCACCCCTGCCACCCGGTGCGTGCCCGGTTCGGCGGCGCCGCATCCACCAGCGTGGCGGTTAGGCCACAGGGATGGCGATGGAGCTGTCCGGCAGCACCTGCCCGAGTTCGCTGCGCGAGGCGATACCGAGCTTGTTGAAGATCTTGCGTAAGTGGTAGGCGACGGTGTGCTGGCTGATGAACAGGCGTTCGCCGATGTCGGCGTTCGAGAGGCCGTCGCGGGCTAGCCGAGCGACCTGAGCCTCTTGAGCTGTCAGCTCATCGCGGGTCTCGACAACGCGTTTGCGGACATGCTCGCCTGTGGCCAGCAACTCGCGCTGAGCGCGCGCAGCGAAAGCCTCTGTGCCGAAGCTTGTGAACATCTCAAGCGCGGTCCGCAGGTGCTCCCGCGCTTCGAGGCGGCGGCGCTCGCGCCGGAGCCACTCGCCGTAGAGGAGGTGGGCGCGCGCGAACTGCAGGCGAAGGCGGGCACGAGAGAGTCGCTCGATCGCCTCCTGTGACTACCAACACGGCTGTCAGATGACAGCCAATGACTGTCAGGTCCAGGCGATGCGAGCGATGCCGCGTCGACGTAGCGTGATGACCACGTTCGCAACGACCGGAGGAGCGCAAATGTTTTCTACAGATCACATCACCCAGGCACTCGCCGCGAGCGGCCGGGCCCAAGCGCTCGATGCGTGGCGCGAGGCGGCGAACCTCGTCTCGACGCGGTGGCGGCTCTTCCTTGCGGCCGAGTCGGAGGGTCGCCAGTGGGCATTCGCCTCCTACGTCGTCGCGCTGGACGCCGAAGCGGCTGCGGCTGCTGAATTGGCCGCACTCGCCCCGCCGATCGCCGCTTAGGGAGGTCGACGTGGAACTCCGCCATCTTCGCTATTTCATCGCGATCGCCGAGGAGCGAAGCTTCACCGGCGCCGCCGAGCGCCTGTGGGTCGCCCAGCCAGGACTCTCGACCCAGATGCGCCGGCTCGAAGCGGAGCTCGGCGTTCAGCTGTTCGAGCGCCACTCACGTGGCGTCGACCTGACGCAGGCCGGCGCGCTGTTCCTCGAGCGTGCGCGTGCGGCCGCCTCTGCGGCCGACCTGGCGCTCGCCACGGGGCGTGATCTCGAGGCCGGGTTGATCGGGAGCGTTAGGCTGGGCCTCGCCGCCGGAGCCCGGTGGCATCTGGCCTCTGAGCTGCTGCTGCGATTCGGCCGAGAGAGGCCTGGAGTCGAGCTCACCGCGGTCGAGGCCTACGGCCGAACGCTTTGGCGCGATCTCCGCGCGGGACGCCTCGACGCTCTCGTTGCGCCAACCGGTCACGGCTCGGCCGACCTCAGGACCCTCGAGCTGGGCCACGAGGATTGGGTGGTGCTCGTCGGCACCGGTCATCCGCTTGCGGGGATCGGTGCCGTGGATGCCGAGGATCTGCAAGGTGAACCGATCACCATCACGGGACATCGCGATGGTGCGGTCCTGGACCGGGCGGTCTCTGACCTGCTCGCGGAGCTGGGTGTGGCGGCACAGCTGGTGCCCGGTGCACCGGGCCCAGCGCGATACGCCGCGGTCGCCAATAACGAGGCCGTCGTTCTAACCACCGCGCCCGACGCGGTCCCACCTGGCGTGATCGTTCGGAGGCTCGAGCCGCGTCGCACGCTCGCGTTTGAGCTGTTGTGGCGTGATGAGCTGACGTCTCCGGCGTTGTCTGAGCTCATCAGCTTGGCAGCCGCTAACGTCCGGCGGCCCTCGTCTACCCGGGCGCTCGCCGCGGTCGCATGAGGGACACGCCGTGAGCATTGATCCACGTTTCGAGCGTTACGTGCTCGCCGAACTCGCGCTGCGGGAGCGACGCGCCCGTCGCGGTGATGGTTTGCACGGCGCCCGCGTTCCGGCGCATCGGTTGCACCGGGGCCGCGACGACCTGCTCGCACATCTGCGTCGCGTCGTGCAGGCCGTCCCGAGCAGGTTCCGCCGGGTTGCGTGGCTACACCATGCCCATGAGGCGGAGGTGACCCGGCAAGCCCTGAGCACCGTCGGCCTCACAAGAGCGTAGATGTTTGCCATTGAGCTCCTTGCAGCCGCCGGTTCAGCATCTCGCGCGCTTCCCCTGCTGGACCGTATCCGCACCCTGGCGAAGGCGCCCGGTTCGGCCGGCTATCTCGCGCGCGTTGTCGCACGCGTAGCGATCGAAGACCGTTTGGACGGAGCACGGCCGGTCGGAGAGACGCTGACCGCGCTCTGTCTCCTGCCCGATCCACGGCTCGCGACATGAACCGGTGCCACGTAATCGCCGCGGCGCGCAAGGGCGTTACGAACGGCACCGGCCTGCGCCGGCGAGATCACGCTGGCTTGGTCTGGCAGCGGCTCGTCACAGCTCGGGCACGGGTCGCCACGATCGAGCGAGGTTCGAACGACGTAGCTCGTCACGGCGCAGCGCGGGCAGATCACGTAGGGCACGCGATCCAGGCTCGCGCACGACGGTGGCCACACCAAGCCCGTGGATCGGTGCAAGCGATACGCAGGACTGATGGCGCCGAGGATCCCTCGTGAAACTACTTTCGGCCGCAGAGGAGATCATGCTCGCGAAGCGGATCGAGCGAGGCGATCTGCAAGCTAAACAGAGAATGATCGAGAGCAACTTGAGGTTGGTGCACGCAGTCGCCAGGGCCTATCGCGGCAGCAGCGTTCCGTTGGCGGACCTCGTCCAGGAGGGCACGATCGGCTTGGTCCGAGCGGTTGAACGGTTTGACCACAGGCGCGGGGTGAAGTTCTCGACCTACGCCGTGTGGTGGATCCGGCGATCAATGCTGGACGCGATCGCAAGCTCAAATGTGATCCGAATGCCCGCCAAGGCCAGCCAGCAGCTTGCAGCGGTGCGACGCGCGGAGGCCGAACTCGAGCGGACCGAGCACCGACGCGCTTCAGACGCGGCGATCGCCGAGAGCACCCAGCTGAGCGTCACGACCGTTCGCTCCTTACGCGAGGCGGGCCGGGTGACCGCCTCTTTGGACGAGCCTGTTGGCCAGGACGCGACGCCGCTTGGCGACATGTTGGCCGACGTGCGAGCGGGGGACCCGTTCGAGAGTGCAATCGCGCGCGAGAGCCGGGAGGAGGTTTCGTCGATGGTGCGCCTGCTGCCGGAACGTCACCGGGAGGTCATCGTTCGTCGCTACGGCCTCAGTGATGATATCGCCCAAACTCATGAGCAGATCGGCCAGCGGCTGGGCGTAGGCGAGGAGCGAAGCCGCCAGATCGAGCACGAGGCTCTGCACCGCTTACGTTCGATCGCTGCTGCGTCTGCGCGAGCCGCCTAGACCAACCAGCGGGGCCTGGTCCGGGCGCCGCTCGCGCTGCGGTGGCATGACTCTGCGCGACTGGTTACGCCGTCACTTTCGCGGTGGCGGCTTCGGGCAGCGCTCGGCTGAGCTGGTTGCGCGAGGTGATTCCGAGCTTGTTGAAGACCTTGCGTAAGTGATAGGCGACTGTGTGCTGGCTGATTATCAACCGCGCGCCGATCTCGGCGTTCGAGAGGCGGTCAGCGGCGAGCCGCGCGATCTGGGCCTCCTGTGGGGTGAGCTCCTCGCGGGTCTCCACCGTGCGTCTGCGGGCGCGCTCGCCTGTGGCCAGCAGCTCGCGCTCGGCGCGAGCCGCGAACGCCTCTATCCCCATTGCACTGAACATCTCACAAGCGGCGCGCAGCTGCTCCCGGGCGTCCAGGCGCCGGCGCTCGCGGCGCAACCATTCGCCATAGAGAAGGTGAGACCGGGCCAGCTGCATGCGGACCCGCGTGCGTCCGAGTCGCGCGATCGCCTCTCGATACAGGCTCTCGGCGATATCGCCGCCGCTGAGGAGTGCGCGTGAGTGAGCCTCGATTCCCAACGCCCAGTCGGTGCCGCTGGCGCGCGTCGTCCCGGCGAGCCGCTCGAGCGCCTGTTCGGCGACCTGAAGCTCTCCGCACCTGACGGCCGCCTCGATTAGCTCACTCTCCGGCCCTCGTGGCGAGCCGACCAGGTCGGAGAATGTGCCGGCACTGCGGCAAGCAGCCAGAGCCGTTTCGTAGCGGCCGAGCCCGTTGTACAGGACCGCGCTCACAAGCTCGGTGATCGCCAACGCGAACCCTTCTCCCCGCGAGACGGCCGCCCTGACCGTGGTCTCGACCAGCCGCAAGAGTTCGGACTCCTTACCCCGCAGCGCGGCCAGCCAGAGCGGAGCGTAGGGGACGGTGGCGACTCCGGTCGCCTCAGTGACCGTTCGGGCCTCGTCGGCGAGCGACGCGGCCGCGTCCAGCTCGCCGGAGACCACGTGAGTCCAGGTGCGAGCGTCGAGAGCAAGCGGGATTGCGCTCAGCGCACCCGCGTTCCGGCAACGCTCGAGTTCTCGCGCGGAGAGCAGCGTCAGGTTCTCGTCGTCCCAGAGATCCGCTGCGACCCGGCATGCGAGCAAGAGCCAGCGAGCCTCTTCCGGAGGCAGGACCGTCTTGCGCCGGAAAGCTTTCAGCGCCTCCTTCAGGATCGGCGCTCCAGCCGCGTAGCCTCTGGTGAACCGGATCGCCAACCCTTCCAGGAGGAGGTCGGGCGGGCGCGCCGGCTGCGGCGGCGGGGGCCCGGCGAGCGCGGCCTCGCTCACCTCCACCAGGGTCACACCACGCGCCAACCGACCTGCGAACCGTCCGGCTGACAGCGCTTCCAGGTAGGTGGTGCGTGCGAGCCCGGGGTCGACGGCTTCGAGCTCGCGGGCGGCTTTGAAAAGCAGTGGGGGCGCGTCGCTGCCCCGCCGGGAGGCGAACGCGATCTGACCGCGCAGCAGATGCACACGGGCGCGCTCGAGGTCGTCCAGGGTGCCAGTCTCGGCGGTGGCGAGCAGCGCGACCGCGTCGTCGAGCGCCCCGGCCTCATACTTGGTCTGCGCCGCCCCGAGTGCGCGTTGTGCACCGCGCAGCGGCTCGGGTGTCAGGTCGGAGGCGCGCTCAAGAAAGGCAGCGGCGGCGGCCAGGCCGCCCCGCGCCTGAGCCCGGCCGGCCGCGCGCTCGAGCTCAACGGCAACATCCTCATCCGGGCCGGCCGCCGCCTCGGCCAGGTGCCACGCGCGCCGGTCGGCGTCGACGCGCGCGTCGGTCGCTTCGCCCAGTGCCCGGTGCGCCAGGCGCCGGTCGTTAGGCGAGGCCGCTCGATAGACCGCTGAGCGCACCAGCGGATGGCGAAAGCGCACCCTGCCGTCGACCTCGATCAGCCCGGCCGACTCCGCCGACTCAAGCGCCGGGCCGGTGATCCCGAGTCGCTCGGCCGCACGCCACACGAGGGCCGGATCGCCGGTTGGCTCCGCCGCCGCCACCAACACAAGCCGCTGAGTGTCTTTGGGGAGGGCTGCGAGCCGCTTCAGAAAGCTCTCCTCGATGCGACCAGACAGCGATAGCGCGCCCGGCAACGCATATCCCCCAGCCAGCTGCGTCGCCGAACGACCCCGGGGTAGCTCCAGCAGCGCTAACGGGTTCCCTCCCGTCTCAGACAGCAGCTGGTCGGCCACCCGCTCGTCCAGTCGCCCGGGAATGACCGCCTTCAACAGCCTGCGCGCGTAGGCATCCTGAAGACCCTCGACCACCAGCTCGGGCAGACCCGCCAATTCCTCTCCCGGCTCACGCGCAGCGAACAACAGCGCCACCGACTCAGCGAACAGTCTGCGCGCCACAAATCCCAACGCCTGGGCGGAGGCTCGGTCCAACCATTGCGCGTCGTCCACGACGCAAAGAACTGGTTGTTTGTGCGCCACCTCGGAGAGCAGGCTCAGGACCGCCAAACCAACAAAGAACCGATCCGGTGCCGGCCCGGCTCTCACGCCGAATGTGGTGGCCAGCGCATCGCGCTGCGGGCCGGGAAGCCGATCGATCCGGTCAAGCATCGGACCGCACAACTGATGCAGCGCCGCGAACGCCAGCTCCATCTCCGACTCCACTGCCGTCGCGCGCAACACCCTCACACCCGACGCGGACGCGACCGCGTGCTCCAGCAGCGCCGTCTTACCGATCCCCGCCTCCCCCCGCAGCACCAGCGCGCCGCTGCGCCCTGCCCTGACGGCCGCCAGCAACCCATCGAGCGCCGCGGATTCGTGTCGACGGTCCTCGAGCGTCAGCTGTCCAGGAGCTGAATGACCCTCGGCCATGGGCAAGGCGATGCTATAGCCAAGCGGCCTCCGAGCATCAGATGGAGGCGACGCATACCTGACGGAAATCGCCCGGACCAGGATCGCGTCTAGCGCCGGTGCCGACGGCCAACCAACGTATGCGAAGCGTCTACCACCGACCCAGGGTGCCGAGCCCACGAAGGAGTGAAGACAGATGAGCCCCGAATTCCAAATCGACTCCAGCCACTTACTGCTGATCGGTGCCGGACCGGGCGTCGGCGCAGTCGCTGCGCCGGTGATGCGCGGTGCCGGTTCAGGGACGATCCTGTTCACCGGGGGTGGCTTCGCCGACTACCCGGTTCCGGCATTGGCCAGCCTTTCGCTTGGGAAGGCGGCGCTCCGTTCGGGCGCGACGCTGATCGCGGACGAAGTGGCGTCCGATGGCGTCCACGCCGCCAGCATCACCATCGTCGGCCAAGTCGCCCCGGGCACTGCGTTCGACCCCGACAACATCGCGGAGTTGTTTTGGACGGCTCACACCTCCGGCGAGGACACCTGGCAGACGGAGTACCGCTTCGAAGGAGCTGAGGCCCACGGCGCGCCGGACGCCGGGGCCGCATAGCTGTTCCTGAGGCACGAGCCGTTGCGAACAGCGCAAGCGGAAACTTAACGATGCGCGTTGCTTTCGTTCTGTCAGGCGGGGCGAGTCTTGGAGCCTCGCAAGCCGGAATGGTCCAAGCGCTCTACGAGCACGGGATTCGTCCCGATCTCCTGGTCGGCACTTCGGCCGGAGCGATCAACGCTGCGTTTATCGCTTCGCGCCCGCCGACACCGAGCACGGCTGCCGACCTCCAACGGCTCTGGCGGGGCGTCGGCCGCGCTGATGTATTCCCCGCCAATCCCCTGACAGCCGGATTGGGGATGCTTGGGTTGCGCGACTACTCCGTTTCGGCCGGGGCGCTGCGGCGGCTGGTGCTCCGCCATCTGCAACTCGATCGACTGGAAGACGCGCCGATCGAATTGCATGTCGTCGCCGCGGATGCCCTCAGCGGCGACGAGGTCCTCCTCTCGTCGGGCCCAGCGATAGACGCAGTCCTGGCGAGCGCAGCGATTCCAGGGGTGTTCCCGGCGGTGCAGTGGGAGGCGCAGCTGCTGATCGACGGAGGCATCGTCAACAACACGCCGATCTCACACGCCGTCGCGCTCGGCGCCGATCGCATCCTGGTGCTGCAGGCGATCGGCACAGGACCCCTCGGACGGGCACCGCGAGGCGCGTGGGCCTCCGGGGTCACCGCCATGCTGCGGACGATCACGCGACGCCTGAAAGAAGACGTCGCACGGTACCCGGACTCGGTGGAGCTGACGGTGATCCCTGCGCCGAGCATCGACGGCATCATGCCGATCGACTTCGGACACGCCGATGAGCTGATCACGGGCGGCCTCCGCTCTGCGCGCAGGATCCTCGGGCAAACACGGCACGTAGCGCCACTGCGGGAAGCTGCCTGAGTGCGTCCCCAGCCCGTTTCGGACGGCAAGGTCAATGTCGAAGCGGAGCTCGCGAGTCTCGCGGTCGGCGCGGCCGGCGGCCGCACCCCAGACACTCCGGAGGTTCAACAGGCTTGCCGGGTCGCCTAATGGCCGGCGCACCTGTGTGTGCTCGCAGAATCCTGCTCCAGGTCGGCCTTTCCGCCCGGCTGACTGTCGGTCCGAGATGGCTGCTGCCCGCGCGCTAGGGTGTGCTGTTGATCGGTTTAGAGGCCACGACTCCACGCGGCCGCCTCCACGAGGATCATCCCCTCCGCCGCCGAGCGGCGATCGGAATGATGGTGTTGTCAACGCCGCCAACGCGATCTCGTTATACCTGCTCGCGGACGAACTGCTGAACAAGCACATCTCAAACGGCCGCGTACTGATCCTGTCCGGGATTGCAATCTGGCTGACGAACGTCCTGATCTTCGCGCTGTGGTACTGGCAGCTCGACCGCGGTGGACCAGCCAACCGGGCCAGACGCCTCGACCCCCACACGCCCGAGGGGCGCCCGGACTTCGTCTTCTCGCAGATGGACAGCGGCCGGCCGTACACGCTCGATGACTCGACGGCGGAGTTTCTCGATTAGTTGGCGCTCGGGGTCAAGACAGCCACTGCGTTCCGCCGCCGACACGGTGCCGATCTCCACGCACGCAAAGGCACTGATGAGCACACATGCGCTGATCTCGTTAGTCACAATCGGCCTCATCATCTCCCGCGCAGTCGGCATCCTCAGCTGAGCCATGACGCTGGCGATCCCCTCGCCACGCAGGCTGACTCGATCGGTCAGTTCCCGACAGCACTGGCAATTTGTGACTGTGCGCTTCGCGATCGTTGATGGACAGGTGGGTAGAGCGCCTGGCCACTGATCGCGGGGCAATTGACGAGCCATTTATGTCGGGCGGGCAATAGAGGTCTCGGGGGGCGAGGCGTTCGAGACCCAGGTTCGTGACACGCGCGCCGTTACGGCGCGGTGAATGACCAAATGAACCAAGGAGTAATCGTGTTCCGAAGGAATCGACTTGCCGCGCTCACAATCGCGCCGCTGAGCGCGTTGGCGATAGCCGCCTGCGGAAGTAGTGGCTCGAGCACCACGAGCAACGGCGGCGCCTCCGCGTCGGCGTCGCAGCCCTCAGCCAGCACATCGTCAGGAACCGTCGATGCGGCCAGCACCGGCCTGGGTTCGGTCCTGGGTAGTACGATCGCCGGGTGCGGCCCGCGATCCGTCGCCTCCTACCGCCGTGTGCGCACGACAGTGTGGCGCAACCGGACGTAGGCAATGGGCCCAACCCGACCGCGCGAGTCAGTACGACATCGTGCGGTAGGCCAGCACAGCATCCTTTCCAGGGCTGCTTACTCGCCTAAACGGACGGGCCCTCCCTCCGCTGGAACGAAGCCTTCGTAGGTGAGCGCGAAAACGTCCATCGCACCTCTTGGGTCGAGCTGGACTGCCGCAGCGAGCCCGTGCCAGCGGCCCAGCGGCACGCGGCGACGTCAATCGAGACGTGACTGAGTCCGTGCGGCGGTGGGAGGACCCCACCGGTTCAGGATGCTCGCCAGCACAACTCGTGAACCCTCCCACCATGTAACCACGAGGTCGGCGCGTTCGACGACTGCAATGTGGTCCGTCTACGGAACGGATGTGCGCGGGTGATCAGCGAAGGTGGTTGTCGCGGCTATGTGACACCGCGCAGGCCCGCTCCGAGATCGCGGTGAAGGTACGTAAGCACTGGCACCCCGGTGCCCGGAAGGTGCGTCGTCAGCTCTTCGTCTTCGCCTGCGCCCAGCCAGTCGGTCAGGAACCGGCCTGAAGGAAGACCCGCTAGCCCTTCACGAACCGGGTCGAACAGCCGCGGTTCGATCGCAGCGCCGGCACGCGCCGCGATGTCCGCGGCACTGCATGCTCCGCGGCGAAGCCGCCGGACTTCACCGGAAAGGCGGTGCAGTCGCCGACGGCCCATACGCGATCCAGCCCGCGCACTCGGCAGTGCTCGTCAACCTCGATGAACCCCCGGGCGTCGGCGTCGGTCGGGAGGCCAGCGACCGGTCGACCCCGCAAGCCGGGGAGCGCGAGCAACCGGTCGACCTCGAGGCGTTGGCCCGACGGCTCCAGGGCCACCGTTGCTCGCTGGCCCTGCTCGATCTCCACGCGGTCAGCCGAGACGACGGCGACCCCAGCGCGCGCGACCTCTTTGGGACGAGTTCGAAGGCCCGAGGCCCGAGAAGCGCCAGCGCCGAGGGTTCCGGCGTGATGATCGTCGTCTGCGCGTCGATGCCCATTCCTGTCGAGCGTGATGAGCAGCGCAAGCTCGAAGGCTCGAAGCGGCCACCCCGGCCCCGGGGGGACGAAGACCGCCAAGCTAAGCCTGTAGCCCTGCTCAAAGCCCTGGAGTAGGCCGGCGAGCATGTCGGCCGCGGAACGATCGTCCCACGTGATCGCGCGGGGGACCTCGGGGACGGCGTCCGCGCCTAGCGCGAGCACCAGAGCGTCGTACTCAAATTGCCTCCCCCGCACGGTGCTTACGATTCTCGCGCGGGTGTCGACTGACTCGACCGTCAAAGGGAACAGCGTGGCGCCAGCGTCGCGCGCTGCACGATCCACCGGTACCTGCCGGATGCGCCCCACGGCATACGGCTCTTTGGTAGCGAGCGGCCGATCGACGAAGTGGTTCCCCGGGGCCACGACGGTGAGCTCGACGCGATCACCGGCCAACGCGTGCAGCGCCATCAGCGTCTCGAGTCCTGCGACGCCACGGCCGGCGATCAGCGGCGGCTGGGCGTGGCGGCGCGGTGGCGCGCGGGTCGAGTCAGATTCTCAAGGAGGGCTCGTCCGGCGCGGACAGGCTCAACACGGTGCCCGCGACGGCCGGGGACGCACTGATCAATGCCTCCAGGGCACGCAGCTTGACGGCCACGCTCGGCTCGATGTCGTCACCGACGAGGTCGACGTCGCCGATGACGGAGATCGATCTCGGCCCGACGACCTCGAGCCGCAAGTACGTGACCCGCTGGACCTGGGGCAGGTCCAGCAGCGCTTGGAGGACGGCGCGCCGCACCCGCGGGTCGGCTTCCTCGCCGACAAGGAACTGGCGGTTGCGGTTGATCAGCAGAACGGCCACGACCACGAGCAGCAGGCCGATCAGAATCGATCCGATGGCGTCTGGCGTGACCGAGCCGGTGAGTTGATGGGCGGCCAGTCCAACAGCCGCCAGGAGCAGCCCGAGTAGCGCACTGGCGTCCTCGACGAACACGGCGCGCAGCGTGGGATCGGAGGTGACCATCATGTGCTCGATGAGGTCCCGCTGCAGCGCTTCGGCCTCGGGTGTGGCCTGGCGGACAGAGCGCAGGAACGACGTCCCCTCGAGCACGGCGGAGATGCCCAGCACGACGTACCCCACGGCGAAGTGCTCGGCCGGGGACGGCGCCCGCAGCTCGTTGACGCCGTGGGTGATCGACACTGCGCCACCGGCCACGAATAACCCCAGCGCGGCGAACAGCGACCACACGTAGGCCTCGCGCCCGTGCCCGAGCGGATGGGCCCGGTCAGGCGCACGGACCGCCCTTCGGTTCGCCAACAGCAGGAAGACTTCGTTGCCGGCGTCCGCCCACGAGTGCGCCGCCTCAGCCGTTAGCGATGCCGAGCTCGTGATCGCGGCCGCAACCGACTTGGCCACCGCGACCAGCACATTGACCGCGAGGGCCACGAGCACGGTGAACAAGCTGGCCGATCCGTTCTGACCGATGTTCAAACCGAGCTTCGAGCGCGGGAGCCCGCGGTCCTGCCCGCCGGCTGACACGCGTGTCGGCGCTTCTTCCGTGCGCTGCTCGTCGGCCATCGCCTGGTCCTAGCTCATAAAGAGCGCCGAGCCTGGCAGCCGCTCGATCATGACACGGACTTCGAGCGGCGTCGCCGGCGCCGGCCGCGCCACACGGTCACGGCCGGCTGCACGCCGCTACAGCCGCCGGCAGGCGGTTCCCACCACCACGTGCGCATCAGCGGCGCTGGCTGTGTTGTTCTCCACGCGGGAGGAGCACGGAGGTACACCTGCTTCGACTCGACGAGCGATAACCGACGCAGCCGCTGATCTCGCGCTTCCAGCAACGACGACGTCGCGGAGCGGAATAGAGTCGACTTGGCGGATCTACGTCCCGCGCGACCAGCATCGGTCTACACGAGGTGGACGTTTCGTTTGACGGTCTGGATGACGTCGTCGAGGTTGCCGTTGAGTGCCTGCTTGGCGAAGCTCAGGGAGAACCCTTCGGCCTCGCCAAACGAAACGTGCGGTGGGAGGCTCAGCGCGTACGGCTCCACGACCGCGTCCAGCAGTGCCGGCCCGGGTGTGGCCAGGAACTGGGCGACAGCGTCTCGGACCTCTCTGGGGTCTTCGACTCGGATGCCGGTGAGGCCGATCGATTCGGCGACCTTGGCCAAATCCGGGTTGGCGAACTTGGTCCCGTACGGCTGGATTCCTGCCTCTTCCATCTCGATGTGGACGAACTGGAAACCACTGTTGTCGAGCACGACGAGTTTTACGGGGAGCTGGCGCTCGGCGATTGTGAACAGGTCGCCCATCAGCATCGAGAGACCGCCGTCGCCGCAGAGACCGATCACCTGACGTCCGGGGTAGGCAAGCGCGGCGCCGATCGTGCTCGGCATCGCGTTGGCCATTGATGCCCAGGAGAGCGAGCCGAAGATGTTGCGCTTCTGCTTGGCGGTGATATAGCGCGCCATCCAGATGCACGCCGTGCCGGTATCAGCGCATATCGCCGCGTCGTCGCTAGCCAGCTCGTCGATGACCGAAACGAGGTACTCGGGGCGGATCGGTGTGAGCTCGGGTCCGCGGGTCACGTAGTGGCCCATATTCTTGCGCCACGTCTCGGTCGTCTTGAGCGCGCGATTCAGATGGTGAGACTCGTGTTTCTGGGCAACAAGCGGCAGCAGAGCGGCGACGGTGTCCTTGATGTCACCCACAAGTCCCATGTCGATGTGGGTGCGGCGTCCGATGATCGATGGACGTCGGTCGACCTGAACCTTCTTCGCCGTCTTGGGATAGAAATCGTTCAGCGGAAAGTTCGTGCCGAGCAGCAGGCACAGGTCGCAATGTTGCATCGCCTCGTAGGCTCCGCCCCAGCCGAGGAGGCCGGTCATCCCGACCGCGTTCGGGTTGTCCCACTCGAGCCACTGCTTGCCGCGGTAGGCATATCCGACCGGCGCTTGGAGCTTCTCGGCCAACGCAACCACCTCATCATGCGCGTCGCGACATCCGTCGCCCCCGAAGATCGTGACCGAACCGGCCTCGTCGATCATCTCGGCCAGCGTGCGCAGATCCTCATCGCTGGGCCGCAATAGCGGCGGGTTGTGCGTAACCGCCTGATAAGAGTCGTCCGGGACCTTGCTGACCGCGACATCACCGGGCACGGCGATCACCGTGGGGCCGCGCTCACTCAGCGCAGTCCGGATCGCCGTCTGGACGACCGTTCGGGTCTGCGCGGGATTGACCAGCCGACCGGTGTACACCGACGCGATCTGGAACGTCGTGTACGGGTTGATCTCTTCGATCGTGCCGCTGTCGATCAAGCTCGATACGGTGTCGCCGGCGATCGCGATCACAGGGACCCCCTCGCGCTGGGCGTCCATCAGCCCATTGAGAAGGTGCATGACACCAGGCCCCGACGTGCCACACACCGCCACGAGGTTCCCGGTCAGGGATGCCTCAGCAACCGCCGCGAACACCCCTGCTTCCTCGTTGCGTACCTGGATGAATTCGACGCGACCATCGCGCCGCAGGGCGTCGATAACCGGATTCAACGCGTCACCGACGATGCCGTAACAGCGCTTGACCCCGGCGCTCGCGAGCATCGACCACAACGCATCTGCGACAGATTCAGACATTTCTCGACCTCCTTTGCAGACGTGACGTACGCATTGGGGTGAGCATCCATCGTCCGGAGACGCTTCGTCAGGCAGCACCATGCCAGCAGGCATACCTGTGGCTTATGGGCGATCCTCGAGGGAGCGGACCCCGTCGGCGGTCAGAGCGGTCGGCCGCGACGCGAAAGGCCAACACCTCGGCCTAGCCGCCGACGACGTGACGGCTCACCCCCTCGCGGCCGTCATTAACGGTGCAAGCACGTAGGGCGTAGCGTGCAGCGTTACTTGGTGCGTGTCGACGGCTTCACACCGTGAGCGCCGTGCGCAGGTCCGCGGGGAGCTCGGCGATGCCCTCGCGCTCCGTCGGACCGTGGGCTGCAAACTCGGCGCCCGGCGGCGCTCGCCGGCTCGATGGCCGACAAGCCCGGCCGTTGGCGAGGATCACCCCGTCGCTGCAATGCGCCTCGACGGCTCCGTCGCCGAACTGCTCTTCGTAGAGACGCGCGTAAAGACAACCCTCGGCGAGCAGCTGTTCGTGGGTTCCGCGCTCGACGATCGTGCCGCGCTCGATCACGAAGATCGCGTCAGCGGGGCGGGTCGTCGATAGCCGGTAGGCGATCGCGATCGTCGTGGCGGCGTGCATCAGCGCCTCCAGGCCTCGTTGCACGACGCGCTCGCTCTCGGTGTCCAGCGCCGACGTGGCCTCATCGAGGATCAGGATCGGCGGGTCGTCCAGAATGACCCGGGCGATTGCCAGCCGCTGGCGCTCGCCGCCCGAGCACCGGTAGCCGCGTTCCCCGACCACCGTGTCGTATCCGTTCTCCAAGGCGGTGATGCGGCCGTGGATGAAGGCGCCTTCGCGGCGACCACAACCTCCTCGTGGGTCGCGCCCGGCCGCCGTAGCGGATGTTCTCGCGCACCGTGCCGCCGAACAGGTAGCTCTCTCCTGGGTCACCACGCCGACCGCGCCCGCGATCGTCGCGGAGGTAAGGCCGCGGCACTCGACGTCGTAGAGCCTCGGGACCAGGTAGGAGATCGTCGTCTCGCGCGCCCCGGATGGCCCGACCAGCGCCGCGAGCTGCCCCGGCGCGACGAGCATCGATACGTCCCGCAACGCCTCTTCGGGCGCCGCCGGCCCACCGTCCTCCCCACCCCCATACCGGAACGACCCCCGCTCCAGCGCGACCTCCCCCCGGATCTCGGTCGCGGCTAGGCTGAGCTCCTGGGGGCACTCGGGGTATGCGTCACCGCCGGGTTGCGCGGTGCGGCGATCATCTAGGCCACCGGAACGCAGACATTTGCGGCGGATGCCTTTAGGATCGCGATTCTGATGGCTGTCGGTCAGTCAGCTCCCGGGGAGCTGACCCTGCGCGGTCGGCGAGACGAATGCGCGGTCCTGGATCGGCTGCTCCAGGGCGCACGGGCTGGGCGCAGCGCTGTGCTCGTAGTACGGGGTGAGGCGGGAGTTGGGAAGACGGCGCTGCTGGATTATGCGGTCGGGTCGGCGTCGGACATGCTCTTCGTGCGTGCGTCGGGGGTGGAGTCGGAGATGGAGTTGGCATTCGCGGCGTCGCATCAGCTGTGCGCGCCGCTGCTCGAGCGCCTTGAGGGCCTTCCCGCACCTCAGCGCCATGCGCTGGAAATCACGTTCGGGCTGAGCGAGGGCCCCGCGCCGGACCGGTTGTTCGTCGGCTTGGCGGTGCTCGGCCTGCTGTCCGAGGCGGCCGAGGAGCGCCCGCTTCTATGCGTGATCGACGACGCGCAATGGCTGGATCGGGCCTCCGCGCAGGCGCTGGCGTTCGTGGCGCGCCGGCTGGTGGCGGAGTCTGTAGTCGTGCTCTTCGCCGTCCGCGAACCGATCCGTGAGCTCGCCGCCCTGCCGGAGCTGGTTGTCGAGGGATTGCGCGATTCCGACGCACGAGCGCTCCTCACGTCGGTCGTGCCCGGGCGCTTGGATCAGCGGGTCGCCGACCAGCTCGTGGCCGAAGCCCGTGGGAACCCGCTCGCGCTGTTGGAGCTGCCGCGCGGGCTCGCGCCGGCCGATCTGGCTGGCGGGTTCGGCCTGCCGGAGGCCCTGCCACTTGCGGGGCGCATCGAGGAGCGCTTCCTGCAGCGCCTCGAGGCGCTCCCTGCGGACACCAGGCGGCTATTGCTGGTGGCGGCGGCCGACCCGACCGGCGATCCCGCGCTCGTTTGGCGCGCCGCGGCTCACCTCGGGCTCACCGACGCGGCGCTCGAGCCGCTCGCCGGCGCCGACCTGATCGAGATCGGCGCCCAGGTCCGGTTTCGCCATCCGCTGGTGCGGTCCGCGGTGTACGGCGCAGCTGCCCTGGACGAACGCCGCCGCGTCCGCGCGGCGCTGGCGGAAGCGACCGATCCGGGGGTCGATCCCGACCGGCGGGCCTGGCATCTCGCCGAGGCGACGGCCGACCCGGACGAGTCCGTCGCCGGCGCGCTCGAGCGAGGCGCCGTTCGCGCCCAGGCGCGCGGCGGCCTGGCCGCCGCCGCCGCCTTCCTCGAGCGCGCCGCGGGGTTGACGCCGGACCCTGTCCGGCGTGCCCAGCGGGCGCTGGCGGCGGCACAGGCCAAGTACGAGGCCGGCGCCCTCGACGATGCGCTCACGCTGCTCGCCGCCACGGAGACCGGCGGCGTCGACGATCCCCAGCGCGCGCGCGTGGATCTCCTGCGCGCGCAGATCGCGTTCGCCGCGCAGCGCGGCGGCGACGCTCCCAGGCTCCTGCTGGAGGCCGCCCGCCAGCTCGAGGCAGTCGACCCGACGCGCGCGCGCGCCACCTATCTCGAAGCGCTCGAGGCGGCCCGGTTCGCCGGCCGGCTCGCCCGCCGCGCGGACCTCCTCGAGGTGAGCAAGGCGGCGCTGGCCGCCCCCGCCCCGCGCAGGCCGCCGCGGCCGACCGATCTCCTCCTGCAGGGGATGGCGACGCTGCCGATCGACGGTCTCGCCGCGGCCGCGCCGATCCTCAAAGCCGCGCTGAGCGCGTTCCGCGAGGAGGCCGCGCTCCCACCCGAGGAGTCGCGCTGGCTCTCGCTCGCCTGCCGCGCCGCCTCCGATCTGTGGGACGAGGAGAGCTGGAGGCTGCTCGCCACGCGAGAGCTACAGCGTGCCCGTGATGCCGGGGCCCTCACGGCCACGCCGCTGCTCCTCAGCACGCTCAGCCTCATCCAGGTCCTTTGCGGCGAGCTGTCCGCAGCGGAGTCGCTGCTCGACGAGCTCCGGGCGACCACCGCGGCGACCGGCATCCCCGCTCATCATTACGTCGAGATCTGGGTCGCGGCGCTGCGCGGACGCGAGCTGGAGTTCTCGGCGCTGGTCGAGGACTTCACCACGGATGCGAAGGCGCGAGGGGAGGGCTTCGCGCCGGCGTTCGCCGGGCAGGCCGGCGCGGTCCTGTACAACGGTCTGGGTCGCTACGAGGAGGCCTTCGCCGCCGTGCGCGAGGCCATCGACGGCGCGCCCCATTCCGAGGCGAGCACACCCAGCCCGGTCGCCGAGCTCGTGGAGGTGGCCGCCCGCGTCGGAGAGCGCCGCATCGCGGAACGCGCGCTCGAGCGGCTCAGGCTCAGCACCCGGCCCAGCGGCAGCGATTGGGCACTCGGGGTCGAGGCCCGCTCGCGTGCGCTGCTCAGCAGCGGCGACGCCGCCGAGCGCCTCTACCAGGAGGCAATCGAGCGGCTGCGGCGCACGCGCGTGCGCGTGCAGCTCGCGCGGACCCACCTGCTCTATGGCGAGTGGCTGCGGCGCGAGCGGCGCCGCTCCGACGCCCGCGACCAGTTGCGCACCGCGTTTGAGCTGTTCACCGTGATGGGCGTCGAGGCGTTCGCCACGCGCGCCGAGCGTGAGCTGCTGGCCACCGGCGAGCGCGTCCGCAAGCGCCGGGTCGAGACCCGCGAGCAGTTGACCGCCCAGGAGGTCCAGATCGCGCGGCTCGCCCGCGACGGCCTTTCGAACGCCGCCATCGGCGAGCGGCTGTTCATCAGCCATCACACGGTCGCCTACCACCTGCGCAAGGTGTTCAGCAAGCTCGACATCACCTCGCGCAACCAACTCAGACGGGTGCTGCCCGGCAGCATGAGTACAGGTCAGGTGGCGTAGCCGTCCGCCCGCCGAGCGCTCGTCTAAGCCGATGGCCGCGCGCCGCTCGCAACTGAGGGACTGCAGCAGAGGAGCCGCAGCGTCCCGCAACTGGTCGATCGCGTGATCCAGCTGCGTCTTCAAGCGGAACCCGCGTCCGCAGTGCACACCGCGAAACAACCTCCGGTGATAGCCAGCGGACCGGCAGGGAGCTAACGCCTCAGTCCCGAAACCGGCAGTGTTCTGGCTGCCCGCGCGCCTCGAAATCGGGGATGTTGCTTGCGGTTATCGGGCCGGTCGCTGCTGTAGCAGGGTGATGAGTCGCGCCAGTGCGTCAGTGGCGGCGGCGAGCGCTTGGACCTGTTCGTCAGGGATCTCGGCTAGGTAGGTGCCGAGCACTGCGCGGGCCCGCGCCCGATAGTCCTCGAGCGCGACGCTGCCGGCCTCGGTCAGGGTGACGAGTACCACGCGTCCGTCGTCGGCCTGGCGCTCGCGCCTGACCAGCCCTCGCTGTTCGAGCTGCTTGACCATGCTGGTCATCGTCGGCTGAGCGAGCCCCTCAAGCTCGGCCAGCGCGGTGATCCGCTGCGCGCCGCCGCCCAACGTGCTCAGCAGACCGGCCTCGGTGCGCGACAGCTCGCCACCGAGTTGGCGCACGAGCAGCCGCGTCAGCAACGCCGCACCCGGCAGCAGCTGCCTTGAGACGACGTCGATTTGTTGGGAGCGGTCCAGCGTGGGTGCAGTCGAGCTGTTCATATTGACAAACTATATTTGTTTACGATATAACTGTCAATCAAGTCGGACCACCCCGTCGAGTTAGACCGCCCCTCATAGGAGTGGAAGGAAAGGCGTCATGTTTCACAACATCCTGGTTGCGGTCGATGGATCCGCGGACGCAGATGAGGCGTTTGCGCAGGCAATCGACCTCGCCGAGAGCGAGCACACCCGGTTGACGTTGATGACGGGCGTGGCGGAGCTAGCCCCGACCGTGTACCTGCTGCCCGGGGAGGGGACCGGTCATCTGATCGAGAACGCGCGTGAGCAGGCCGAAGTGATCCTCCGGCAAGCACGCGACCGGGTGCCCAATGACCTCCCCGTCACGACGGTGCTGACCGACCAACCGATCAGGACCGCACTGATCCGCCGGATCAAGCAGGGTCATCACGACCTTGTCGTGATGGGCTCGCGCGGTCGCGGTGCGGTCCGCGCGGCGCTGCTCGGCAGCGTCAGCCACTACGTGCTGCACCACAGCCCGATTCCGGTGCTGATCGTTCACGCCGAGCGATCGCCACACCTCCCAACCCCAGAAACACTCGCGACCACATAGGTGAGGCCGATGACCCATACGACCTTCAAGCAGGGAGGCACCGAATGACTCGTGATTCAGATTCCGGGGGTGGGTTCTTGTCACAGCCCAGGTCGGTCTGGGCGGTGGCGTTTGCCGCGGTCGTCTCGTTCATGGGCTTGGGGTTGGTGGATCCGATCCTGCCGGCGATCGCGAAGAACCTTCACGCCTCTCCGAGCCAGGTCGAGCTGCTGTTCACGAGCTACTTCGCGGTCACGGGCGTCTCAATGCTCGTCTCCAGCGCCGTCGCCAGCCGGATCGGCTCCAAGCGCACGCTGCTCGCCGGCCTGGTCCTGATCATCGCCTTCAGCGCCGCGGCAGGCGCGTCGAACAGTGTCGGGGCGATCGTCGGGCTGCGCGCCGGCTGGGGTCTCGGGAACGCGCTGTTCATCGCCACCGCACTGTCGGTGATCATCGGCTCGGCCAGCGGCGGCGTCGCGGGCGCTGTCGTGCTCTACGAGGCCGCGCTCGGCCTGGGGATCTCCGTCGGCCCGCTGCTCGGCGGGGAGCTCGGCGGCGTCAGCTGGCGTGGCCCGTTCTTCGGCGTCGCCGTGCTGATGACGATCGCGTTCCTCGCGATCAACGTGTTCGTGCGCCGCACACCCACGCCACCGCGCAGCGAGCGCGTCTCGATCGCCGAGCCTTTGCGAGCGCTGCGCCACCGCGCGACGCGCGGTAGCGGGTTGACGGCGATCTTCTACAACTTCGGGTTCTTCACGCTGCTGGCGTACACGCCGTTCCCGCTGCACATGGGAATCCACCAGCTCGGTTACACGTTCACCGGCTGGGGGCTGCTGCTGGCGATCTTCGCCGTCTTCGTCGCGCCGCGAATCGGCCGTCGCTACGGCGACGTTCGCGGGCTGGGTGCCACGCTGGTGGGGATCGCGGCGATCCTGGTCGTGATGGGCGTGCTCCACGCCTCGCAGACCGCGCTGATCGTCTGCGTCATCGCCTCGGGCGCGTTTCTCGGGATCACGAACACGCTGATGACCCAGGTCGTGATGGAGTCCGCCCCGGTTCCGCGGCCGATCGCCTCGTCGGCATACAGCTTCGTACGCTTCTGCGGCGGCGCGATCGCCCCGTTCATCGCCGGCAAGCTCGCCGAACACGTCAGCGTCCAGGCCCCCTTCTACCTCGGCGCGGGCATGACCGCGATCGGCGTTGGCGTCCTGTGGTTCTATCGCGGCGCGCTACGCCCCGCCGGCACACCCCCCCCGGCTCGCGCGACCCCGAACCAGCTCGCCGCGCCCGCCGCGACATCCGCAGGCGCGGCTCCGATGGTGCTCGCTCTAGCCGGCCCCACCTCCCGCCAGGTCAGCGCAATCGCCGTGCCGCTGGCTCGCGCCCGTGGCGCCGAGGTCCATGTCCTGCACGTAATCGAGACAGACGTGCTCGCCGGCGAGGACACCACCGAGCTCGAGAGCTCGGCGCAGGCGCAAGCGCTGCTCGACGCCTGCCTGGACGAACTACGCAAAGCGGGCGTGCCAGTCACCGGCGAGCTGCTGCACAGCTACGGCACGCACACCGACGTAGCAAGGGAGATCCTGCGCCGCGCCGCCGACATGCACGCCGGCGCAATCGTGCTCGGCCCCGACACCCGCCACGCGACCGTAACCACCGCCGTCACCGCCTATATCGCCGCCCATGCGCCCAGCCACGTGATCGTCATAAATCCCGACGCCGGGGCGCTCGGGCGACCGGCCGCCGCCGCCCCGCAGGCCAGCGACCCCGCCCGGCACCGGAACGGCTCTCCGGGCTAGAAGACCGCGCGACATAAGGTGACCCCTGGGCCGTGCTCGCGAGCATGGTTGTGCTGGGATCATTGCCCGGCGCGAAGGTGGCCGACGCGGGTGCTCGGCGTCGAGCAGCTCGGGGCGCTGGCCAGGCCGGCCGCCCACAGGATCCCGCCCGACACGAGGGCCCGCTGGTACCGGTTGTGCCATGTGGCCGAGAAGTGCCCCAGCGCGTCGTAGTACACCCGACCCCGGCCGAAGCGCCGACACCAGGCAAGCGGACGGTCCGGCCCACTGGGTCCGGTGTCGAGCTCGGCGAGTACGTGAACCCGAGGGCGCGGGTCGTGCTTGAACACGTAGAACTCCTCGTGGATCGGGAAGCTCGCCGGGAGCACGTGCGTGGCAGGAGCGGAGCGATCGGTCACGATCACCCGCCGGGTGCTCGGATGCGTGTGGTGGCTGAACTCGGCGCCGAACATGTCCTTGTAGGCCGCCCAATGGTGAAACGTGTCGGTCGCCGAGTGGAAGCCGATCAGCCCGCCACCGCCGCGTACGAAGGCGACCAGCGCCCGTTTCCCGGCGCCAATCGGGAGCTCGCCCGTGGTCAGCAGGAACATTACGGCGGCCGCATGTCTGAGCGCGGCAGGAGTCAGCTGCGCGGCACCGGGCAAGAACACCACCCGGTAGCGCCCGCTGCGGGCGGCGATGGCGCGCACCGCGGCCATCGCGGTGGGGATCGACAAATGGTGGTAACCGAGCGTCTGGGTGAGGACGAGCACCGTCGGGACGGCTGAACTGGCCCCCGACGCTGGTCGGACCGACGGCGGGCGCGATTGGTTGGAACTAGCCGACGACCCACAGGCCACAATTGCAACGGCTATCACCGCCACCGCCACCGGCCCGATCACCCTCCGAGCCGCTGTCCTGACCGGCCCGAGCAGGTCACGCAGCATCGCCGCAGTCTAGGACCTCCGATATCGGCACTTAGCTCCTCACCGACCGGCACGACCTGATAGGTGCTGGAATGCGTCCCATGACCGACGACGCCGACGCAACCCATCCCACACCCGATCCCGACGACCACGTCGCCCGCCTGCAGGCGCAGATCGACGCCGCCAAGGCTCGCCGCGCGGGCTACCGGGCGCAAGCCGCCGAGACAGTTGCCGGGGGGGCTACGCGCGCCCGACGGCGAGGAGCTGGGGATCATCAAGACCGACGACACGGTCGGCAAGTTCGGCGCTGACGCCAGCCAGGAGATCCGGAGCACGCTGAGCCGCCTGATGTCGCGCCTCGGGCGGGGCGGGAAGAGGTAGGGCGGACGGCTCCGGCCTAACGCCTTTACTGCGTGCCGACCGGGCTCTCGAGGGCGGCCAGGGCGGCTGCGGCGACGATCTCGACGTAGCGTTCGGGGGACAGCCGCGACTCGTTGACGAGGTCGTCCCAGACCCGGAACGAGGTGAGCTCCCATAACAGCGTCGCTGCCTCCTCGGTCGTCCAGTTGGGATGCAGCCGTCCTTCCTCACGCAGCCGGGTGACGATCGCGAGGGCAGCGCGCATTCGATTGTCGGTCCGGTTTCGCCACGCCTTGGAGACGGCCTCGTCGCTGTAGCGAGCCTGATCAAGCGCACGAGCGATCGGAGCGATCCGCGGATTGCGCCAGGACTGCATCTCCACCCACGCTCGAATCTGAGCGGCGGCGTCGGGCGCGGCGTTGACCGCCTCGACCCCAGCTTGCAGGTCTTCCTGCTGATCGACGCTCGCGACAAGCGCAAGCAACAACGAAGCCCGCTCTGGAAAGTGCAGATAAAGCGCCTGGCGTGAGATGCCAACCGCCCGCGCCACCTCGGACATGTTGGGTACGGCGCCGTTGTCGCGCTCGACCAGCCGGCGCCGCTGGACGCGGCGGGGCCTCGGCTAAGCCCCTGCGGCCATCGCCAGGTTCAGGACGTTCATGTTGCCGGTCGCCCACTGGAGGGTGAAGGTCAATCCGGAGATCCGCCACCCGTCCGGGGTCCGCTTGAGCTCGTAGAGGTGGCGACCGCCGACGGTCCAGATGGGGCCACCCGACGCGTTGGCAAGCACGTGGGTGCCCTGCATGTTGGCAGTGCAGGTCGCCTCATCGCCGTCGACGCTGACCACGTGATTGGTGATCTGGTGGTGGACTGCGTCCATCGCCTGCAGCGTCTGACGCCATCCCTCCACGAACTGCGCGACCGGAGCGGTGTACGGCTCGCCGCCAGTGAGCGATGTGCGGTCGTGGTAGACCGTCTCGGTGAACAGCTGCCCCATCGCGTCCCAGTCCTTGGCGTCGATCGCGAGCGACAGACGTCCGATCAGCTCGATGATCGCAAGGCGGTCCTCGAGCGCAGTGACGGTGGAATCCGGCGTTGCTGTCGTCATGGTTGCTCCCTTTGTGGCGGGTGTGAGCTTGGTCT
>DASSGR010000070.1:0-22600 GCA_035693425.1 Solirubrobacteraceae bacterium
AACCAGTGAGACGCGCCCGGCGGAGCACAAGGCCCCCGGTGTCGTCCAGCGCCAGCCGGTGAAGGAGCCGATGCTGACCGGACTGAAGGCGATCGACTCGATGATCCCGATCGGCCGCGGTCAGCGCGAGCTGATCATCGGCGACCGCCAGACCGGCAAGACCGCGATCGCGATCGACACGATCATCAACAACCGGGACTCCGACATCACCTGCGTGTACGTCGCGATCGGCCAGCGCAAGTCGACGGTCGTCGCGCTCGCGCAGACGCTCGAGGACGCGGGCGCGCTCGAGAACACGATCATCGTGCTGGCGGCCGCCGACGAGTCGGCGCCGATCAACTACCTGGCGCCGTACGCGGGCTGCGCGATGGCCGAGTACTACCTCTACAACGGGAAGGCCGCGCTCGTCATCTACGACGACCTCACCCAGCACGCCAAGGCCTACCGGCAGATGTCGCTGCTGCTCCGGCGCCCGCCGGGACGCGAGGCGTACCCGGGCGACGTCTTCTACCTGCACTCGCGGCTGCTCGAGCGCGCCGTCAAGCTGTCGGACGAGCTCGTCGACCCGCGCACCGGCGACAAGCTGCCGGGCGGCGGTTCGCTGACGGCGCTGCCCGTGATCGAGACGCAGGCCGGTGATGTGTCGGCATACATCCCGACGAACGTGATCTCGATCACCGACGGCCAGATCTTCCTCGAGCCGAAGCTGTTCTACTCGGGTGTGCGCCCGGCCATCAACGTCGGGATCTCGGTCTCGCGGGTGGGCGGCAACGCCCAGATCACGCCGATGCGCAAGGTCGCGGGCCGCCTGAAGCTGGAGCTGTCCCAGTACCGCGAGCTCGAGGCGTTCTCGCAGTTCGGGTCCGAGCTCGATCCCGAGACCCAGCGGACGCTGGCTCGCGGCGAGCGGCTCGTCAAGACGCTCAACCAGTCAGAGCGCCACCCGATCGCGGTCGAGGACCAGGTGATCCAGATCTACGCAGCCACCAACGGCTACCTGGATCGCATCGTGGTCGACAAGGTGGAGCGCTTCCTCGCCGACCTCACCGACTCGGTGCGTGGCAACGAGCCCGAGATGCTCCAGAAGATCGCCGAGGGCGACTGGGGCGACGAGACCCAGGAGCAGGTCGAAAAGGCCGTGGAGCGGTTCGCGGAGGACTTCGGCTTCGACCTCGACGAGGAGGGCCATCCGCTTGACGAGGGCGGCGATGAGCCCGGCGGCGAGCGCCGCCGCGACGACGCGTCGGAGAGCGATGAGGGCGAGCAGGACCAATCCGAGTCCGAGTCCGAGAAGGAGGAGGCTGGAGCCCCGGCCTAGCCGGAGCCTGCCGAGCAGTCGATGCCCGCCACCCAACGCGACGTTCGAAACCGCATCGGCGCGGTCAAGAACATCCAGAAGATCACCAGGGCGATGGAAATGGTCGCCGCCGCGCGGCTGCGGCGTGCCGAGCAGCGGATTGAGGCGCTGCGCCCGTACGCGTCGGCGATCCGCCGGATGACCCGTCAGGCGGCCGAGGCGGCGGGCGATGTCCCGCGCCTGCCGATCCTGGCCGAGCGCGAGAACGTCTCGAGCGTTGGCCTGCTGCTGATCGCCGGCGACCGCGGTCTGGCCGGTGCGTTCAACTCCAACATCGTCCGGCGGGGGGTGGCGGCGGGCCGCCAGCACGATTCAGAGGGCCGCAAGCCCGTTTACTTCGCCTCGGGCCGCCGGCCCGCATCGTCGCTGACGTTTCGGGGCCTGGATCCCGCCGCCAGCTTCACCGGGTTCACCGACCGGCCCTCGTATGCCGACGCCAGGCACATCGCCGAGCGCCTGATGGCCGCCTACGTCGACGAGGAGGTCGACCAGGTCGAGATCTTCTACAACGGCTACATCTCGCCGATCAACCAGGTCGTGCGCCGAGAGACGCTGCTGCCGCTGCAGCAGGCGACCGTGCTCGAGGAGGGCGACGAGAACGAGCACGAGGATGATGCGGAGCGCTCCGGCCCGCGGGCGCTCGTCGAGTACGAGCCAGAGCCCGAAGAGATCCTCGCGCGCCTCGTGCCCGACTACGTGGAGATTTCGATCTACCGAGCGCTGCTCGAGTCGACCGCGTCCGAGCACGGCGCGCGGATGACCGCGATGCGCAACGCGTCTGACAACGCCAGCACGTTGATCGAGGACCTGACGCTCGAGATGAACCGGGCCCGCCAGGCCGAGATCACGCAGGAGATCTTGGAAGTGGTCGGCGGTGCTGAAGGGCTCAGCGGATAGCTCCGGCCCGCCAGCGGGGACACTAACCTAGGAGACAAATGGCAACCGCAGCAGAAACCCAGCAGGCAGAAGCGCAGCGCACCGAGAACGTGGGCCGAATCGAAGAGGTCCAGGGCGTGGTGATCGAGGCCGTGTTCCCCGACAAGCTGCCCGAGATCTACCACGCGATCAAGATCCGCCGTCCCGAGGCTGCTCGCGCCGAGGAGGACATCGACACCGCCGCGGCGGTCGACGCGTGGCTCATTTGTGAGGTCCAGCAGCACCTGGGTGACGACCGGGTCCGCGCGGTCGCGATGGACACAACTGACGGCCTGGCACGCGGCACCGAGGTGATCGACACCGGTGCCCCGATCACCGTCCCGGTCGGGCGTGAGACGCTGGGCCGCATCTTCAACCTACTCGGCGAGCCGATCGACCTGGGCGAGCCACTGGCCGACGACGTCGAGCGCTGGCCGATCCACCGAGAGGCGCCGACGATCGAGGCGCTGACGCCGACCACGGAGATGTTCGAGACCGGGATCAAGGTGATCGACCTGCTGGCGCCCTACGCCAAGGGGGGCAAGGTCGGCCTGTTCGGCGGCGCCGGCGTCGGCAAGACCGTGATCATCCAGGAGCTGATCCACAACCTCGCCCAGGAGCACGGCGGCCTTTCGGCGTTCTGCGGCGTGGGCGAGCGCTCCCGCGAGGGCAACGACCTGTGGCTGGAGATGAAGGAATCGGGCGTGCTCGACAAGACCATGCTGGTGTTCGGCCAGATGAACGAGCCCCCCGGAGCCCGCATGCGCGTGGCGCTGTCCGGGCTGACGATGGCCGAGTACTTCCGCGACCACGAGGAGCAGGACGTGCTCCTGTTCATCGACAACATCTTCCGTTTCGTCCAGGCCGGCTCCGAGGTGTCCGCGTTGCTGGGCCGGATGCCGTCGCAGGTGGGCTACCAGCCGACGCTCGAGTCCGAGATGGGCGAGCTGCAGGAGCGGATCACGTCGACGCGCAGCGGCTCGGTCACATCGATTCAGGCGATCTACGTCCCCGCCGACGACCTCACCGACCCCGCCCCGGCGTCCGCGTTCGCGCACCTCAACGCGACCACGACGCTGTCGCGCTCGATCGCCGAGAAGGGCATCTACCCCGCGGTTGACCCGTTGGACTCGACCTCGACGATCCTCAAGGCGGAGATCCTCGGCGAGGAGCACTTCAACGTGGCCAACGAGGTCAAGCAGGTGCTCCAGCGCTACCGCGACCTGCAGGACATCATCGCGATCCTCGGAATCGAGGAGCTGTCCGACGACGACCGCCTGACGGTCAACCGGGCTCGCAAGCTCGAGCGCTTCCTGTCCCAGCCGTTCTTCGTCGCCGAGCAGTTCACCGGCACGCCGGGTGTGTACGTCCCGGTTGAGGAGTCGATTCGCGGCTTCAAGGAGATCCTCGAGGGCAAGCACGACGACCTGCCCGAGCGCGCGTTCTTCCTCAAGGGCACGATCGACGACGTGGTCCGCGAGGCCGGTGGTGACACCGGCGAAGAGGAGAAGAAGTCCGAGGAGGACAAGGGCGACGACGAGGGCAAAGGCGACGAGGGCAACGGCGACGAGTAATGGCTCACGCGAAGTTCCCGGTTGAGGTCCTGACGCCCGAGGGCGAGGTGTTCAACGATGAGGTCGAGATGGTCTCGACGCGGACGACGGTCGGTTCGATCGGAGTCCTGGCCAACCACGCGCCGTTGCTGGCAATGCTGGACCCGACCGAGCTGCGCCTGTACAAGACCGAATCGGAGGTCGTGAGCTTCGCGCAGGCCGAGGGCTACCTGCAGGTGGCCAACAATCGCGCGCTGATCCTCGTGGAGGAGGCCCACACCCCGAGCGAGCTCAACGCCGGTGACCTGCGCGATCGCCTCCAGCAGGCCGAGCACGAGCTCGAACAAGCCGCCGACGACTCAGAGCGCCGGCGGGTGGCAGAGCGCGACAAGCGCCGGCTCGAGCGCTTCCTCGCCATCGCCGAAGGCTCGTAGCCTTTCGGGATGGTCGACGAGCGGATCCTTGCAGAGCGGCTGATCTCCTACGACACGTCGCGCGCAGAGGAACTCGTCGCGGCAGCAGGATTTGTCAAGGGTTGGCTTGAATCCCGCGACATCGAAGTCCTGCATCACGATCACAATGGGCTGCCGGTGCTGGTGGCCGAGGTCGGACCTGCGCGCAAGGACCTGCCGTGCGTGGTCTTCCACGGCCATCTCGACGTAGTCCCCGGGCGCCAGGAGCAGTTCGAGCCACGGATCGACGGCGATAAGCTGTTCGGGCGCGGGGCGTACGACATGAAGGGTGGACTGGCGGCGATGATGTGCGCGCTCAAGGACGTCGAGCGCCAGGAGCGGGTGCGCGTGAGGCTCGTGTGCGTCCCCGACGAGGAGTCCGAGGAGCTCGACGAGCGCGCCACCGATGGCGTCGTCAAACGCGGGCTCGGAGGCAACTTCGCGATCACAGGCGAGCCGACCAACCTGCATATCGGCGTCGAGGCCAAGGGCGTGCTGGCGATGAGCATCGAGGTCCACGGGCGTGCCGCGCACAGCTCGACTCCGTGGCTCGGAGACAACGCCGTGCTCAAGGCGATCGACGTGTTCCGCGCAATCGAGACGCTGCCGTTCTCACGCGAGTCCTCGGAGATGTTCGACCGGCCCTCGATCAACCTCGGGCGGATCATGGGCGGCGACGCGCTCAACAAGGTTCCCGACGAGTGCACGATGGCCGTGGACATCCGTTATCTGCCCGGCCAGGACCCGGCTGAGATCCTCGAGCAGATCGAGTCGATCCCCGAAATCGACGTGACCCGGACGTTCATCTGGCCGCCCGTGTCGGTAGCGCGCAGCGATCCGTACGTCCGCGCGCTCCGCGAGGCGGTGGCGCGCTCGATCCGCGGCGAAGCGATGAGCGTGGGGCGCGATGGCGCGTCGGACGCCGCGTCGTTTCTCGGCGCCGGGATCCCGGCGGTCGAATTCGGGCCCGGTGGCGCGGGGCACCACGGCCCCGAGGAGTGGGTTTCGCTGAGCTCGATGGCGCGCTATCGGCGGGCCCTGGGCGACTTCATCCGGGCGCTGCCGATGTGGCTAGAGGAGACCGAGGTGTCAGAGCGCGGGCTCAAGGCGATCGAGGGAGGGCTCGCGTGAGGCGGCTGATCCCGCGCTCGCGACGCGGCTCGCTGGTGCGATTCTCGATCGCGGCGGTGATCGTGATCGCCTTCACCGCGACCACCACGGCGGTGGCGGGGCTGCTGCAGTTCAAGCAGCTCGTCGCCGACATCTCGGTGTCGGCTCCGATCAGCCACGCGCGGATCACGATTCCCAAGCCCGGCCACCCGCAGACGATCCTGCTGATCGGCTCCGACCACCGCGCCGGCCAGCCGTTTCGCAATTCGAACACCGACACGATGATGCTCGTCCACCTCGACGGGAGCTCCTCGACGATCAACGTGATGTCGGTGCCGCGCGACCTCAAGGTCCAGATTCCCGAGGGCGGAGGCTTCGCCACCGACAGGATCAATGCCGCCTACTCGATCGGGGGACCCAACCTGCTGGTCAAGGTGCTGAAGACGGTGTTCCCCGGGCTTCAGATCAACCACATCATCGACGTCAACTTCGGCGGCTTCGAGGATCTCGTCAACGCGGTCGGCTGCGTCTACACCGACGTCGATCACCGCTACTACAACAACACCCAGTTCACCGACTACTCGAGCATCGACCTGCAGCCGGGCTACCAGCGCCTGTGCGGTGCCGACGCGCTGTCGTTCGTGCGCTTCCGCCACACCGACTCGGATTTGGTGCGGAACGCGCGCCAGCAGGACTTCCTCCGGTGGGCCAAGGCTCAGTACAGCATCTCGCAGCTGATCTCCAACCGCGACAAGCTGCTGCGGATCTTCGGCAAGCACACGCAGACCGACTCCAACCTGCACACCCTCGACGGACTCTTGAACCTGTTCAACCTGGTCGCATTCTCAGAAGGTCACTCGATCAGGCAGATCCCGTTTCCCGCGATCTTCCTGCCGTGCGCGTCCGGTGGAACGACGACCAACGCGTTCGGCCAGACCACCCAGATCGCAGCGCCGGCGCCGTGCTACGTGACCGCAACGCAGTCCGGCGAGGCGGCGGCGTTCAGGGCGTTCATGCGCCCCACCAAGCCCGCCGCACACCCCGCCGCCCACGGCAAGAAGCCGCGCAGCAAGCAACCCTCGGCGCAGTCGCTGGCGGACGCGAACCTTACGGGCGACGTCAGCGACGGCCAGGCGCAGGCCGCCAAGATCTCGACCTCCCCATCGCTCCCGGTCTACTACCCGCGGGCGATCGCGGCGGGGTCCAGGTACTGCACCGACGGCACCTGCAGCGAGGGCCCGATCGCCAACTCCTATCCCCGCGCCTACCGGATCCGCGCCCGCAATGGCGTCCGCTTCCCCGCCTACCGGATGACGATCGTGCTCAACCCGCTGCTCGGGCAGTACTACGGGGTCCAGGGCACCACTTGGCTGAAGGCGCCGATCCTCTCCAACCCGGGGGCGACGCGCACCGTCCACGGCAAGCGCCTGATGGAGTACTTCGACGGCTCGAAGATCACGATGGTCGCCTGGGAGACGGGCGGCGCGGCCTACTGGATCTCCAACACGCTGACCTCCAACCTGTCAAATGCCCAGATGTTGGGGATCGCAGCCTCTCTGACCCGGTTCCGCGGGTAACCGCGTAGGTCAGAGGACGTACCGGCGTACAGTGCCAGACCCGTTGTACCCTCAGGCGCAAATGGCCTCAGGACGAGAACCGATCGCGGTCATCGGCACCGGCTACGTCGGCCTGGTCACGGCCGCGGGCTTTGCGGAGCTTGGCAGCGAGGTCTGGTGCGTCGACGTCGACGCCGACAAGATCGCCAGGCTCGAACGCGGCGAGATCCCGATCTACGAGCCCGGGCTGGCCGAGAGCGTGGCCCGAAACCGCGAGCGCCTGCACTTCGGAACCGAGATCGCGACGGCGCTCGAGCATGCTCGCCTGCTGTTCGTCGCCGTCGGCACGCCGCCCACGTACTCGGGCGACGCGGACCTGTCGGCGGTCTACGCCGTGGTCGGCGCGATGCCGGCCTCCGACCGCCATGCGCTGGTGATGAAGTCGACCGTGCCGGTGGGCACGGGCGCGGCGATCAAGCGCGCGTTCGAGGAGCACGGCAAGTCGGGCTTCGCCTACGTGTCCTGCCCCGAGTTCCTCAAGGAGGGCTCGGCGCTGAAGGACTTCCTCAACCCCGACCGGGTGGTGGTGGGCGACGAGGGCGACTGGGCCGGCGATGCCGTGGTCGACCTGTACAAGCCGCTCGACGCCCCGCTCGTGCGCACCGACATCGCCAGCGCCGAGATGATCAAGCTTGCCGCCAACGCGTTCCTGGCGACGAAGATCTCGTTCATCAACGAGATCGCCAACGTCTGCGAGGAGACCGGGGCAGACGTGCTCGAGGTGGCGCGTGGGATGGGCCTCGATCAGCGGATCGGCACCCACTTCCTCAAGCCCGGCATCGGGTTCGGCGGCTCGTGCTTCCCCAAGGACGTGTCCGCGCTCAAGCAGCTCGCCGGCAACTCGGGCTATCACTTCCAGCTGCTGACCGCCGTGATCGAGGTCAACGAGCTTCAGAAGCGGCGCGTGATCGGCAAGCTCCAGAAGCATCTGGGCTCGCTCGTGGGCAAGACCGTGGCGCTGCTTGGGCTGGCGTTCAAGGCCGACACCGACGACATGCGCGAGGCGTCCTCGCTCGTGCTTGCGGCCCGGCTGCAGGCCGACGGCGCCCGCGTCCGCGCATACGACCCGATCGCCGAGCACGAGGCCCGCAAGCTGATGGTGGGCGTCGAGTTCGCCGACACCGCGCTCGGTGCCCTGGCCGGCGCAGACGCCTGCATCATCGTCACCGAATGGCCCGAGTTCGCCGAGCTCGACTGGGCGGCCGCGGCGGACGCGATGAGCGGGCGGGTCGTGATCGACGGCCGCAATTTCGTCGACACCAAGGCGGTACTCGCTTCCGGCTTCGCCTACGAGGGCATCGGGCGATAACCACGGATGCAGGCGCTGATCCTCGCGGGGGGGCAGGGCACGCGGTTGCGTCCGCTGACGTCCACGATCCCCAAGCCGGTGGTGCCGCTGGTGGGGCGTCCGTTCATCTCCTACATGCTCGAATGGCTGCGCAGCCACGGCGTCGACGACGTGATTCTCGGCTGCGGCCACATGGCCGAGGGCGTACGCCGCGTACTCGGCGACGGCGAGTCGCTGGGCATCCGCCTGCGGTACATCGAGGAGCCCGAGCCGCTGGGCACCGGCGGCGCACTGAAGTTCGCCGAGGACCTCCTCGACGAGCGCTTCTTCATGCTCAACGGCGACGTCCTGACCGACATCGACCTGACGGCGGAGCTCGCCCAGCATGAGCAGACCGGGGCGCTGGCGACGCTGGCGCTGATTTCGGTCGAGGATCCGTCGGCCTACGGCCTGGTGCCGCTGAACCCGGACAACTCGGTGCGGGAGTTCATCGAGAAGCCCGGTGCCGAGCAGACCGAGACCGATCTGATCAACGCAGGCGCCTACATCATCGAGCGCAGCGTGCTCGACGGGATGGCGCCCGCCGGCACCAACATCTCGATCGAGCGCGAGGTGTTCCCGACGCTGGTCGGCGCGGGCCTGTACGGCTATCCCGCCGATGGCTATTGGCTCGACATCGGCACGCCCGAGCGCTACCTCCAGGGCACGTTCGACATCCTCGAGGGCAACGTCAGCACCGAGATCGGGCGGCGGCTCGCCGAGGCGGGGCTGGCGCTGCAGGATGGCGCAGACGTTCAGGGGCGCGTGGTCGCTCCCGCCCTGTTGGGAGCCGGCACGACCGTCGCCTTCGGGGCGATCGTCGGCGGGCGAACAGTTTTGGGCGAAAACGTGACCGTGGGCGCGGGGGCGCACGTCGAGAGCTCGGTGCTGCTCGACGGCGTCAGCGTCGGACAGCGCAGCACCGTCCGGGGGTCGATCGTCGGGCCCGGTGCGCAGATCGGCGACCACTGCCACGTCGAGGATCGGGTGGTCCTGGGCGAGGGCGTCAAGGTCGGATCTGACAACGTGCTGGCGGCGGGGGCGCGTATCTTCCCCGGGGTCCAGCTGCCAGAGGGAGCGATCAAGTTTTGACGACGAGCACTAGCGGGGATCTGACCAGCGACGCGGTCGCGGCAGTCGACCGAGCAGGGCAGATGCAGGACATCCTGTCGTGGCCCGACCACCTGCGCGACGCGTTGTGGCGGGTTGAGTCGGCCAATCTCGAGGCGCACGATGCACCGGGAGGACTGGTCGTCGCCGGGATGGGCGGGTCGTCGATCGGCGGCGCGCTGGCCCGGGCGGTGCTGGGCGACCGCGCCTCGCGCCCGATCATGCTGGCGCGCGACTACGCGCTGCCGGCCTGGACCACCCCCGACACCACGGTGCTGTGCTCGAGCTACTCCGGTGAGACCGAGGAGACGCTGGCGATCTACGAGGCAGCCGGCGCGTTGGGAGCCCGCCGGATCGTTGCGACCACCGGCGGCAAGCTGGCCGCCGCTGCCCGCGCCGATTCGGTCCCCGTGATCCCGCTGCCCGGTGGCTTTCAGCCGCGCGTCGCGGTCGCCTATCTGCTGGTGATCGCGCTTGAGGTAGCCGGTATCTGTGGTGCGGGCGACCGGCTGCACGCCGAGATCGACGTCGCCGCCGCTCACGCGGAGGCGTTGGTGGCCAGGTGGGGGCCGGACGGCCCAGACGACGCGCTTCCCAAGGAACTCGCACGTGGGCTGCACGGGACCGTGCCTCAGATCGCGGGCGCCGGCCTGACCGCGCCGATCGCCTACCGCTGGAAGTGCCAGATCAACGAGAACGCCGAGGCGCCGTGCTTCTCGGGCGAGCTGCCCGAGCTCGACCACAACGAGATCGTCGGGTGGGCGGGAGCCAAGGCGCTGGGGCCGTTCAGCGCGGTGTTCCTCGACGACTCGGACCTGCACCCGCGGACCAGGCAGCGGATCGAGCTAACCCGCGGGCTGATCGACGCCGAGGCGGCCGTCACCTACCGGATCGAGTCGATCGGGGAGACGCGGACCGAGCGCCTCACATCGCTGGTGCTGCTGGGAGACCTGCTGTCGGTCTACCTGGCGGTGCTGCGAGGAGTCGATCCCACGCCGGTCGTGATGATCGACCGACTGAAGGGCGCCCTGGCGCACGGTTAGGCGCGCCGCGCGGGTCTGGCGAGGCGGGACGGCTCAGGCCGGACGGACCGGCTCGCGCCGCAGCTCGATGCCGCGCTGCTCGTACAGGCGGCGGTCGGCCGTGGCGAGCAGCTCGTTGAAGGTCTCGCCGTCCTCGGGGTAGGAGGCGGTGCCAATCGTCAGACCCCAGGGCGTGGCCAGGCCCAGCCCGCTGCGGCGCTCGGGGATCTGCGACTGGATGCGGTCGGTGACGACCTCGGCGTGGTCGGCTGTCTGCTCGGCGAGCAGCAGGCCGAGCTCGTCGCCGCCGAGCCGGCCGACGACGTCGTCGGCGCGGGCGGAGTCGTGCAGCAGCCCTGCGACGCCCTTGAGCAGCTCGTCGCCGGCGAGGTGACCCTCGGTGTCGTTGACGGCCTTGAGGCCGCGGACGTCGACGTAGGCGAGCACGAACGGCCGGCCGTAGCGGCGGGCGCGGGCGAGCTCACGCTCGACGGCCTCGGTGAAGCCGCGGCGGTTCAGCACGCCCGTCAGCGGATCCGTCAGGGCGGCGGCGCTGACCTCTGCGATTGCGCTCGCCTGAGCCCGGACCCGGCGTCCGTTGCGAAACGCCACGCCGAGGCTGACGGCGGCGACGGTCGCGAGCGCCGCGAGTGCGATCCAGACCCACTCGGGGATGTGGTTGACGAACTTGACGAGCGCCTGCGCCGCGACCGGCACGGTGCTGATCGGGTCCGTGATCGAGGGCGAGCTGTGCTTGCGCTGGTCCGTGGAGTGCGAGCCGGCGCCGTTGCCGGTGCCCGTGCTCGTGCCGCCGCCGGTGAGGCCGATCGCCGTCGCGCCGGGGGTGATGCCGCCGAGGTTGGCGGCCGCGGTCGCGCCCGTGCGGGCCGCGCCGGTGCCGACGTTGGCGCCGGTGCCGGCGGCCAGGCCCGCTGTGGTCAGCTTGGGAGCGCTGCTGTTGAAGCCCGACGAAGAGTTGTTGTTCGACTTCGGGTTGTTGCTAGTGCCGGTCTGAGGCGTGCTCACGGTCGGGGGCGCGCCGGTCGTCGGCGTGGGCGGGATGTTGGGCGTGCCGGCGGCCGCGCCGTTGGTCTGCGCCGTGATGCTGGTCGAGGCACTGCCGCTCGAACCCGAGCCGCTAGAGGTCGAGCTGCCGGACCCAGAGGAAGATCCACCGGCCGCGCCCGGGGTTGCTGTACCGCCGGGGCAGACCACGCCAGGGTTGGTCTCGGGGAGCTGGTCGGTCGTGCCGTTGCCGCCCGAGGTGTCGGTGCCCTGGCTGCCGTCGCCCGACGGAGGCTGAGTGACGCAGATGCCGCCCGTGCCCGAGCCGCTGGTGTCGGTGCCCGAGCCTGACGTGTCGGTGCCCGAGCCGCTGGTGTCCGTGCCCGAGCCGCTGGTGTCCGTGCCGGACCCGCTCGTGTCGGTGCCCGAACCGCTCGTGTCGGTGCCCGAGCCGTTGTCGCCCGGGGAGGTGTCGTTCTGGCCGTTGTTGGTCGTGCTCGTGTTGTCAGTCGGGTTCGTCGTCGTGTCGGTCGGGGCGCTGCCGGTGTCCTGGCTGGAGCTGGAGTCGCTCGAGCAAGTGTCCGAGGCGTTCGGGTCGGTCGGCTGCGCGGTCCCGGTGTCGCCGGAGCTCGTCGTCTGGGTCGAGCCGTCCGTGGGGCAGGTGGTGACCTGCGTGTCGGAGCCGGCGAGCGCGCCGAGCGCGCCGCTGGTGGCGCCGGCCGTAGAGGCGTCGGTGGTGTTGGAGCTGTCGGCGACGCGAATGCGCTTGGTGGCGTGGGTGCTCGCCGTCTTGTGGGCCGCGACGGCGTGATGCGTCGTGGCGGGACGGGACGCGGCGGTCACAGGGGGCGACTGCACCGGCGCGACGTGCGAGCTGAAGCTGATCCTGTGGGTGTGGACCGGCGTGACGTGCGAGCTGAAGCCAGACGCCACGTGGACGACCCGGGTGTGCGCGGGCGTCGCGTGCGCGTCAGCCCAGTGCGAGCCGCCGCGGCCATCCGCGCCCGCGACGCCAAAGACTGCCGCACCGGCCGCGCTCATAAGCACGACGGAGCAGAGCCATTTGCTGCGCTCGATGATCCTGTCTCGGCACCGTGTCATTGCCGTTCCCGACTCCATTCCGGTTTCCCCGGCTCAGGGCCCTCAACCAAATCCGATGCCGGCGGAGGCTACTCGCCGGGTTGAGTTGATCGGTGGCCGCTGGACGAATCTCGTATCCCCCATTTCGGCAGGACGGGGCCGGAACTTGAGCGATTCATGAAAAAAGTCGCTCGGTTTCGGCGGGAGCGTTCACATGGGTTCGGGCGGGATCTCGCGGGTGCGCGGGCCGTAATCTTGGGCGCGCAGGCCAAACCTTGACACTCTCGTGCTAAGGTTTGCGCTCGATGGATGGCCTGACTATCAACGAAGCGGCGCAGACGACCGGTTGGTCGGCGCGGATGCTTCGTTACGTGGAGCGGACCGGCCTCGTGACGCCGGCGCGCTCCGCATCCGGATACCGCCTCTACGGACCGGCCCAGCTGCAGCGGCTGCGGACGCTCAAGGAGCTGTTGCAGCGGTTCGATCTCGGCCTCTCCGACGTCGCGTTCGCGTCGCGCATGGACACAGACGACGAGCTCCGCGACGCCGTGCTGAGCTGGCTGGAGACCGAGGCGCAGCGGCCGGCAAACGTGGAAGCCGAGGACTGGCTCAGCTTCGAGAAGGCCAAGCATCAGAAGCTGCTGGCTGTCGCCTGAGGGCGACGCCCCGACCCCGAAAACCCGCACGCCTGGAGAACTGATGAGCACGACTGCCGCCAAGACCGATTTCAAGGTTGCCGATCTCGCACAGGCGGGATTCGGCCGCAAGGAGATCCAACTCGCCGAGCACGAGATGCCGGGCCTGATGGCCATGCGGCGCGAGTACGCCGAGCGCCAGCCGCTGGCCGGCGCGCGGATCACCGGCTCGCTGCACATGACCGTCCAGACCGCGGTGCTGATCGAGACGCTCGTCGCGCTTGGCGCCGAGGTTCGCTGGGCGTCGTGCAACATCTTCTCGACCCAGGATCACGCGGCGGCGGCGGTGGTCGTCGGGCCGGAAGGGACGCCGGAGGACCCGCAGGGCGTCCCCGTCTACGCCTGGAAGGGCGAGACGCTCGAGGAGTACTGGTGGTGCACCGAGCAGGCGCTGACCTGGCCGGACGGCAACGCCCCGAACATGATCCTCGACGACGGCGGTGACGCCACGCTGCTGGTCCACAAGGGCGTCGAGTACGAGGCTGCCGGCGCAGTCCCGGACCCCTCGACGGCCGAGTCTGAGGAGTTCGCGATCATCCTTTCAGTCCTGCAGCGGTCGCTGGAGCAGGACGGGCAGCGCTGGACGAAGATCGCCCAGGCGATCCAGGGCGTGACCGAGGAGACCACGACCGGCGTGCACCGGCTCTACCAGTTCGCCGAGCAGGGCACGCTGCTGTTCCCGGCGATCAACGTCAACGACTCGGTCACCAAGTCCAAGTTCGACAACAAGTACGGCTGCCGGCACTCGCTGATCGACGGCATCAACCGCGCCACCGACGTGCTGATCGGCGGCAAGGTCGCGGTCGTGTGCGGTTACGGCGACGTCGGCAAGGGCTGTGCGGAGTCCCTGCGGGGGCAGCGGGCGCGGGTGATCGTCACCGAGATCGACCCGATCTGCGCGCTGCAGGCCGCGATGGACGGCTACCAGGTCGCACCGATCGAGGATGTCGTGGAGACCGCCGACATCTTCATCACCGCGACCGGCAACAAGGACGTGATCACCGCCCAGCACATGGCGCGCATGAAGCACCAGGCGATCGTCGGCAACATCGGCCACTTCGACAACGAGATCGACATGGCCGGCCTGGCGCGGACGCCGGGCGTCAAGCGCGTCAACATCAAGCCTCAGGTCGACGAGTGGCTGTTCGAGGACGGGCACGCGATCCTCGTGCTGTCTGAGGGGCGGCTGCTGAACCTGGGCAACGCGACCGGCCATCCCAGCTTCGTGATGTCCAACTCGTTCACCAACCAGGTGATGGCCCAGATCGAGCTGTTCGGCCACCCCGACTACTACGAGAAGCAGGTCTACACGCTGCCCAAGCACCTCGACGAGAAGGTCGCGCGACTGCACCTCGCGGCGCTCGGGGCAAAGCTCACCGAGCTCACCCCGTCGCAGGCCTCCTACCTGGGCGTGCCGGTCGACGGCCCGTACAAGTCGTCGCACTACCGCTACTGAGCAGCGGCGGACCCCGCCGCCCGGATCGCGATCCCGGATGGCTTCAGCCGCGATCCCACCGCACGACGTCGCCGATCTGAGTCTGGCGCCCGAGGGCGCCACTCAGATCGCGTGGGCCGGCGAGCAGATGCCGGTGCTGCGGCAGATCCGGGAGCGGTTCGAGCAGCAGCGACCGCTGGAGGGGGTGCGGATCGCGGCGTGCCTGCACGTCACGGCCGAGACCGCCAACCTGGTGCTGACGCTCGTGGCGGGCGGCGCCGAGGCGGCGCTGTGCTCGGCCAATCCGCTGTCGACCCAGGACGATGTGGCGGCGGCGCTCGTCTCCGATCACGGCGTCGAGGTGCGGGCGATGTACGGCGAGGGCCCGGACACCTACGCAGAGCACATCCGCGCCCTGCTGTCGGGCGCGCCGCAGGTCACGATCGACGACGGCGCCGACCTGCAGGTCACCGCGCACGAGCTCGGCGGCGACGCGCTCGGCGAGCTGATCGGTGGCACCGAGGAGACGACAACCGGGCTGGTGCGGCTGCGTCGCCTCGAGGAGCAGGGGAAGCTGGCTTGCCCGGTGCTCGCGGTCAACGAGGCGCGGGCGGAGCGTGCGCTCAACGACCGTCATGGCACCGGCCAGTCCGCGATCGACGGGATCGTGAGGGCCTCGCACGTGCTGCTGGCCGGACTGACGGTCGTCGTCGTCGGATACGGATGGGCGGGGCAGGGCATCGCCGAGCGGGCCCGGGGGGCGGGCGCGGCCGTGATCGTGTGCGAGATCGACCCGTTGCGGGCGCTGGAGGCGCGCATGGCGGGCTACGAGGTGATGCCGGCGCTCGAGGCGGCCCGGCGCGGGGACATCTTCGTGACGGTCACCGGCTCACGCCGGGTGCTCCACGACGAGCACTTCGCGCTGATGAAGGACGGCGCGCTGCTGGCAAACGCCGGACACTTCGACGTGGAGATCGATCTCGACGACTTGCGCTCGCTGGCCTCGGGCGTCCAGTCGGTCCGACCGCTGGTCGAGCAGTACCGCCTCGGCGACGGTCGCCGGCTCAACCTGCTGGCGCACGGCCGGGTCGTCAACCTCGCCGCCGCCGAAGGTCATCCCGCCGCTGTGATGGACGTCTCGTTCGCGCTGCAGGCGCTGAGCGTCGAGGAGCTCGTGCTGCGCCGTGGCGAGCTGCCGCCGGGCGTGCTCCCGGTGCCGGCGTCGATCGACCGCGAGGTCGCGCGCCTGAAGCTCGCCGCGCTTGGCGTGCAGATCGATGAGCCGACGCCCGACCAGGCGCACTACCGGGAGTCCTGGACGTAGAGCCCGCGTGCCCCGGGGGGCGCAGTTGTCACTGCCGGGAGCCCTGGGCCCGGAGCCTTTGCCGCGTTCGCCGGCTTTGGCGGCGCCGGGCGGGCAAAACTGCCCGCCAGCCGTCTGAGGGGCCGAGGTGTGGGCGATTGACCTCGCTATCCGATGCAAATCGCCCGCACCTGCGGTCGAGATCGAGCACGGGGGCACTTTTGCACGCGTTTCGTCCAAGTCGTGAGGGGTTTGCGGGCTCAATCCCGCGCGATCCGCGGCCGCTGCGGCGCCCGCCTGTACGGACCGGGCGCTACCTGAGAGGATCCCGCGCATGCCCAGCGCAACCAAACCACGAGCCGTACGCGGCGGGATCGACCTCGGCGGTACCAAGATCGAGGCGGCGATCGTTGACGCGCGCAACAACGTCCTCGGGCAGGCGCGCCGTCCCACGCCGACCGAGGGCGGCCCGGAGGACGTCATCGAGCAGATGATCGGGGCGGTTCGGGAGGCGGCGGGCGCCGCCCATCTCGATACCCATGAATTGATCGGGATCGGCGTCGGCTCGCCCGGGGTGATTGATCCAGTCAGTGGATCGGTTTCGACTGCGCGCAACCTTCCCGGCTGGGAGGGCCATTACCCGATGGCATCGGCGCTGTCGAGGGAATTGAAGGCCCCCGTGTCCGTGGGCAACGACGTGCAGGTCGCGACCGATGCGGAGTTCAAGCTTGGCGCGGGCAAGCCATACAAGTCCCTGCTGGGCGTGTTCTGGGGCACCGGCGTTGGAGGCGGCCTGGTGCTGAATGGCAGGGATTGGATCGGACGCGGCGGTGCCGGCGAGATCGGCCACGTCGTCGTCAAGGTCGGCGGAGCCCGCTGCCCGTGCGGGCGCAGGGGCTGTATGGAGGCCTACGCCGGCCGCGCGGCGATGGAGGCACGCGCTCGCAGGCGCGTCAAGAAGGGCACCAAGACGGACCTGTTCAAGATCATGGAGCAGCGAGGCCGGACGCGCCTGACCAGCGCCGTCTGGGAGCAGGCGCTGCACCGGGGAGACAAGCTCGCGATGCGGCTGATCGACGACGCGGTCACCGCGCTGGGCGCGGGCGTCGCGTCGGCCGTGAATCTGCTCGACGTCGAAGCGGTGATCATCGGCGGCGGACTCGGAGTGCGTCTCGGAGAGCCGTTCGTCGAGCGGATCGGGTCCGCCATGGGACCGCATCTGTTCCACGACGCCGAGCCCCCGAAGATGCATCTCGCGGCCCTCGGCGACCTGGGCGGCGCGCTCGGAGCCGCCCTGTTGGTGCCGCGGCGGCGTACCCCAAGTTAACTTGGCCTAAACACGGGTCTCTGGCGCGCGGCCGCGCTCTCTGGCAGGATTCTGCCGGGCGCCGAATACGAGACGTAGAGGGGAGAGGGTTTCAAATTAAGGCTCCGGGAAGTACGGCACGTATGCCACGGACGGTCTCTGGGCTTGGACGTCCCGGGCAGCCAGCCACAGTCAGGGCTTCGATCACGGCATGATCGCTCGAGTCGCTGCGGTCGCCGCGCTGGCAGGCGCGGTGGTGCTCGTGGTGCTGATCCTGTTCGGGGGCGGGCCGAGCTACACGCTTTCGGCTGATTTTCAGGATGCCGGCGGCCTGGTGCCCGGCAACCTGGTGCTGATCGGTCCCGCGCAGGTGGGATCGGTGCGGTCCATCGGCCTCGGTTCCAACGGGCAGGCGGTGGTCAAGTTCTCGGTCGACTCCGGCGCGGCGCCGCTGCACCAGGGCACGGTTGCCCGGATCTACGAGAACTCCCTGTCGGGCATCGCCAACCGCTACATCGTGCTCGAGCCCGGCCCTCCGAGCGCTCCCGAGATCCACGACGGCGGGGTCATCGGTCAGACCCACACGTACTCGTTCGTGAGCCTGGACCAGCTGTTCGACTCGCTGGATGCGAAGACGCGCGCTGGGCTTCGCGGGTTCGTCCGCGGCCAGGCTCAGAGCATCCAGGGCAAGGCGGCCCAGGCCAATCAGACGCTTCAGTACTTCGCCCCGGCGCTGCTGAGCACCAGCAACGTCACCCAGGAGCTGACGCGCGACGAGCCCGCGTTCGACGGCCTGCTGGTGCAGGGCGCCAAGGCGTTGCAGACGCTCGGCTCGCGGAGCCAGGAGCTGACCCAGCTGGTGGCGAACACCAACGCCACGACCGCGGCCATCGCCAGTCAGAGCACCGCGCTCGAGCAGGCGCTGTCGCTGCTGCCGCCGGCGCTGAACCACTCGACCCGGACGTTTGCGGGATTGCGCAAGACCCTCGATTCGCTCGATCCGCTGGTGGCGGCGTCCAAGCCCGCCTCGCGCCGGCTGGCGCCGTTCGCCAAGCAGCTCAACGAGCTGACCCAGGCCTCGATTCCGACGATCGGAGCGCTCAACGGCCTGATCCGCAACCCCAGCGGCTCGGGTGACCTGATCACGCTGCTGCAGCAGACGCCTGCCCTGGCGCGGGTCGCGCACACGGCGTTCCCCGAGCTGATCCGGCAGATGAACCAGTCGCAGACCCAGCTCGACTACCTCGTCGACTTCGCCCCCGACGTCGTCGCGGCGCTCACCAACCTGGGCCAGATCGGCGCGTATTACGACGCCAACGGCCACTACGCGCGCACGCAACCGTTCTTCGCCGCGTTCGGCCTGGACTCGTCCAACCAGCTGACGAGCAAGCCGCCGTCGCAGCGAGGCGAAGGCGTGCAGGTCGTGCGAAGCCGCTGCCCGGGCGGGGCGGTGCAGCCGTCGCCTGACGGCTCATCGCCGGTGAGCGTCCCGGGCTGCAATCCCGCCAACACGCCGACGGGACCATGAGGCGGCTCGCGCTCATCGTCGTCTCGCTCGTCGTGGCCGTCGCCGCCGTGGTGGCGGTGGCCGGTCCGGGTTCTTCACGCGGCGCCGGCTCGCCCTACCTCGTCCGGGCGATCTTCGAGAACGCGGCGTTTGCGGTCAACGGAGAGGACGTGCGGATCGCCGGCGCCGATGTCGGCAGCATCCAGTCGCTGGACGTGACATCCGACCGGCGCCACGCGGCGGTCACGATCTCGATCGACGACGCACGCTTCACGCCGTTCTACGCCAACGCGACCTGCGCGATCCGCCCGCAGTCGCTGATCGGCGAGCGATACGTCGACTGCGACCCGGGCAGCTCGAGCTCGCCGCAGCTGCCGCAGATCAAGCGAGGCCCTGGTACCGGCAGTCACTACCTGCCGGTGACCCGCACCAGCTCGCCGGTGGACTCCGACATCGTCCAGGACATCTACCAGCAGCCGATCGCGCAGCGTTTCTCGCTGATCCTCAACGAGCTCGGCACCGGCCTGGCGGCTCGCGGCTCGGACCTCAACGGCATCATCCATCGCGCCAACCCCGCGCTCGGCTACACCGACCAGGTGCTGAAGATCCTGGCGCGCCAGAACCGCCAGCTCGCCCAGCTCGCCACTGACTCCGACAAAGTGCTCGCCCCGCTGGCGAAGGTCAAGAGCCAGATCGCCGGCTTTGTCACCCACGCGAACACGACGTCGGTTGCCAGCGCGGCGCGCGCTCGCGACATCTCGCGCTCGTTCCAGCTGTTCCCGCAGTTCCTGCGCCAGCTGCGGCCCTTGATGGTGTCGCTGGGCAAGCTCGCCGACCAGGGAACGCCGCTGATGGCCTCACTCGGACAGAGCGCCTCGGCGCTGGGGCGCCAGTTCCAGAACCTGACGCCGTTTGCCAAGCAGGCTAAGCCGGCCCTGATCGCGCTCGGCAAGTCCTCGCAGCTATCCCAGCCGGCGCTGGTCGCCACCGAGCCGCTCGCCCGCCAGCTCAAGAGCCTCGGCACGCAGGCGGTGCCGTCATCGGCCTCGCTGGACAAGCTCACGGCCAGCCTCAACAACACGGGTGCGATCGAGCAGCTGATGGCGCTGCTGTTCGCGGGAACCTCCGCCGCCAACGGCTTTGACAGCGCGGGCCACTATGTCCGCGCCGAGCCGCTGGTGGGCTCCTGCACGACGTACGACATCAAGCCGGTCCTGGGATGCTCGGCCAACTTCGGCGCGCCCGGGAGCGCGGCCGCGGCGAGCGCCGCCAGCGTGATCGAGCAGGCCACGCGCACCGCGACGAGCAAGCAGCCAACGTCGGCGCTGCAAGGGCTGCTGCGGTACCTGACAGGGAGCGGCGGATGAACCTGCGGCGACGCGAACGGGGCGCGCTGTCGAACCCGATCCTGATCGGTGCGCTCACCGTGCTCGTGACGATCGTCGCGGTGACCCTGGCCTACAACGCCAACAACGGCCTGCCGTTCGTCCCGAAGTACAACTTGCATCTCCAGGTCCGCGACGCGAGCGAGGTCACGCACGGTGCCGAGGTTCACATGGGCGGCGCGCTGATCGGAATCGTCGACAAGATCCAGCCGACGCGCGGTCCGGGCGGCGTGCCGATCGCCCTGATGGACCTCAAGCTCAACAAGGAGGTCCAGCCGCTCCCCGTCGATTCGACGTTCGACGTCCGGCTCAAGGGCGCGATCGGGCTCAAGTACGTCTCTGTGACGCGGGGCACGTCGAGCCAGACCTGGCACAACGGCGCAACGGTGCCGCTGTCGCAATCGGGCTCCGAGGTCGACCTCGACCAGTTCCTGTCGATATTCGACCCGGCGACCCGTATCGGCGTGGCCCAGTCGACGATCGGCTTCAGCGACGCGCTGGCCGGGCGCGGCGACGACATCAACAACGCGATCGGGGCATTCAAGCCGCTGGTCGTCCACCTCGGCCCGGTGGCCCGCAACCTGGCCTCGCCCAAGACCGATTTCGGCGGTTTCTGGCGTGGCCTGGAGTCGTTCTCCCGGGCGCTGGTGCCGGTCGCCAAGGACCAGGCCAACCTGTACAGCAACCTGGACACCACGTTCACCGCGCTCTCGACCGTTGCGGTGCCGTTCCTGCAGGATTGGATCTCCACGACGCCGCCGGCATTTGAGAGCGTGATCGACTCGAGCCCCCGGCTGCAGTCGTTCGTCAACGACACCGCGGCGCTGTTTGGCGAGCTGCGTCCGGGCTTCGCGACCCTCCCGCGCAGCGCGCCGGTGCTCGCCGACGCGTTCGCCGCCGGCACTCGCAACCTCCCCGGCACGATCCAGCTCGACCAGCGGCTGCTGTCGCTGTCCCAGTCGCTGGAGAGCTACGGGCAGACCCCGGCGGTCACCGCCGGGCTCCAGCGGCTGACGCTCACCGCCAAGAGCCTGCGCTCGCCGCTCTCGTACCTGACTCCGGTCCAGTCGACGTGCAACTACGTGACGCTGTTCCTGCGCAACATCTCGAGCACGATCTCCGAGCCGATCCTGTCGGGTACGGCGCTGCGCTTCAACCTCGTGGTGATCTCCGACACCCCGGGGAGCGAGGCCGTCCCGTCGCAGCGGCCCTACACCACGCCGCAGACCCGCAACGGGCAGCTGATCGGACCGATCCACGTCGATCCCTACCCGAACACCGACTCACCCGGCCAGACGCCGGAATGCTCGGCCGGCAACGAGCCGTACTCGGGGGCGTCGGCGGTGATCGGCAACCCGCCCGGCAACGTCGGGCGCAAGACCGAGACGACCACGAGGCCGAAGCAGTGAGGCGCCACCGTTCCCGGGTCTCCAACCTCGCCGCGGGGTTGATCGCGATCGCCGTCATCGGGATCGCTTGCTACTACGTGTTCGGCGGCTCCTGGCCGTTCGCGGGCAAGCAGTTCGTCCTGAAGGCGATGTTCACCTCGCAGACGCAGCTGCACATCCCGTCGCCGGTGCGGATCGCCGGGGTCGACGTGGGACAGGTCGTGTCGGTGCAGCGGCTCTCCGGCTCGTCGAACGCGGCGGTGGTCACGATGGACATCAACGAGAACGGGCTGCCGATCCACGCCAACGCCAATGCCAGGATCCGCCCCCGGCTGTTCGTCGAGGGCAACTTCTATGTCGACCTGTTCCCGGGCACGCCGAACGCACCGCTGCTGTCCTCAGGGGACACGCTCGCCGCCGGGCAGAACACCGGGCCGGTGCAGCTCGACCGCGTGCTGGCGGCGCTGACCACTCCCGCGCGGACCAACCTGCAGACGCTGCTTCAGGGCTTCGGCGCTTCGCTCGTCACCCGCGGAACGCCGGCGGCGAACGCCACCCAGGACCCGAGCGTACGCGGGCTGACGGGAGGCCAGGCGCTCAACGAGTCGCTGAACTACTCGGTCGGCGCGTTCAGGGCGTCGTCGATTGTCAACCAGGCCCTGCTCGGCTCCAAGCCTCACGATCTGTCCGGCGTCGTCCAGGGCAACGAAGAGGTGCTGCAGGGATTCGCCCAGAGCGGCAACGCGCTGTCGAGCCTCGTGCATACGTTCAACGCGACGATGGCAACGCTCGCGTCCCGCCAGCAAGAGCTCAGCCAGACGATCTCGTTGCTGCCGCCGCTGCTACGGCGCACCGAAGCGGCCGACACCGCGCTCGACCGATCGTTCGGGCCTACCCAACAATTCGCCAAGACGTTCCTGCCAGGCGTCAAGCAGGTCGACCCCACGATCGGCGCAGCGCTGCCGTGGATCGCCCAGGCCAAGGCGCTGATGTCGAAGCAAGAGCTGGGTGGACTGCTCAACGACCTGACGCCG
>DASSGR010000071.1:0-13279 GCA_035693425.1 Solirubrobacteraceae bacterium
CTTCACTACCGGGGACCCAGGCGTCTCCCCGGACCGGACTCACACCGGCAGGCCGCCCTGAACTTGTCGCCTCTACGTCATGTCGATCTTCCTTTCTTCATGGCGCCGAGGCAGTCTCGGCGCACCCGCGCATAGGAGGGCTAGTCGGCGGGGTCACGAGAGGCTTGTCGCTGGTGCAAAGCGGGAGTCCGACGCGGCTCGCCGAACGCACCTTGGTGCCGCGACTAGGCCTCCTCTATGAGCCAGAGGTGTCCTGCGTGGCACACCTCTGGCTCTCGCGCCGTAAGTGACCAGAATCGTCGGTTCTCGCCCTCGTCGGTTCTCGCCCTCGTCGGTTCTCGCCCACGATGGGGTTAGTTCGGCAAGACTCGGTGTGGTCAGGATGGCTTCGCGGTCAGTCGCTCAGGCCGATCTGCTTCATCACTCCCACCAGGTCGTAGAAGAGACTCTCCTCGACTATCTGCTCGTTGTCCCACCGCGCGACGGTGCACACGACTGTGTCAAACGACTTGCCCGTTGGCGGGATCTCCTGACCGTCTGGTCCCTGCATCGGCCCTTTCATCGTGCCGGTAAACCTGGCGATCGAGCACGTCCAATCACCCGAGGCGAAAAGCGTCTTGTACGGGCGGTTGCCGGCGCGGGCGTCCGGGAACGTCTTGTAAAACTCGATGCCCTCAGCCCGATGGTCGTGAATTCCCTGCGTCGGCGGCGCGCCGCCGGGCCACGTCACAACCACATCGGGCTTATGGCGCGCGTCGAACGTGTCCCAGTCCTGGGCGTTCCAGGCATCATCGAGCGTCTGCATCAGCTCCATGTTGCGGTCTTCAATGCTCATCCCTACTCCGTCAGTCGTGGCCATGGGGCCCTCCTTCGTTTGATCGGTGATGACGGCGGATGAGCGGATCGTGATGTGTGGCTCGTGATTTCTCTTGAGTCAAATGCCTCCTGTTGCAGACGAGCTCGGGGGCAACGGCTGGGCGGGATGCTGAAAACCCAAGCGGCAGAGCGCCGGCAATGCCGGGGCCCCGGTGCTCGCGTCGGAGGGGCCCTAGCTGGGGCGGTCTCGATCTTGCTCTGGCGGAAGCGAGGCGAGCGCGTCGCGCAGGGCCGCTCGGGACGTGATGCCGAGCTTGGGAAAGACACGAAACAGGTGATTTCCGACGGTGCGATGGGAGAGGAAGAGGCGCTGACCGATCTGCTTGTTACTCAAGCCGGCGGCGGCCAGCATCGCGATCTCGCGCTCCTGAGGAGTGAGTGAATCGGGTTCGTGTTCGTCGGCGCGCGGTTTGGTTTGCCCTGTCGCTCGGAGCTCGCTTCGTGCCCGCTCTGCCCACGGTCGGGCGGCGAGGCGTTCGAAGGTCTCAAGCGCCGCGGTCAGTTGCATCCGCGACTCCGTCATCGCGCGGATGCGTCGGAGGCGCTCGCCGTAGGTCAGCTGCACCCGGGCCAGGTCGAACGACCAGCGCTCGACGCCGGGGATCGCGAGCGCTTCTTCAAACATCCCGGAGGCGATCGCGTCGGGTGCGGCCATTGCTCCCGACCCGGCGGTCAGCAACGCAAGTCGCGAGGAGATCGCCGCGAGGTTCGCGTCGCGCATCGCCGTGACATGTGCGGCGGCTTCGTCGTGGCGCCCGGTACGGACTGCCGCCTCCACGAGATCCATTGCGACGTAGAGCGCGTACCCACAGTATGAGGGGAGCGTTCCGGCCGGGCTGATCGCGATCACGCGCTGGTAGGCCTCTTCGAAGTCACCCCGGCCGAGCGCCGCGAGCGTCTGGACCTGCCGCACAAACCACTGCACCGAGCGAACCCCCCGCGGTACCGCCCACTGCATCATCTCGTCGGCCGCTGCTTGTGCCGCGCCATAGTCGCCACGCGCCGCGGCGAGCTCGGCTTGGTATAGCCGGCACGTCCACCTCACCTGATATCCGTGCGCTTCGCACAGCGCGTTGGCCTCGTCGATCAGTTGCTGTGCCTCATCCCACTGGCCCGTCCAGAAATCGTCGTGGACAAGCAGGGTCAGGGCCTGGATGGCTGAGGTGACCGCGCCGCCCTGACGTCCGTCGCGGACTACCCGCCACAGGGGCTCGCGGCACCCCCCTAGGCGGTCGACAAAGAGCCCCGCGATCGCGGTCCGCACGATCCGGGTCGGGTTGGGCTCGTCCTCGAGCCCTTCGATTGCCCGGTCGAGCGGCTGGAGCGATGCGGCGGCCCTGCGTACGGGGTCGGCGAACGTCTTGCTACAGAGGCCGAGAGCCTCAGGGAGGTGAGGTTCGAGTCGCGCGATCGCGTCGTAGAACGGCTCCCACCGTCCAGGTTGCCCGGAGAAGAAACACACCACCATCAGCGTGTGCAGCGCCTCCTCCAGCGCTGACTCTCCGACATCTCGGGCGCTGCTCTGAATCGCGCCGACGAGCAGGCGGTGGGCGGTATCGACGTCCCCGTCAGCCTGGAGCAGCACCGCAGAGGCGGCGACCGCGGCCTGCAGGGACTGCTTGAACTTCGGGTCGACCCGACGAACCTCCGCGAGCAGCTCCGACGCGTCGCGAAGTCCCCCCGTCATCTCGGCGCCGATGTACGCCGCCTCGCCTAGCCGGCGGCTCCGGTCGGAGCGACTCGGGCTCAACTCGCCTGCGCGCATTAACGCGGCGACACCGCCGACGGTGTCGCCTCGCCGCAGGATCTGGTGCGCTGCTTGCTCGAGTAGGCCCGCGACCTGCTCGTCGGGCTCGATGGTCGCATCGGCGAGGTGCCAAGCCTGCCGCTCGGGCTGATCGGCGCGGAGCTCAGCTAGCAATCGGTGGGCGCTGCGACGCTCCTCGTCAGTCGAGAGCTCCACGACCGCGGAACGGATTAGTGGGTGGCGGAACCCAATCCTGCGAGTCCTTTCATCGATGTACACCAGCCGCGCCCGTTCAGCTGCGGCGAGGTCGTCGAGCCCGCTCGCACCGGAAGCAGCTGCCTGCAAGATGCGGAGATCGCCCGTCCCGTCCAACGCGGCCAGCAAGAGCAGCTGTCCCGACGAGGCATCGAGCTCCGCGATTCGCGAAGCGAACAATGCCTGAAGGCGTCGACTTAGCGGGAGCACGGCCGGCAACTCGCGTAGCGCTGCGCGCTGACGGGCGTTCAACGCAGCGGGGAGCTCCAACACGGCGAGCGGGTTCCCCCGCGCGGCCGCCAACAGGCGCTCACGGACACGCGGGGCCAGCGCCGGGAACTGGGCACTCATGAGCTGCATCGCCGCGTCATCGTCGAGGGGATCCAACTCGTGCTCGGGGAGGCCGGCACGATCAAAGAAGCTCGCGTCCCCAGACCGAGACGCAGCGAGAAAGCCGACACGGCTCCCCGCCAGACGGCGGGCCACAAATCCCAGCACGCCGGCGCTGGCGCGGTCGAGCCACGGCAAGTCATCGACGATCGCCACCAGCGGATGAGCAGCGCCCGCCCAGCGCAGCAGGGTGAGTGCGGCATTGGACACCACCAGCCGATCCGGCGCTCGGCCCGCACCAAAACCCAGCGCTACGTTGAGCGCCTCACGATGGGTGTCACTGAGCAGCGCGAACTCGTCATGGAGCGAAAACAACAGCTGATGAAGCCCCGAAAAGGCCACGTCAGCTTCGAACTCGACGCCCCCAGCGCGCAAAACACGGGCCCCCGCGGCCGAAGCCATCTCCGACGCAGCGTCCAACAGCACCGACTTACCAACCCCGGGCTCCCCGAGGAGCAGCAGCGCATCCCCACTGGTAACCGCTCGGCCGAGAAACCCGCGGATCAGCTCAAGCTCGCTGCCACGTCCGACTACGGCTGCAGCCACGGCGAGCTTCGGAACGTCAGCGTGGCCCATGAGACGCGGAACAGAGTATTGACCGATCCTCCCGTGAGCACGATACGACGTTATATTCGCCACAGCCGCGCGCCAGGACTCGCCGTCGGCCAGGTCGTATCCGGCGCTAACCAGCTAGGGAAACAGCCGTCCCCTCGGACTGGCCTCCTGTCCGGAGCGCCTCCTTCTGGCGGCAGCGACCGAGCCGCAGACGCCTCGACGTCTCGGGCGCCTTCTCCCAGGGTCAGAACGGTTCACAAGTCTCCACCGATGGAGACCAAGTCCGCGACATCCAGTCATACCTTCCGGCTGCCGGCGCCTGTCTACAGCCCACCGCCTATCGCCTCGAGCTGTACGACAACGGCCGCCTCATCGCGCAGACCACACGGCAGGTGAAATTCCCTGAGCTCGTCGCGGCGAACCTAACCGACGTCGGGATCGAGTTCTGCCGTCCGTCGCAATGGAAGCCGATCGCTGACCGCGCGCCAAGCCTCATCGACGGCTACGTCAGCCCCGACCACAGCGCTGGCATGATTGTCGTCTCGGTCAACAGCAAGCTCTTGGATGCTGCTCGACCGTCGACTGCGCTTATCCGGCGCGTGTTGGCAACCACGCTCGCGAGGTTCACCGGCTCGCTGCCCCGGGGGCTCCGCCACGCCGGCGACACGTCGTAACGATTCATGGGGTTGACAACCGGACTCGTCCAGGTCTACCGCTCTCCGGGCGGCAGTGCGCTTGCCGGAGCCGGCGAGTCCCCCGATGGAGACATCGTCGCCGCCGTCACCTATGGACCGTCGAGCTTCCTTGCCACCAGGGGGCGGGCGATCTTCGACTCCCTGGCGCCTGAACAATGAATCCACCCGCCAGCTGTTCACGATGAACACCGACGGCAGCGACCAGACGCAAGTCCCGACCAGCGGCAACGCGGGTGATGAAACCAACGGCATGACCCCCGACGAATTCATCCGGTCTGAACCTGAGCTACCGTGACTCCACCATGGCCACGCGGATCTGGCTCGAACAACTGCAGGAGCTGATCGACCGCGGAGCGCAGGTCGTCGAGGTACTGCCCGAGGACGACTATGCCCCGGCACACCTCCCCGGCGCGGTCAACCTGCCGTTGCGCGAGCTCGACGAGCGTCACGCCGCCGTGCTCGATCGCACCCGGCCGGTGGTCGTGTACTGCTGGGACTCGCTCTGAGACCTGAGCCCACGAGCCGCGTGCCGGCTCGAAACGCTCGGGTTCACCGAGGTCTACGACTACATGCCCGGGAAGGTCGATTGGCTGGCGCACAACCTGCCCGTGGAAGGCGAAAGGCCCGACGCGCCGATCGCCGGACGTGTGATGCGCGACGACGCCGTGCTGTGCCGGCCCACCGATCGCATAGCCGACGTACACGAGTCAATCGAGCGTTCGCCGTACCCGTTCGCGCTGATCACCAGCGACGACCGCACGCTGCTCGGGCGAGCACCATCCAGCGCGCTGGATCCCGCCTCAGACCGCCCGGTGTGGGATGTCGCGAAGCCAGGCCCGAAGACCTTTCGCCCGCACGTGTCTGCGGACAAGGTAGCCAGGGTACTGGCAGAAAAGGGCCTTCGCTGGGCGATCGTGACCACGCCCGAGGGCCGGGTGTTGGGCGTCGCGTCGCGCGAGGACCTCGTGCGGGCCGGCGACCCCGTCTAAAGCGACACTCGCGAGCCCCCGCGGCGCGAGCGCTCCGAAACTCGCGCCACAGCCGATCCTCAAGGAGGAACGCGAACCGGCAGACGGACTGCATTGCTTGGGGCGTGTCCTAGATTGACGCGATGTGAGTGTAATTCGCCCTTGTCACGATCTCGAGCGCTCACGCATCCTTGAGATCGTCAACTGCGCAGCCGAGGCCTACCGGGACGTGATCCCGTCAGACCGCTGGCAGGAGCCCTACATGCCACCGGACGAGCTTGATCAAGAGCTCACCGCAGGAGTGAGATTCTGGGGCTACGAGGCCGACGGCTCACTCGTCGGCGTCATGGGAATTCAACGCGTGCGCGACGTCGAGCTGATCCGCCACGCTTACGTCCTACCCGACAGTCAGGGACACGGCGTCGGTGGTGCCCTGCTCAAGCACCTGCAGCGCTTGCGTACGCAACGCATGCTGGTGGGCACATGGGCAGCTGCCGAGTGGGCGATCCGCTTCTATCGCCGTCACGGCTTCCAACTGGTTGCGCCGGAGGACACAGCCGCGTTGCTAAAGGCGTACTGGACGATCCCCGACCGACAGATCGCGACGTCGGTTGTCCTGGCGAACCCCCCGTTCGCCGAAGATTGAGCCCGCGGCGATCGGCTCGATGGGATAGTGCGTGGGGCCGGTGCCCGGGGTCGGGGCCGGGTGTGCCCCGGCCCCGCGAGTGTGTCCGCGCTACGGCTGGTCTCCAATCAGCGTGGCTGGCTGGCGCGAGGGGTGTTCCGGTGGGTGAGGTAGAGCGTTGAGCCGAGGAGGATGAGGATCAGTCCGAGTGTGGCTCCTGCGCCGATCCCGGCGTCGCCCCAGTCGAAGCCGTTGGGCTGGAAGACCGTGACGATCGAGACCGGCGGGGGGCTCAGAGTTGCGCGGCCGGCTAGGGCGTCGCGCTTGGCGAGTTGGTGGGCGACTCGAGCCGCTTGGGCCTGGATCGCGCGGACGCTGGGATTCGCAGCTTCGCGTGAGTGCGGACTGTCTGCGGATGGGGTCTGCGTCTGACTGCTGGGCGGCGTCGCAATCGGCTGAAACGGCCGGGCCGATGCGGCGGACGGGGCGGCCACGAGCGCGACGACGAGGGCGACGGCGGTGCTGATGTGACGGTGGTGGCGGAACATCTTCACTCCCTTTGGGTTCGCCGATCGCACGGTGCGGTCGGATCCCTCAGAACCGTGTCGGTTGGTGGTAGAAGGCCGGCCAGTCGCGGTCAAAGGACGGTAAAAAGCCCGGAACGGCGGGCGATTGGTAGTAGAGTCGCGGTGGCACCAACAGTTGGGTGCGGCGTGGACTTTCGGATACTTGGGCCGCTTGAGGTCGCGCAGGACGGTCGCTTGATCGGATTGGGCGGCGCACAGCAGCGTGCGTTGCTGGCTGTCCTGCTGATTCACCGCGGCGAGGTGCTGTCGACCGATCGGCTGATCGACGAGCTGTGGGGTGAGCGGGCGCCCTCGAGCGCGATCAAGATCGTCCAGGGCTACATCTCGCAGCTGCGCAAGGCGCTCGGCGACGACGTGATCGTGACGCGGGGACACGGTTACCTGCTCACGGTCCAAAGCGAGCAGGTGGATGTGGGGCGTTTTGAGGCGCTGGTGGCCGGCGGCGAAGGCGCGATCGCCGCCGGGGACGCGGCGGCCGCCGACCGGCGCCTGGGCGAGGCGCTTGCGCTGTGGCGTGGGGAGCCGCTGGCTGATTTCGCCTACGAGCGCTTCGCGCAGGGCGAGATCGCCCGGCTTGGGCAGGCGCGGTTGGCTGCGTTGGAGGATCGAATCGACGCGCGGCTCGCGCTCGGCGAGCACGCTCGGCTGGTCGGAGAGCTCGAGGCGCTGGTGCGCGAGCACCCGTCGCGCGAGCGCCTGGTCGGTGAGCTGATGGTCGCGCTGTACCGATCAGGCCGCCAGGCCGACGCGCTTGAGAGCTACCGCGTCGCCCGGCGTCGGCTGGTCGACGAGCTCGGGCTCGAGCCCGGTCGCGAGCTTCAAGCGCTCGAGCGAGCGATTTTGGCCCAGGATCCCGCGCTCGACTCGCCGGGCCGGGATACCGCTCGAACGCTGCCCGCGATCGCTCGTCGCGGGCGGCGTGCCGGGCTCGTGATCGCTGCTGGGGGAGCTTTGCTGCTCGCTGTGCTGATCGCGGCGGCGGTGAGACTGGCGGGCTCTGGCACGAGCACGGTTCGGGTGGCCCCCAACTCGCTGGCCGCGATCGACACCGATACCAACCGCGTCGTGGGACAGGTCGCGGTCGGCACGCGACCGGGCGCGATCGCGTTCGGGTCCGGGTCGCTGTGGGTCGCAAACCTCGAGGATCAGACGATCTCGCGCGTGGACCCAACGACGCTGCGAACCCTCCGGACCATCCCGGTCCCGGGCCCTCCGACCGGGATCGCCGCCGCCGCCGGAGGGGTATGGGTCGTGGTCTCCAGTGCGACCGTGACCTCCGTGTCGGCCCGCCGCATCGATCCGCAGTTTGACCGGATCGGCCGGAAGGTCACGATCGGCACCGTCGTCCCCGGAAGCCCCGGAGCGGTCGCGGCGCGAAATGACCAGGTCTGGGTCGCGCCGCACTCGGGGGAATTGACGCGGCTGGCCGCGCAGACGGGACGCATCGTCGGGCACGTTGACCCCAACGCCGCCCCCGGGGGGATCGATGTTGGCGCCGGTGCAGCGTGGATGACCGATAGCCTCGCCGGCAACGTGATTCGGGTCGACAACGCCACAGGCCTCGTGACCCCGCTTGCCGTCGGTCCTGGGCCGAGCGGGATCGCGGTCGGCGGCGGTGGCGTCTGGGTCGCCGTCAGGGGCGCCGACAAGGTCGTGCGGATCGATCCGGGCACCAGGGCGGTGACAGACACGATCGCGGTCGGGCGCTCCCCGACCGGTGTGTCGGTCGGCGCGGGCTCGGTATGGGTCGCCAACAGCGGCGACGGAACCGTCACGCGGATCGATCCCACGACCAACCAGCCGAAGACAATCGCGGTCGGCGGCAGCCCACAAGCGATCACCATCGCCGGCGGCCGCGCGTGGGTGACCGTCGACGCGCAGACGCTCGGGGCCGGCGGTCGCGCCGGCGAGGGCGGCACCGCGCGACTCGCCGCCTACTACGACCCTGTCGACCTTAGCTCCTTGGACCCGGCCGTGGCATATGACCCGCTGTTGTCGCAGATGCTGTACGCGACCTGCGCGAAGCTCCTCAACTATCCCGACAAGGCCGGGCTGGCGGGGTCCGAGCTGGTGCCCGAGGTCGCGCAGTCGCTGCCGGCGCGCTCGGCCGACGGCAAGACCTACACGTTCACGATCCGCAGCGGCTTTCGGTTCTCGCCGCCGTCGACCGAGCGGGTCACCGCCCAGACGTTCAAGCACACGATCGAGCGCACCCTCAACCCGGCAATGAAGAGCCCCGCCGCCAGCGGGGCCGCCGACATCGTCGGCGCCGGCGCCTACATGGCCCGCAAAGCCGCTCACATCGCGGGAGTCACCGCGCGAGCAAACACGTTGACGATCCGGCTGACCGACCCCGCGCCGAACCTGCCGACGCGGCTCGCACAACCCTTCTTCTGCGCGGTGCCATCCAACACCCCGCCCGACCCGCAGGTCGATGGGGTGATTCCGTCCGCCGGCCCCTACCGCGTCGCGTCCTACACGCCCAATCAAGGCGTGGTATTGACGCGCAACCCCAACTACCACGGCAGCCGCCCCCACCGGCTCGCGCGGGTCGAGCTCGCGGTCGGGATCCCCGGACCGCGCGCCGTCGCCCAAGTCGAGGCCGGCACCGCCGACTACGCGATCAACGGCGAGGTCGACAGTACCAACGCCGCCACGCTGGACGCTCGCTACGGCCCACTCAGCCCGGCCGCGAAAAGCGGCCACCAGCAGTACTTCGTCAATCCCCAACCCGCGTTCGACTTCTTCGCGCTGAACACCCACCGGCCGCTGTTCGCCGACGCGCGAATCCGCCAAGCCTTCAACTACGCGATCGACCGCGCCGCGCTGGCCCGGATCGGCAACCCCTTCTTCCGACTACCCGGCGACCCCACCGATCACTACCTGCCGCCAGGGATCCCCGGCCACGTCGACGGGCACATCTACCCGCTCGTCCCGGACCTGACCAAAGCAAGACGGCTCGCCAAGGGACACGCCGGCGCAACCGCCGTGCTCTACACCTACGATCGCCCGGCGTGCATCCAGCAGGCACAGATCATCAAAAACGATCTCGCCGCGATCGGCGTTCGGGTCGTGGTCAAGGCCTTCGGCGAGGACCTGTTCGCCAGGCTCGCGACGCCGGGCGAGCCGTTCGACATCGCCTACGGCGGCTGGGCTGCCGACTACCCCGATCCCCAAGGGGTTCTCGACCCGCTGCTTGAGAACAGCTCAAACCTCCCGCCGCTCGATGACCCGAGCTACCGCGCAAAGCTACGCGCCGCGGCACGACTCAGCGGCCCCGAACGCTACCTCGGCTACGCCCGGCTCGACCGGGATCTCGTCCGCAACGCCGCCCCCCTCGCCGTGTACGAGAACGTATCCAGCCACGAGCTGTTCTCCGCCCGGATGGGCTGCCAGACCTACGGGTTTTACGGCATCGACCTCGCCGCGCTCTGCATCAAACGCCCCGCCCGCTGAGCGTACAAGGAATGTAAGTTGGGCCAAGCTCCGACTACGAAGAGTCGGTCGACGGCGAGTGTGCGCGACGCCACCACGCCTCCACCGCCAGAGCGGGGGCCTCGGCGCAGATGAAGCCCAGCCACACAGGAACTCCGAAAGCGCTGGCGACAGCAAGGCCGATCACGACTCCTGCGGATGGCAGAAGCCAGAAGTACCGATACGGAACCGCACTGGCCGCCCACCACGCAGGTCGTCCGATCTCAACTTTTCTCATCGCACGCGATCGGCGGGTCGTTGGCCACCCAGGCAAGCGCGCGAGCGGAAGGAATCTGACACGCCGGCGTCCACAATTGGAAGATCAAGATCAACGTAGCCGCAGATGCACAAGCCCAAGCATTCCGATCCAGTGACGCGTGAACCGAAGCCAGCGCTCGAGGGGCTGGCTGTACGCGCCAGGTTCAAGCGCCTGACCACGCTCGGCTGGCCGAGGAGCTTTCCGATCGTGCAGTTCCCCAACGCTCCGTTGATTGTCGCCTTTGTTGCGGGCGAGGTCGCTGGAATGGCTCATGGCTCAGTTCATGCCGATGCGGCAGCGGTCTCATATCTGGCACTCGCGATCTGGGCCTATGAAGAGCTGACCGACGGCGTCAACTGGTTTCGGCACCTTCTCGGGCTGGCATACGCGATCTCGACGATAACTCACCTCGCCGGCGCGCTGCACCACTGACAACGGCATGTCACCGAGTGCCTGGGTTCAGACACAGGCGCCGACGCCGGTGATGTCGCATCCGACGATCAATATCTGCATGGTCTCGGTGCCTCTAGATGTGGATCACCTCGATGTCGCCCACGTGGCGGATGACGTGGTTCTCGAGCAGGACGCCGTTGCCGCCCAACAGGTCGCGGGCCTCGGCGATCACCTGCCTGGGTGGGCAACGCGCAGATCACGCGATAGGTCAGTGCAAAAGGAAGGTCTACGTCGCGCTGGTCGCCGACGGCGTAGCCACCTCGTCGTCGCCCAGTCAGGAGTCGTAGGCGAACGGAACCTGCTCGAAGGGTGTTTGAAGACGTCTGGCCGCGGCGGACAGCCGATGGATCGTCGCACGGCGTCTGGGCGCGGCGCGACGCCGGCGCGACGGCCCAGTACGGGATCGGTTGTAAGGTCTGACAAACGTCGTCGACCAAGGAGTCCCCAGCACATGGCGCACGAGTTCAGCGGCTCGGCTGTGATCGAGCGCCCTATCGACGAGGTGTTCGCGTTCCTGGCCGACGGGACGAACGACCCGAAGTTCAGCCCGCGGGTCCAGGAGATCCGTAAGACGACGGACGGCCCGATCGCCGTTGGAACCGTCTTCGAGAGCAAGGTCAAGGACGCCGGCATGACGACCCGCCGGAAGTTCGAGCTGACGACGTTCGAGGCGCCGACGAAGATCCGCTGGGCTGAGCGGTCGAACAACATGATCACGGTCCCCGACGGCGGCTACGACCTCGAGAAGGTGACCGACACCCAGACCAAGGTCACGATTCACAACACGCTGGCGGGGCACGGGTTCGGCAAGCTGATCGTCGGTTTCGCGACAAGGGCCGCCGTCAAGGATGCGCCCGCGTTTGCTGAGCGGATCAAATCGGCCGTTGAAGCGGCCTGAACCGGGCGGTCAGGCGAGCGACCGCTGCCGGCCGTCGACCTGCCATGCGACGTACATAGGGGCCCGGTCACGCCGTCGACGGTCACCGTAGCGGGACGTCGGCTGACGCGCTACGGGCAACGACAACGACCGCGGTGGAAAGATGTGATGTCCCGTTGGCGTGTGACCCAGGGGGGTGAAGGTGGCCGGTCCTCCGCGTCGAACGGCGTTGTAGGCGCGCGCGGATAGCGCCGCGCGGCCGGCCATTCGAATAGGAGGTACCGGCCGTGTTTCACGGTAGGCGATCGGCTGCCCTGCGGGCGGCCGGCGGTGGCGTGTTCGGTCGTGCCGTGGTTCTCGATCGGGAGGTGGTGTGGTGTCGATCGTGATGGGACTTGATCAGCACCGGGCGCAGATCTCGGCGGAGTGGATCGACACGATCACCGCAGAGGTCTCGCGCGTTAGGGTCGTGCCGGCGGACCGTGCCGGGGTCCGGAAGTTCCTGGCCCGCTTCCGGGGTGAGGGCCTGGAGGTGGCGCTTGAGGCGACGACGGGCTGGCGGTTGGTGGTCGAGGAGCTCGAGCGGATCGGCGCCGAGGTGCACTTGGCTGAGCCGGCCGAGGCGGCTGCGTTGAAGGGCAAGAAGAAGCGAGCGAAGACCGACTGGGCCGACGCGCGGCACCTGCGGGAGCTTTTGTTGATCGGTCGGCTGCCCGAGTCGTGGATCCCGCCGGCGCACATTTTGGACCTCCGCGCCCGGGTCCGGACGCGCCATCTGCTCTCGCATCAGCGCACGGAGTGGCAGCAGCGGATGCACTCGGTGCTCTATCACCACGGGTTCCCGCAACGCCGCAACCTGCTCTCACTCGACAGTCGCCAGTGGATCGCTGGCTTGCGACTCCCGGCCGCCGCGCGTGAGCAGCTCGACATCGCGCTTGGGATCGTCGACGCGCTCGACATCCGGCTCGTCCCGTTCGATTCTGAGCTGCACGCGATCGCCCGCAAGCAGCCAGGCTGCCGCGCGCTGATCGAGCAGATCTACGGAGTCGGCGCGTTGACCGCGGTCACGATCCTGGCCGAGCTCGGCGACGTCCGCCGGTTTCAGAACTCCCGCGACGTCGTCCGCTACGGCGGCCTGGACATCACCGTCTACCAATCCGACGATCACCGCGCCCCGGGGCACCTCTCGCGCCAAGGACCGCCGGCGCTGCGCTGGGCGCTATATGAGGCAGCCCAACGCGCCCGCTTCCCGGCCAGCCCCGACCGCGCCTACTACCAGCAGCTCGCCGCCCGGATCGGCGGGAACCGCGCCTGCCTCGCGCTCGCGCGCAAGCTCCTCAAACGCAGCTACCACATCCTCAAAGACCTCGGCGACCACGCGCTCGCGCCCGTCGTCGCCTGATCCCCTGTCGCGCGGCAAGCCCGAGATCAACCGATGAACCGCGGCCAGCTCCCGGCGAGACTGCTGCCGACCCGCCCAGGCGGGGACGGCCCAGAAAGACTGAGCGGCCGCATCAC
>DASSGR010000072.1:0-14029 GCA_035693425.1 Solirubrobacteraceae bacterium
ACGGCCGCGACTGCCGGTCCGCCCCGGCGGTCCGCCCCGGCGATGCAGCACTCTCGCGGTCGCCGGCGGCCTGATCGGCTGATGGGCTCCGGCGCTAGCCGAGATACCGACGGCAGCAAGCACAAGAGCAGCAGCCTCGCCCGCACCACCCGGACTGCTGAGTTCGGACAAAGGCAGCCGCACAAGCGCCAGTATCTCTGTGATTGCGCGTGCGGTCCGGCAGCGCCCGGATCGCGAACGCAATGGCGCGAGATGCGCGCTTTCCGCGCGAAGCATGGTTGGCCGCGGCGGCGGCCGGGATGCTTGTGTCGGGATGAATGCAGGGCCGCGCGCGAGCCGTGGCGGGCTGCCGGAGATCTTGACGGCGTCCGCGATCTGGCCGCGCCCTGCGGCCAGATCTTGGTGCGGCCGACTACGCCTCGGCGCCGAGCGCTTGGCTCGTAACTCCGCCTGAGGCGTGGTCGATCATCGGTTCCGGCCGCCCGAGCCATCCGCCCAGCGCCGCGAGAATCGCCATCATTGCTCCGAACGTCACCGGCGCCATGAGCGTGATGCGCCGCGGCCGCGATCGCGCTGGCGCTGGCGCTACTTGAGCTTCCGTTCCGACTACCGAGGAGAGGAGCAGCGATGGCTGAACAGCCGATGCGGCCGGCGCGGATCGACGGAATCGTCGGCGGGATCTATCGGATCTCGACGACCGTCGGCCTAGACGGCTTGGACTTCCAGTTCAACCAGTTCCTGATCGACGACGGGCGCCCGGCGCTCATCCACACCGGGATGTACGGCTTATTCGACTCCATCCGCGGCGCGATATCCGAGGTGCTCGACCCGAGCCGGCTCGAATACGTGATCCTGCTGCACTTCGAGTCCGACGAGTGCGGCGGCATGGACCGCTTCCTCGAGGCTGCGCCCAACTCGGCGCTTGCCTGCAGCGCCGCGAGCGTCCAGCTCAACCTGAGCGGCTGGAACTACCGCGGGCGCGTCGAGGGCCATCAGGACGGCGAGGTGATTGATCTCGGCGAGCACAGATTGCGCTTCCTGGAGACGCCGCACGTCCATCACTGGGACTCGATGATGCTCATCGAGGAGAAGACCAACAGCCTCTTTCCTTCGGACCTTTTCATCCAGCCGGGCGACCAGCCACCGGTCGTCACGGAGAAGCTCGGCAGCGAGATGTGCGGCTTCTACCGGGAGATGGGCATCTTCGCCCACGAGCAGCCGGTGCGCGACATCGTCGAGCGGATCGTGCGGCTGGACCCAGACTGGATCCACGGTATGCACGGCGGCAGCCTCGCGCGCGAAACGATCCCCGAGTTCGTGCGCGCGCTGCGCGAGGAGCCGTTCGCCTACAAGGGAAAGGTGCTCGGACGCGAGCTACCCGTCGAGCCGTAGCAGCGCAGCTCGTCGCCGTGGGCGCGCGTGCTGTCAGCATCGCACGCAGTGCCGACACGGCTTCCCTCGTATCCGCGCATACCGGGACGCTAACCGCCGGCGCCGGCGTGCTTGTTGGCCGGCGGGGTAACCCGAGCATCTGCTGGAGCTGCGGGGAGCCGATGCTCGGCCGCCTTCGGCATCTTACGGCTGTCGTTCGTCGCGGCGGTCCCTTCCGTCCCGGATGGACTTCTTTCCGTCGTCCGGGCGCTGCCGACGGTCAGTGGACGGGCGGAGGGACCACCGCTGAGGGTCTTTATGAGTTAGTGGGCAGCCTTTCGGCCTTCATCGCCCGTCCTCGCGCGCGCTGTGCGCGGGCTCTCGCTGCAGCTTAGTTGGGGCAGATGCTGGGGTTTGGGTTCGGTTCGTCGATCCGTCGCTGGAACCCTGCGGGCACGAAGGAGACGACGTATACGTCCGCGTCGACAGTGCCGTTGTTGCGAACCAGGTGCAGATCGTGGCCCTGGTCGGTGAATGTCGATCCCAGTGGCGACGCCGGCCCGAAGTCCTGGGGGGCGCAGTCGGGGGCGTGGTAGACGCTGAGGGTGCCGGACTGGACGATCACAAGGCTCGGCCCGGGGTGGCTGTGCCAGCCGAATGTGCCACCGGGATGGATCACGTTCTCGAGGACGTGGACGTCGGTGGCGCCCTTGGCTTGGATCCGTATCTGCCAGAACTGGGTCGCGTTGCCTGGGTTGATGTCGGTCTTGGCAGTGGCGTCGATCCCGCTTGCGAAGCGTCCGATGACCGGCGACCACGGTGGGTTGCTGATGCCTGATGGTGGCGTCGCCACGGCGACTGCGCCGTAGGCGGCGAGACCCGTGAGAGCGAGAAGCAGAGCCCAAACGTATTTCGATTTCGATTTCATTGTTTTCTCTCCGTTGGTGAGGTTGTTGTCAAGGCGAGTCCCTCAAGAGCGGGACGCGAGCTTGGTTGGCGCGTCGTGCCCGGGGAAAGACGAGCACGGGTGCGGCGGGCCACGGGCGTGGGATCTCCGGGTTGCGGGTCTGTCCGGGGTTGGCGACGGCGCGGTAGTGCTCAGGCGGGGTCAGGCGGCCTCTTCGGCTTGCGCCTATGAGGACTGGGAACAGTGCAGCTATAGCGACCGTCAGCTCGGTAGGGCTGTGGTCTGGCGAGTTCGCCGCGGCCGGTGGTTAGAGACCACCAGAGCTCCGCCGAGGCCTAGCATCGCAATAGCGATGCCGCCGGCGGCGCCGATGCCGGCGTCGCCCCAGTCAAAGCCGCTGGGTGGCGTCTGAACTTGAACGACCGCCTGCGGAGCGCTTGCCGGCCTGCTGGTGCTGTCTCCGTACGGCGTGGCGAGCGGGATCAGCGACTTGTCCGGGCGGCTGTACGCGGCGGCGGGCGGCTGCTTGGCCGCGGGCACGAAGTCCGGCCGCGCCGTGGCCGTCGGGGCGCCGGCGGCTGCAAGCGACAGGATGATCGCGGCGGTGGTGGTGATGCGGTGGGTGCTGGTCATGTCGACCTGCCTTCTCTGGTTGGTCGATCGCCGGTGCGATCGGTGCGGCCAGGACGATGCGCGCGGCTGGTCGAGAAGCGGTCGATACCGGTCGAGAATCGGTAGATGCGGGTGCGAGACGCGGTTTGAGGGCCGAGCGCGGCGGTGGTAGCGTTGGCTGCGGGGACGAGGGTGATCGAGTTTCGCGTCTTGGGGTCGCTTGAGGTTGTCGATCAAGACGGCCCGCTGGCGCTGGGCGGGCCCAAGCAGCGGGCGCTGCTGGCGATCCTGCTCCTGCATCGCGGCGAGCCGGTTTCCTCGGATCGGCTGATCGACGAGATCTGGGGTGAGCGCCCGCCCGCGAGCGCGAACAAGATCGTGCAGGGATACGTATCGAGCCTGCGTAAGGCGCTCGGCGATGGGCTACTCGTCACCGAGGGGCGCGGCTACGTGCTTCGGGTCGAGCCTGGCCAGCTCGACGTCGACCGGTTCGAGACGCTCGTGGCGCAGGGCCGGGAGGCGCTCGAACAAGGTGACGCGCTGACCGCGGTTGCTGTCCTGCGGGAGGCATTGGGGGTGTGGCGGGGTCCGGCGCTGGCGGATTTCGCCTATGAGCCCTTTGCGCAGGCGGAGATCGCGCGGCTGGAGGAATCTCGTTTGGCTGCGCTGGAGGAGCGGATCGACGCGGATCTGGCGTCGGGGGAGCAGGTACGGCTGGTGGGCGAGCTTGAGGCGCTCGTGCGCGAGTACCCGTTGCGGGAGCGGCCTCGAGTCCAGCTGATGCTCGCGTTGTACCGATCCGGGCGCCAGGCCGACGCGCTGGAGGCCTATCGGGACGCTCGCCATGAACTGCTCGACGGGCTCGGGCTCGAGCCGGGGCGCGCGCTTCAGGAGCTCGAGCGAGCGATCCTGGCCCACGATCCCGGGCTGGATCCCCCCGACCGGCGCACCCCGCGACCATTGCTCGAGGCCGCGCGGAACCGGCGGCGCGGCGCGGCGATGATCGCGGCGGCGGGAGCAGTGCTGCTGGCGGCGATCGGCGCGATTGCGGTGAAGCTGGCAAGCTCAGGCGCGACCACCGTCAGGGTGGCGCCCAACGAGGTGGCGGCGATCGACACTCGCAGCGACCGCGTGGTCGGTGCGGTCCCGGTTGGTGATCGCCCCGGCGCGATCGCGTTCGGTTCGGGGTCGCTATGGGTGGCCAACCTCGACGACCAGACGATCTCGCGTATTGCTCCTGGGGGGCCGCGCACGCTGGGCCTGGTCCGGGTTCCCGGCCCCCCTACTGGGATCGCCGCAGGTCCTGGTGGTTTGTGGGTCGTCGAGAGCCCGGGGACGAGCAGCGTCCTGGTTGGTCGGGTGGATCCCGTGTTCGACACGTTTGGCGCCGTGACGCGGATCGGTAACGTCGTCCCGGGCGGGCCGGGGGCGATCGCCACGCACGGCAGCTCGGTGTGGGTCGCCCCATCGACGGGTCCGCTGACGCGCCTCGATGGGACAACAGGCAAGCCCGCCGGGCAGCTTGATCCGAATGCCAGTCCGGCCGGGATCGCGATCGGCGAGGGGGCGACGTGGCTGACCGACACCGATGCCAACAACGTGGTCCGTGTCGACTCGAGCGGGCTGCCCACGCCGATCGGGGTCGGCGACGCACCCACCGGTATCGCAGTTGGCGCGGGCGGCGTGTGGGTGGTCGACTCGCTCGACGAAGCTCTCGTGCGGATCGACCCGGACACTAGGGCGGTGACGGACACCATCCGCGTGGGTCGGTCACCAGCCGGCGTGGCCGTCGGCGCGGGGTCGGTGTGGGTCGCCAACAGCGGCGACGGCACCGTCACCCGCGTTAACCCGACCACCGACAAGCCGGTCACGATCGCCGTCGGGGGCAGCCCGCAGGCGATCACGATCGCCGACGGGAAGGCCTGGGTAACCGTCGATGAGCAGTCGATCGCGCCAAGCCGCGGCGCGCCCGACGGCGGGACGCTGCGGATCGTTTCCTCGTCCGAGGTGCCCACCATGGATCCGGCGCTCGGCGGCGATCCCCAGCTTCTGTACGCGACCTGCGCTCAGCTCCTGAACTACCCCGACAAGGCGGGCCTCGCAGGCTCGCAGCTGACTCCCGAGGTCGCTCAGTCGCTGCCCGCCCGCTCACCCGACGGCACAACCTACACGTTCAAGATCCGTCCCGGCTTTCGCTTCTCGCCACCCTCCAACGAGCCGGTCACCGCGCAGACGTTCAAGGACACGATCGAGCGCACGCTGAACCCGGGGACGCACAGCTATTACGCGCATTTTCTGGCCGACATCGTCGGCGCGGCCGCGTACATGTCCGGGAAGGCCAGCCACATCGACGGGGTGATCGCCCACGGCGACACCTTGACGATCCGTCTCCTCGCCCAATCCCCTGATTTTCTCGCCCGCATCTCACAGTCCGCCGCCTCTTGTGCGGTCCCATCGGACACCCCCATCAACCGCAAGGGCCAGAACATGATCCCATCCGCCGGCCCCTACTACGTCACGTCGTACACACCACGCCAAGGGGTCGTGCTGACGCGCAACCCCAACTACCACGGACACCGTCCGCACCACTTCGCGCGGATCGAGCTTGCCGTCGGGATCTCCCCTAAGCGGGCGATCAGCGAAATCGAAGCCGGCCTCGCGGACTACACCACGGTCGGATCGCTGTGGTCGGCCTCCGCGGCCCGCGCCGCGCACGCCTCGCGACTCGCCGCTCGATACGGCCCCGGCAGCGCCGCGGCCGCGCGCGGAGCACAGCAGTACTTCGCCAACCCCGCCGCCCAACTCGACTACTTCGTCCTGAACACGCACCGGCCGCTGTTCAGCGATTTGCGCATGCGTCAGGCGGTCAACTATGCAATCGACCGGCGTGCGCTGGCTCAACGAGGGGACCGATTCAGCCCTCTGCCCGCCCATCCCACCGACCACTACCTGCCGCCCGGGATGCCCGGCTTCCGCGACGCCCACGTCTACCCCATAACCCCCGACGTAGCTACGGCCCGGAAGCTGGCACACGGTGCCCAGAGAACAGCCGTGCTCTACACCTGCGACTCCTCTCCGTGTCCGGAACAGGCCCAGATCGTCAAGACCGACCTAGCCGCGATCGGTCTCCAAGTCCACATCAAGACCGTCCCATACGACACGTATTTCACAACGCTGGGCAAGCCAGGCCATCCGTTCGACCTCGCCTGGGACGGCTGGTTACCCGACTACATAGACCCCGCGGCGATGCTGAACTCGCTCCTCCAGGACAGCTCCTTCGGCCCGACCTTCGACGATCCGGCCTACCGGCGGAGGCTTGCCGCGGCGTCGCGGCTCTCTGGTCCAGAGCGCTACCTCACCTACGGACGACTCGACCTCGAGCTGGCCCGCGACGCCGCGCCTCTAGCCGCGTTCGACAACCTGTCTAACGACGACTTCTTCTCCGCCCGGATCGGCTGCCAGACCTACGGGATCTACGGCATGGACCTCGCGGCACTCTGCATCAGGCGCCCCCACCCCCGATGATCCGATGGCCCGGGCCCCAGCGGCTGACCCCCGCGCGCGGCGCCCGGAGCCACACTCGACGCCAACGCACATCCAGCGACCGCTTGCGCCCGACCCACGTACGCACCGAGGCGGTAAGCGGCCGGCGTTGGGGCGAGCGCTTGACGGCCCCGTCGTGACGCCGGACGTGCATGCAAGACGACGGCGCAACTCCCCGCGGTCCCGTCGCGGCACCGGCGCCGGTCAGCTGGCTCATGCTCCCGGAAGACGTGGCGGCGAACACCCGAGCCCTCGCCAAAGCAGGTGCCCGGCGTGCAACCCACACCCGACCTCCTCCTCGCCACGAGCACAACGCCTCGCAGCAGTGTCCGGCGCCGGTCCGACGGAAGGCGCCGGCTGACCTGCTGACCGCGCATAGCGAGGCTGTCGGCGTTGACGCGAAGGTAGCCGCGCGACCACGAATGCGGGGGCGCAGCCATCGAGGCGCCGATTGGCCCCGTCGTGCTGCTCCACGACCATTGCAGCAGTGTCCGCGTCGGCATCGTGGGCGCTCGCCGAGCCGTCGGTGCGTACGCACGAGCTGGGCGCCTTGTGGCCGTCCAGCGTCTACGAGTTCCGTCCAAGGCGCTTTCTCGAAAGGCGGCTTTATCTGTCGGCAACCCACGGGGCGGTAGTCGGCGTACCGCCCGAGTGTCCGCGGCACGATTGCGCGATGCCTGCGCGAGCGGTCGTCTTATCGGCGCACAAGGCCTGCGGCCCTCGCTTGACTCGTGGTGCGAGGTCCGTTTCGGCGCACGAGCTGGCCGGGGAAAGCCCGGCCAGCTCGCGTGCCCGCGGTGGGGCTACGCCATCGTGATTGTTCCGGCGAGAGTCCCCGTGCCGATGAGTCCGGCTGAGGTGAGTTCGTCGGTGCCGGTTCCGGTCGCTTCAGCGAAGCTGCCGGTGCCGCCGGCGACTGTCCAGGAAAGGATCAAGACGCTGGGGTGGCCTTCGGATGTGTTTGGCGCGTGGGAGGACGTCGAGTGGCCTGGCCCGGTGAAGGAAAGGAAGTCTTCGTTGAGAAAAAGCATGCTTCCGTCGGCGAACGTGAGCGCTTGTACGACGCAGCCGCAGTCCTCGTCAAAGGCCCTTTCGATCGTGAATGCGCCGAGTCCGGCGGCCGTGCCGTTGCCGCAGCCGAACGTGTCTTCCGGGCATCTCGTGTTCCCGTTGGGAGGGATGAAATGTTCGTTGTAGGTTGCATTGAACGGCTCGGTCTGTGCCGATGCGGCCGGTGCGGCGGCGGCGAGCGCGACGATGACGGCCGTCGCGATCATTGAACGTCTGTGCATTGCTTGTCTCCTGCGTGTTTGCGGCGATGGGCGGATGGTGCCGTCGCCTTAGGTTGAAAGGGAGTGCTGGTCTGGTTGATCCCCCGGCCTGGCAGCCGTCCGTCGACCGAGGTGAGCACTACTTGGGGACGCCGGCAGCGATCGGCTCTTCATCGCGTGCTCCTGCTGCTGGGTGCTGGCCGTCGGTCGATGAAGCCCGCACCCCGGCGATGCGTCGCGTCCGGGTCTCGACGATCGCCAGCGCTCCGCCGGCGCCGAGGATCGCGATCGCGAATCCGCCCGCGGCACCGATTCCGGCGTTTCCCCAGTTGAAGGGCTGGTGATCGGTTACGTGCACGATCTCGACCGCGGGCTGGGGCGTGGTGGGGACTGGGTCGCGGATCGGTCGAGCGGATGCGCTGGTTGCGGCGCCGGCGGCGAGCGCGGCGGCAACTGCGGCGACGGCTCGAGGGTTGTGGAACATCTCGCGTTCCTCCTTGCTTTGCTGGTCGCCCGTTGCGACCGGATCGGGGACAGCGTGCGGTTCGGTGGTGGGGCCGCGGTCAGAAGCGGCAAGAGGCCGGTAAGAACCCTCTGTTTTCTGGCGCCATGGCGGGGGCTTGCGGTGGTAGAGTCGCGCCGGGGCCAAGGATGGGACTGGGAGTCGAGTTCCGGATATTGGGGCCGCTGGAGGCGGTTGTCGCGGGCCGCGCGGTGCCGTTGGGCGGCGCCCAACAACGCGCGCTCCTAGCCGTCCTGGTGGTTCGTCGTGGGGAGGTAGTCGCGATCGATCGGCTCGTCGATGAGCTGTGGGGGGAGCGCCCTCCGCGGACCGCGGCCAAGACCGTGCAGGGTTATGTGGCCGCTCTGCGAAAGGTGCTTTCTAGCGACGTGATCGTCACCCGCGGGCGTGGCTACGTGTTGGACGTCGAGCCCGACCAGGTCGATGCTGGGCGGTTTGAGTCGCTCCTCGCGGATGCTCAGCGTGCGTCGGCCGGCTCTGACCCGAATGTGACGCGCGAGCGCCTGCGGGCGGCGCTGGGATTGTGGCGCGGTGAGCCGCTCACCGAGCTTGCCTGCGATGGGCTTGTTCGGATCGAGGTCGCGCGCCTTCAGGAGCTGCGGTTGGCCGCGATCGGTGATCAGATCGATGCGGAGCTCGCGCTCGGTCAGCACGAAGCGGTCGTGGGGCAGCTCGAGGCGCTCGTGCGCGAGCATCCCCTCAGCGAGCGGTTCCGGGCACAGTTGATGCTCGCGTTGTACCGGTCGGGCCGCCAGGCCGACGCGCTGCGCGCGTACCGCGACGCGCGGCGTGTGCTCGTCGACGAACTCGGGATCGAACCCGGCCCCGCGCTGCGGGATCTCGAGCGCGGGATCCTCTCGCATGACCCCGCCCTGGACGCACCGCCGCGTGCCCCGACTCCCGCGCGACGGTCTCGTCGAGTGCCGCGCGGCGGGATCTTGGTCGGGGTCGGCGCGGCGCTGTTGCTCGTAGTCGCGGCGCTCGTTAGCCTCCGACTGGCTGACGCTGGGGGCTCGGAGGTCCGGGTGCAGCCCAACTCGGTCGCGGCGATCGACATCCACAGCAACAGGGTCGTCGCTGCGGTTCCCGTCGGGAGCGAGCCCGGCGCGATCGCCTTTGGCTCCGGGTCTCTGTGGGTCGCGAACGTCGGCGACAAGAACGTGTCGCGGATCGACCCCGCGGCGCCGCGAACCGTACACGTGCTGAACCTAGGAGAGACCCCGACTGGGATCGCGGCGAGCAACAACGGGATCTGGGTGGTCGAAGCGACTCCCAGGTCAAGCTCGGTCGCGGTTCGCCGGATCGACCCCCAGTTCGACACGCCCGAGCCTGAGCGGCGGCTCGGTAACGTGGTTGGCGGCAGCCCCGGGTGGATCGCGGCTCAGGGCAACGCCGTTTGGGTCGCGCCGTCATACGGGCTGCTCGCGCGGTTTGACGCTGCGAGCGGGCGACTCATAAAGCAGCAGGACCCGAACGCGAGTCCGGCCGGGATCGCGGTCGGCGACGGCGCCGTGTGGGTGACCGACGGTGACGCCAACAACGTCACGCGGATCGACCCCACCGGCCTCCGCACGCCGATACCGGTGGGAAACGGCCCTAGCGCGATCGCGACCGGCGCCCGCGGCGTGTGGGTCACCGACACGCTCGACGACGCGGTGGTACGGATCGATCCCGCGAGCAACGCGGTCACGAACACGATCCACGTCGGCCGTTCCCCAGAAGCGATCGCGGTCGCCGACGGGTCGGTATGGGTCGCCAACGCACGGGACGGCACGGTCACCCGGATCGACCCATCGACAAACAAGGTGGCCGCGTCGATCACGGTCGGCGGCAGTCCGCACGCGATCACCGTCGCGGGCGCACGCGCGTGGGTGACGATCGGGCCGCCATCAACCGACCGTGACCTCGCGCCATCGGGAGGATCGCTACGGATGGAGACGCTGCAAAACGTCCCCAACATCGATCCGGCGCTCGCCTACGCAGGTGGGTCCTGGCAACTCCTATACGCCACCTGCGCCAAGCTCCTCAACTATCCGGATCGAACCGGTCCGGCGGGCAACCAGCTGACACCGGAGATCGCGAACGCGCTCCCGATGGTCGCACGCGATCGAAAGGCGTACACGTTCACCATCCGACCGGGCTTCCGATTCTCGCCCCCGTCTAACCAGCCCGTGACGGCGCAGACGTTCAAGACGACGATCGAGCGCACGCTGAACCCGCGCATGCAGAGCCCGATCGCGTACGAGTTCGCTGACGTCGTCGGCGCGGCAGCATACATGGCCGGCAAAACACGCCACATCTCCGGCATCCAAGCGCACGGAGACAAGCTGACGATCCGTCTCTCCTCGCCCGTGCCGGACCTCCCGTCACGGCTGGCCCAGCCGTTCTTCTGCGCCGTACCCACCAACACTCCGGTCACCCCGGACGGAGTCGGCGCCGTCCCCTCGGCCGGCCCCTACTACGTAGCCTCCTACACCCCCAATCGCTCGGTCGTGCTCGTACGCAACCCGAACTACCACGGCCGCCGTCCCCATCGGCTCGACCGGATCGAACTCAGCCTCGGGATCTCAAGCCAAAAAGCCGTGACCCACATCCAGGCAGGCCGCGCCGACTACACCAGCATCGGCGGCACCCCCGCCTCCACCGTATCCGCACTAGCCGCCCGCCTCGACGCACGGTACGGACCACGCAGCCCCGCCGCCGCACATCACCGCCAGCAGTACTTCGAACAGCTGCTCCCCGGACTCAACTTTCTCATTCTCAATACCCACCGTCCCCTGTTCAGCGACCGCCGACTGCGCCAAGCGGTCAACTACGCCGTCGACCGCAGGTCACTCGCCCGGCTGGGCGGGGGTTACGGCTCCGCCGACCACCCCGCCAGCCAATACCTCCCGCCGGGAATCCCCGGCTACAGCCACGCACCCGCCTACCCGCTCACCCCAGACCTCGCCAAGGCCCGAGCCCTCGCAACTGGACACGGAAGAACCGCGATCCTCTACACCTGCAACTACGCCGCATGCCTCCAACTCGCCCAGCTCGTCAAAGACGACCTCGCCGCGATCGGCCTCCGCGTCGAGGTCAAGGCCTTCGACCACGCGGCGCTGGTAAACAGGATCCCCAGGCCCCACGAGCCGTTCGACCTCGCATTCTACGGCTGGTTGCCCGACTGGCCGGACCCCGCTTCGATGCTGAACGGGATGTTCGCGGACCCCCCCGCCCTCCCGACATTCGACGACCCCAACTACAAGCGCGAGGCCGCGGCGGCGGGGCGGCTCACCGGCCCGCAACGCTATCTAGCGTTCAACAAGCTCGCCCTCAGGCTCGCGCGCGACTCGGCACCGATCGTCCCCTACGGCTTCGCCGTCAACGAAGAGTTCTTCTCCCCCCGAATCGGCTGTCAAACCTACGGCGTCTACCTATACGCCGACCTCGCCGCCCTCTGCATCCGACGACAGCACTAATAAAGCGAGGACAGCGGCGCGAGAGCCGACATCCCATTTGCCCCAAAGGCCGACGAATGACTTAGCCAGGTGCCGTCGCGCAGTCGCTGATACCGCCGGATCGGAACGCCAGCGTCGGCATCAGTGCTGGAATCCCCACGGGGTCCCCGGACGCTTGCACCGCATGCATAACGGTAGCCATGACGGCGCTCGACGAGATGATGGACATGGACCAAGCTCGCGAGCACCGGGGAGCGACACAATGCCCAACTCCTGCCTGATATGGAGAGTCGTTTGTCAAGTGTGGTCGTGTGAGTTTCTCGCGGGTCGCGTTGGTGAGTCGAGGGGTGTGGGGTCGGCTGGGTGGGTGGCGGCCCGGGTGCTGTGCGCGACGTGGGTCAGCCTGATATGCGCGGATCCGGTTGGCCGCAGGACCATGGTTCGTCGTGGGGTGCCGCTGTCTATGGGATCGAGCGTGACCCTGGAGGGGGTTGCTCATAGGCAGATCGCGGGTTCCCCGCGCGTCCCGGGCCGCCACCGACCCAGCCGACGGGTTGACGTCAACGGGTGGCTATTGGATTTGGGTGATCGCCCAGCAGAACCCGACGAGCTCGCGAGCGGCGGCGACCGCGATGATCGTGCGGCGTTTGGAGCGGGCTTGGAGGCGGGTCCAGGTGCGATGCAGTCGGCGTTGCGCGGTCCACGCGATCGCGATCGCCTCTGGGGGTTGGCCGGCCTGGCGGTCGGTCAGGGTCTTGCGGGTCGCGGGTGGCTTGCGGTAGTGCCAGGCCGCTTCGACCAGCAGCCGCCGAGCGTGCGCCGAGCCGGTCTTGGTGATCGACCCCAGCCGGCGGGTGTTCCCGGTCGTTGACTCCGACGGGACCAAGCCGAGATAGCTCATCAACCGCTCAGCCCGGGCGAACCGTTCGAAGTCGCCGATCTCGGCGCACAGCCCGACCGCGGTCAGCGTGTCGACCCCGCGCAGGCAGCGCAACCGGCCGACCTGCGTCTCCCACGGCGAGCCGGGCAGGATCGCGACGATCTCTCGCTCGAGATGATCGCGGCGATGCACCAGCACGTCGATCACGCCCTCCAGGTCCAGCAGCGTCGTCTGCGCCGCCGGCCAGTCCAGCTGCACGGTCTTGAGCCACGCGCGATGGCGATCAGTCCATGCGCGCCCGTCGTCGAACTGGACTCCGTGACGCATCAGCATCTTCGACAGCCGGTGCCGGGCGCGCATCAGATCCAGCCGCAGCGTCTCGCGCGCACGAACCAGATCACGCAGCGCCTCTTCTTCGGGGCCCGGGACGCGGACCGGGTGCAGCTTGCCGGCGAGCAGCAGCCGGACCAGGTGCTCGGCGTCACGGCGATCATTCTTGACCTTGTCCCCGGTCGCGCGCGGGATCTTCGACGGCGCCGCGACCACACACTCAATCCCACGCGCGGCGAGCTCCCGCGCGAGCGTGTACCCCGTCGGGCCGGCCTCATACGCCACCCTGACCGGCCGCGGCAGCCCGGCGCACAACGCGGCCGCGCCCGCGTTCTCGCCGCCCAGCACGAACACCTCAAGCTCGCCGGTGTCGCCATCAAGGACCGCCGCGACGATCTTGGTCGCGATCGCGGTAGGGACAGCCCTTCGCCCGTGGGCTCGGGCTGCCCCCCGCGCAGATCCCAGCGTGCGCTGCTAACGCACTGGGCTCCTGCCTCGGGTTCTGACGGCGAAGCGCTCGTCGGGGAAGGGATGCATCATGCGGGCGGGCGGGAGCCATTGGGTCGCGAGGCGGTCCATTCGCTTCCAGTCCAGGCGTGTGCGCTGGCTGCGGCGCCGCAACGCCCGATACCAGTGCCTGGTTGCCTGGGTGCGGAAGGCATGGACCGCATCGATATTGCCGGGCACGGCGTAGTACGCGCGGTGCCCTCGCACCACGCTCGCCAGCCATTGCCCTTGTTCGGGGACTGGCAGGTGCCGGCGCCGCATCAGCTCGGTTTTGACCTCGCGTAGCTTTGCCCGCATCCGCTTCGAGATCGTGATCCGCTTCAGCAGGAACCTTCCGTTCTGGGTCTTCGCGCAGCAATGCGTGAAGCCCAAGAAGTCAAAAGTTTCCGGGCGGCCGAGTCCCCGCGCCTTTCGTCGTTGGGCGGCGAACCGTCCGAACTCGATCAAGCGCGTTTTCTCGTCCGCCAGTTCCAAGTTGAACTCCGCGAACCGTTCACGAAGATCGGCCAGGAACCGCTCGGCGTCGTCACGATGCTCAAAGCCCGCCACGTAATCGTCGGCTTATGCCGAGTCCCGAGTTATGTCGAGCGGCCGTCGGGATCGCCGGTTGTTGCTGGGATTGGTTGGTGAATCCTCGGCATAATC
>DASSGR010000073.1:0-47148 GCA_035693425.1 Solirubrobacteraceae bacterium
CGGCACGACGCGGCTCCCGATCTCCTTGTCGCGCAGCAGCGCCGCGAGGACGCGGACAAAAGCCATCGTCGTCGAGATTTCTCGGTCGCCGGTCCCCTCGAGCTGGGAGGCGAACAGGTCGAGCGACGGCACCTCGAGCGGCTCGTCGACCCGGCGCCGACGAGCCGGCAGCGAGCCTCCGAGCGCCTCCCGGCACTCGCGCAGGTATCGCATCTCCGGCGAATCATCCGGCGGCTTGTAGTACTCGGCGGCGCGGACCTGATCGTCGGTCAGCGGCAGCTCGAACCGGTCGCGGAACGCGAGCAGCGCGTCCTCGGTCATCTTCTTGGCCTGGTGGGTGGTCATCTGGCCCTCGCCCGACACGCCCATCCCGTAGCCCTTGATCGTCTTGGCGAGGATCACCGTCGGCTGGCCGGTGTGGCGAACCGCCTCGTGGTAGGCGGCGTAGACCTTCTGCTGGTCGTGACCGCCGCGGTTCAGCAGCCAGATCTCCTCGTCTGACATGTGCTCGACGCGCTTGAGCAGGCGCGGGTCGCGTCCGAAGAAGTGCTCGCGCACGTAGGCGCCGTCGCGCGACTTGAACGTCTGGTAATCGCCGTCGACGCACTCGTCCATCACGCGCACCAGCGCGCCGTCGGTGTCGGCCGCGAGCAGCGGGTCCCAGCGCGATCCCCATACGACCTTGATCACGTTCCAGCCGGCGCCGCGGAAGTCGGACTCGAGCTCCTGGATGATCTTGCCGTTGCCGCGGACCGGGCCGTCGAGGCGCTGCAGGTTGCAGTTGACCACCCAGATCAGGTTGTCGAGCCGCTCACGGCCGGCCAGTCCGATCGCGCCCATCGACTCGGGCTCGTCCATCTCGCCGTCGCCGAGGAACACCCACACCTTGCGGCCGTCGGTGTCCGTCAGCCCGCGGGCCTTCAGATATTTCATGAAGCGCGCCTGGTAGATCGAGGTGATCGCGCCGATCCCGAGCGACACCGTGGGGAACTGCCAGTAGTCGGGCATCAGCCAGGGATGCGGGTAGGACGCCAGGCCGTCGCGGCTGACCTCCTGGCGGAAGCCGTCGAGCTGGTCCTCGGTCAGCCGGCCCTCCAGGTATGAGCGCGCGTAGTTGCCGGGGGACGAGTGACCCTGGAAGTAGACGAGGTCGCCGCCGTGGTCGGCGTCGGGCGCGTGCCAGAAGTGGTTGAAGCCGACCTCCATCAGCGTGGCCAGCGACTGGTACGTGGCGATGTGGCCGCCGAGCTCGGAGGAGACCTTGTTGGCGCGGACCACCATCGCGATCGCGTTCCAGCGCACGATCGAGCGAAGCCGGCGCTCGAGCGCCGGATCGCCGGGAAGCTTGGCCTCGCGCTCGGACGGGATCGTGTTGACGTACGGGGTGTTGAGGCTCGCGATCGGCCCGGTGCCCGAGTGCTGGGCCCGCTCGAGCAGGAGGGTCAGCAGCTGGCGTGCCCTGTCGGGCCCGTCGTGCTCGACGACCGAATCGAGTGCCTCAAGCCACTCGGTGGTCTCTACGGCGTCTATGTCTGCGCCGGCGCCGTTGGAGGAATGGGTCTGGACCTGATCAGTCATGCCCTTGTCAATACCTAGATGTTCGCCTGTTGAGCCACTATACAAACGGTCCGACCCCCAGCCGGGGGGTTACGCCGCCCTTGCGATACGGTGCGCGCCGTGTCATTACGAGAACTCGATGTGCCTGCCGGGCCGCCGTGGGAACGCCCGCTCGACGGGGCGCTAGAGCTCCTCACGATCGAGTCCGAGCTGCTGGCGGGCAACCCGCTCGGGGACTCGCCGCGGCGGCCGCTGTATGTGTACCGCTCGCCGGGGCTTGTGTCCGGCAAAGCGAACAGTCCCGTGCCGTCGGTGTACGTGATCCAGGGATTCACCGGCCAGGCGGACATGTGGCTCAGCCGCACGCCGTTTGAGCCGACAATGATCGAGCGCCTCGACGCGATGTTCTCGCAAGGCGACTGTCCCGACGGGATCGTCGTGTTCGTCGACTGCTGGACGTCGCGTGGCGGCTCGCAGTTCTTGAACTCCTCGAGCACCGGCCAGTACATGGACTACCTGTGTGACGAAATCACCGAGTTCATCGACGCGCGCTACCCGACGATCGCCGACCGCGACCATCGCGGGCTGGCGGGCAAGTCGTCGGGCGGCTACGGCGCGATGGTCGTCCCGATGCTGCGTCCCGACGTGTTCGGCGCGCTGGCCTCGCACGCAGGCGACGCGCTGTTCGAGTGCTGCTACCAGCGCGACTTCCCGCTCGTCGCGCGACAGCTGCGCGACAAATTCGAAGGCTCCTACGAGGTCTTCTTCGAGCAGCTGTCGGAAACAGAGCACTTCGACTGGGAGCGGTTCGGCAAGCCGTTTGAGGTGTACGGCTATGCGTGCGCGTACACGCCCGATCCCGACCGCCCGGGCGAGGCGCTGCTGCCGTTCGAGATCGCCACGGGGCGGCTGCTCGACGACGTCTGGGAGCAGTGGCTTGCGCTCGACCCCGTGCGGATGGCGCCGCGCAGCAAAGACGTCCTGAAGAGCATGCGCCGGATCTACCTGGACGCCGGCAAGAGCGACGAATGGTTCCTTGACCTGGGGGCCCAGGCATTCGCGCAAGAGCTGGAGAAACTGGGCGTAAACCACACGCTCGAGCTGTTCGACGGCAAGCACGGCGGGATCACGTACCGCTACCCAGGGGCGATCCGCGAGCTGTTGCTCGCGCTGGACGCCTGAGAATGCGAAGCTACCGCGCGTGAGCACTACGACCGACCAAGACCTCGCGTTCGCGGGGCCGGTGGCGCTCGCCGAACTGGTACGCCTTCGGCAAGCACAGCCACGCGAGCTCGTCGAGCTGTTCCTACGACGCATCGAGCAGATCGACCCACGGCTGAACGCATTTCGCACCACCTTCCCCGAGCAGGCGTTGGCCGAAGCTGACGCCATGACCGAGCCCTCCGGACTGCTGGCCGGGGTTCCGATCGCCGTCAAGGACGATCTTCACGTCGCCGGCCAGGCCACCACCGTCGGATCACGAAGCTACGGTCCGTCGAACACCGCCGACTCCGAGGCGGTGCGCCGGCTGCGCGCGGCGGGCGCGATCCCGATCGGGATCACGAACGTCCCCGAGCTGACGATCTTCCCGTGGACCGCGACCGACGCGAACGGCATCACCCGCAATCCCTGGGACCCGACCCGCACTCCCGGAGGCTCGTCGGGCGGCTCCGGCGCAGCGGTGGCGGCGGGCCTCGTACCCGCGGCGACGGGTTCGGACGGCGGCGGTTCGATCCGCATCCCCGCCGCGGTTTGTGGGCTGGTCGGGATGAAGCCCACGCGCGGGCGGGTGTCGCTGCTGCCAAAGACGGAGGGGTGGCTCGGGCTCGCCGTGCTCGGCGGCCTGGCGCGCACCGTCGCCGACAGCGCGCTGATGCTCGACGTGATGCACGGACCCGCGTCGGGCGACAAGGATGCGGCGCCGCCGTTCGACGGCAGCTATCTCGACGCGGCGGCAACGCCGCCCAGTCGCCTGCGGATCGCGATCTCGCGCAAGGTTCCCCCCGGACTGATCGCCAAGGTGTCGGCCGACCAGCGCGGCGCCTGGGAGCGGACCGCCGACCTGCTGCGCGAGCTCGGGCACGACGTCGTGGAGCGCAGTCCCGACTACAAGCTCGTGCAGCTCGACTTCGTACAGATGTGGCTCCGCGGCATCTACGACGAGTCGCTCGACGTTCCGGACCGCACGAAGCTCGAGAAGCTCACTCGGCAGATGGCGGGTGCCGGCCACCGTCTCGTGTCCGACAAGCGTCGCGACAAGCTGCAGGTCAAGCGCTCGGCGACGACCGCTCGGATCCTCGGGCTGTGGGACGACGTCGATGTGCTGCTGACCCCGGCACTGGCGGCGACGGCGATCGCAGCAGAGGGCGCGTACGGCAAGAGTGCGCCGCTGGCGATCGACAAAGCCGGGCGCTTTACCCCGTTCACGGCGGTGTTCAACCTGACCGGGCAGCCCGCGATCGCCGTGCCCGCCGGGTTCGGGTCGGACGGCCTGCCGCTGAGTGTCCAGCTCGTCGGCCGCCACGGCGCCGAGGACACCCTGTACTCGCTGGCCGGTCAGATCGAGGCGGCGCGGCCATGGGCCGACAAGCGGCCGCCGCTCGCCGTCTAGAACGGCGCGCTACAAGAGCGGCGTGATCTGCTCGGCCGGCGCCGGGGCGGCGAAGTGGAAGCCCTGCGCGTAGTTGCAGCCGAGCTCGAACAGCAGCTCGGCCTGACGGGAGCACTCGATCCCCTCGCCCACGACCTCGATGTCCAGCGCCCTGGCGATGTCGATCACCGCCTGGGCGATCGCCGTGCGTTTGCGGTCCGACTCGATGCCGTCGACGAACGAGCGGTCGATCTTCAGGCCTTGGATCGGGAATCGATGCAGGTAGCCGAGCGCCGAGTAGCCGGTGCCGAAGTCGTCGAGTACCAGCCGGACGCCCCGGGCTTCGAGGTTGCGCAGCGTCTCGTGCAGGCCCTCGGTGTCCTCGAGCAGCACGCTCTCTGTCAGCTCGAGCTTCAGCATGTGAGCGTTTGCGCCGGTCTCGCGCAGCACCTCCTCAACCACCCGGTCAAGCGACCCGTGGCACGCCTGCATCGCCGAGACGTTGACCGACACCGAGATCGGCGGCATCCCCGGGCGCGCTCGGTGCCAGCTCGCCGCCTGTCGGCACGCCTCCAGCAGCACCCAGCGCCCGATCGGCAGGATCAGGCCGTTCTCCTCGGCGAGGGTGATGAACTCGGCCGGGTCGAGCAACCCGCGCTCGGGGTGGTTCCAGCGAAGCAGGGCCTCGACGCCGACCACGTTGCCGTCGGGCAGGTCCACCACCGGCTGGTAGTACAGCGTGAGCTCGTCGCGCCGCAGCGCCTCGCGCAGGTCCTTCTCGGTCCGCAGCCGCCCGAGCATCTGCGCGTGCATCAGCTCATCGAATACCTCGTACTGCCCCCGGCCGCGGTCCTTGGCGCGGTACATGGCCGAGTCGGCTCCGCGGATCAGGTCCTCGGCGTCCTCGGGGGAGCTGCCCGACAGCGCGATGCCGACGCTGGCGCTGACGAAGTTCTCCCCGAGCTCGAGCGAGAACGGCTCGTTGAACGTGGATGAGATCCGCTCGGCGATCACGATGGCGTCCTGCACGCCGCTGATCTGCTCGGCGAGCACCACGAACTCGTCGCCGCCGAACCGGGCGACCGTGTCACCCGGCCGCAGGGCGGCGGTGATCCGTGTCGCGACCATGCTCAGGAGCTCGTCGCCGGCGCGGTGACCAAGGCTGTCGTTGATCACCTTGAAGTTGTCGATGTCGAGGAACAGCACGGCGACCGTGCCGCGCCGCCGGCGCGAGTTGGCGAGCGAGATCTGCAGGCGGTCCAGGAACAGCGCACGGTTGGGCAGACCGGTGAGCGGGTCGTGCAGCGCCTGGTAGGCGAGGGCCTGCTCGGCGCGCTTTCGCTCCAGGAACTGGCCGAGCTGGGCGCTGGCGATGGTCAGCGTGCGCAGCGATCCGTCGTCGATCCGGCGGTGGAGGCGGTTGAAGAACTCGAGCACACCTAGCACGCCATCGCTGCCGACGATCGGGATGGCGACCGCCCGGTGCAGAGAAGCGCGCCTCAGCGCCGCGGCGCCGGGACAGAGGTCGACGGGAGGGCCGTTCTCCTCGCAGACGGGCTCGCTTGTCTCCCAGGCCAGACCCGCCCAGCTGTCGCCTCGGCCGAACGTCGCCGAGCGGAGGCTGTGCTCGAGCTCGGCGGTCAGGGCGGGATCGGCGGTCGGCACCGACCAGAAGGTGTCGAACCGCAGCACATCGGCTGCCCCGTCCACCCTCCAGATCGTCGCGGCGTCCCAGCCCATCGTCGAGCCGAGCGCGTCGAGCAGCTTTGGGCCGGCCTCGTCGATCGTCGTGGAGTCGACGAGACGCTGTGCGACGACCAGCTGCGCACGCTGCGCGTTCTCGGCGCTGCGGCGCGCAGTGACGTCAGCGGCCAGCACCACCCGGGCGCGGCGCCCGGCGAAGGTCAGCTCGTGGGAGACGATCTCGACGTCGATGATCGTCCCGTCGTGCTTGCGATGACGCCAGCCGCCGGATCTCTCGAAGCCGTTCGAGCCGGACCTGAGATTCTCCTCCAGCGCCGGCAGCTCGTCGCCGGGGCGCAGGTCTCTGATCGTCATCGACAGGAACTTCGCGCGGGAATAGCCGTAGTGCGCGATCGCGGCGTCGTTGACGGCGATCAGCCGGAGGCTGTCGAGGTCATAAACCCACATCGGCTGGGGGTTGCGCTCGAAAGCCAGCCGGTACTGCTCGAGCGGAACTGCGTCGTCTGCTTCGGAACTTGGCGCCTGCAAGCTCGCCGCTTGATTCAGGTCCACCTACCGCGAATCGACATCACCGACCGGCCGCTCGACCGGAGTTTCTACGGATTAAGAGCCCGCCTAATCGACGGGGCCAGCGTGGACGATCTTCGGCTGGCCGTCCACGTCGCGCCAGTGCGACTGGATCGTGACCTCGCTCATCTCGCCGGCGTAGTGGATTCGCGCCACGGTCTCGTCGTCGCCGACCTCGACACTGAGCACCTTCGCTGACGTCACGGGCTGCGGAAGCGACTGGGCGATCTGCGCGGCATGGGCCTGGAGCTCCTTGGACAGATCCGCGATCACGGTGTCGAAGTCGCCGCGCTACACGGCCTCGGCGTGGCGCTGAATCGTGTCCTTCGTGCTGGCTTCATCCATTGTCATCCCTCTCTTCTTCAAGTCTTAGGCGTTTCTGCCGACGACGCGGCTAACGTAGCCAATCGAGGTAAATCATGTCTTGGTCAATGTTTCGTGTTGTCGGTGCCGCTCGGCGCTCTCGAAGCGCAGCTAGCCCCGTGCCCGCCGGCTCAGGGTCGCGTGTGCGGACGGACGGCCATCCGGCGATGTCGGGCATCAAGGTCTCGCCGGTGCACGGTCATCACTGCATCTGCGGCCGCTGCTCGATGCTCTCCCGGCGACAGGGCTGACAGCCGGGCTCAGCCGATCCCCAGGGTCTGCCTCAGGCCCGTGTCGAGATCGCGCGGGGCAAACCCGAGCTCGCTGCGCGCCTTCTGGTCGGTCATCCAGAACGTGACCCCATCAGACGTGCGGATCAGCTCGCCGAGGTTCCCGGGAAAGCCCATCGCCTTGCCGACCAGCGGGCCGATCGGGATCGCGAGCTTCATCATCGCGGGCGGCATCACCAACCGCGGTGGCTTGCGGCCCACCAGCGCCGCGGTCTTGTCCATCAGGTCACCGAGCGTGCCCTGCTGCCCGGCCAGGTTGTAGGACTCGCCGAGCTTGCCTCGGTCGTGGACGGCGAGGATCCCGTCGGCGAGGTCCTCGACGTAGACGAAGTTAAAGCCCGAGTCGGGGAACATCCGCAGCTTTAGCTTGCCGGTCCGCGTCTGGTCGATCAGGTTGCCAAGCTCGGACGGGTCGTCAGGCCCGTACACGCCGCCGGGCATCGCGATCACGACCGGCGCTCCTTTGGCGAACCGATCGACGGCCACCTTGTGCGCCATCCACTTGGTCTCGTCGTAGTAAGAGAGGAACTCCGGCGGCTGGGGCCGCTCGTAGCTCTCGTCGACGACCTTGCCGTGCGTGTTGCCGTAGACGTTGCCGGTCGAGACGTACACGATGCGCGAGGCCCCGGCCGCGACCGCGGCGTCGATCACCCGGTCGGTCCCGAGCACGTTGGCGTCGTACATCGCTGGATGCGCCGACTTCGGGATCCCGACCTTGTACATCGCGCCGATGTGAAAGACGGCGTCGCAGCCGGCGGCGCCGCGCGCGATTGCCTCGCCATCGGACAGGTCGCCCTCGACCAGCTCACAGCCGAGATCGCGCAGCCCGCCCGCCTTGCCGGGCGACCGCACCAGCGCGACAACATCGTCGCCGCGCCCGCGCAGCTTGCTGGCGACATGGCCGCCGATGAAGCCGGTAGCACCGGTGATGAACGCTTTCATCGGGCAGGACTGTATTGCAGCTCAGCGCACTCGGGGGCCGAGTTCTGAGCCCAGCAGGGCGACCGCGTCGAGGTCTTCGTGCAGCAGTTGCTGGCACATCACGCGGCTGACACCGGCGTCGCGCAGCGCCAGCAGCCGCTCGGTCGCCTCGTCGAGCGTGGCGATGATCCACGCCGGCGGTGGCTGTGACAGCAGCTCGTCGGCGTCCTGCCCGATCACGGCGGCGAGTCGGCCGACGCGCTCGCGCAGCTCGGCGTCGTCGCGTCCGACGATCACGCCGGTCATGATCGAGAACGGGATCGGCTCACGCCCGGCCTGCTCGCACGCTGTTGCGACCGCAGCTCGCCGCGTGCTCACGTCCTCGAGCGTCGGGAACGGCGTGTTGTACTCGTCCGCGAACCGTGCGGCGAGCGCGACGCTCCGAGCGCCGGCGCTGCCGCCCATGATCAACGGCGGGTGGGGCCGCTGGACGGGCTTGGGCTGGGCGTCGAGGTCTCGCAGGGTGTAGTGGGCGGCCTCGAACGTGAACGACTCGTCGGCCCAGTTGCCCAGCACGATTTGGAGCTGCTCCTCGAGTACGTCCATCCGCTCCTTGGTCGACGCGAACGGGAAGCCGTAGGCCTCATGCTCGCGCTCGTGCCAGCCCGCGCCGAGCCCGAGGTCGATCCGCCCGCCGGAGATGTGGTCGGCGGTCGTAACGATCTTGGCGAGCGTCGACGGGTGGCGGAACGTGGCCGGGGACACCATCGTCCCGAGCCTCAGGGTCGAGGTTTCGGCGGCGAGTCCGCACAGCGTCCCCCAGGCGTCGAGCGAGCCGCGCTCGGGGTGCTCGCCGTCGAGGTTCATGTAGTGGTCTGAGCGAAACAGCGACGGGATCCCGTGCTGCTCGCAGGCGCGCGCGAGCGCGACCCATTGCGGCCAGGTCACACCCTCCTGGCCTTCGATCATCAAGCAGAGTTCCATGCCCGGACAGTCTCGCACCGGGAGCGTCAGGGGGCCTATCCGGCGGTCACCGTGCGGTTGCAGCCGGGCAGCGTGACGGTCAGGGGGCCATCGGTGGTGATGTTCAGCGCGACGTTGCAGTCGACGCGGGCGCGGGTCACGTCGATCGACGCGGTGGCGATGTTGGTCGCGTTAATCGTGATCGAGTCGCTCGACGGCGCCGCCGGTGTCGGGCCCCAGGTCTGCTTGGTGCTCGCGAACGTGAGCGTGCCGAGGTTGCCGCCGGTCAACGTGCCGACGCCGGGGACCGGCAGCCCCGATGCGGCCGGATCGCCGACGCCAAAGCCGTGGGAAACGGCATCGAACTGGCCATCCGGGTCGCCGTTGCCGCCGGTGTGCGAGGTGCTCCGCAGCGTCAGCCCCGACACCCAGTAGGCGTGGTTGCCGACGATGCCCAGGCTCGGCCTGTCGCGGGCGCTGTCGACCACGTACGTGACGTGAGCCGGGTTAACGTCGACGTGCGACGTTCCGAGGAACGCGGCCGCGGGCGCGAACTGGTCGTTGATCGCCAGCTCGAGATGGTCGGGGAACAGCGGCGAGCACTCCGAGGCGTTGGGTGCCGCGGGGCAGGGCTCGTACACGTCGAGCTCGTACCGGTACCCGAGGCTCTGGAGCTTGTCCGCGGTCTGCCCGTACAGCGCCGGGTTGACCAGCTCGTCGGCGGAGTTGTTCCACATCAGCACGGGCACGTTGCGCAGCGACGCGAGCACGTCGTTGTTGGATTCGTCGCCGACCGTGGGCTGGGCGCGGGCGAACAGGTCGGGGAACTGGGCGCCCAGCTTGAAGGTGCCGATCCCGCCCATCGAATAGCCCGTGATGTCGGTGTAGGACGGATCGAGGTGGTAGCTGCGGGCGACGTCGGCCCACACCTCGAACACGTCGGCGGCGCCGAGACCCTCGTAGAACTGATCGGGTCCGCGTGCCTCGGGCGTGATCACGATCGAGGGGATCGCGCGGTTGGCGAACTGCGACTGGTTGCGGCTGCCGCTGTACTGGTTGTAGTTGGCAGACAGCGAGTGCAGCAGCAGCGTCAGCCCGTAGCCGGCGGCCGGCTGGGTGGCCTTGGGCACATAGATCGCGTACGGCTGCAGGCGGCCTTGGTACTCGGGCACGCACGACGCCGGATTACTCGCGCCGCCGAACCCGCACTCGCTCGAGAAGTTCGCGCCCTGGGCGGGCTCGAAGTGGCTGGCCAGGATCCGGTCGATGGGACCGGTCGTGGGCACGGCCGAGTTGTCTGTGGCACCGCTTGCGAGCTTGGCGAAGCTGACGTTTGCGAAGAACTGCGAGATGTTGCCGGCGGCGAGCGCGGTGCCCTGGTCGCGATCGCGCCACCAGGCGGCGTTGGCGACCGCGTTGAGGCCGTCGGTGACAGACGGCAGTGGCTCGGCCGTCCTGAACGCGACGTTGAAGAACGCCGGCGGGTTGGTCGCCGCGCCGGCACCGCCCGGGTGGGTGGAATCGGCGGTCGCCTGCGGCAGCAGGTACCGGCCGTTGGACGCGTCCCACAGGCCGACGCCCATCGCCAGGCGAACGGTGCTCTGACCGGGGTTCCAGTCCAGGTTGGGGACGTCCACCTCGATCTGGCGGCGGTTGAGATCCACCGAGACGGTCGGCGCGGGGCCGCTCACGGGAGCGTTGCTGCCGGCGTGGACGAGGTCAGCGACCAGCTTGGAGCCGGACGGGTGGACAGTGAGGAACAGGCTTGCGGGCGCGCTGACGTTCGCGCCGTCGGGGAACGGGAAGACGGTTCCCGGCTTGCCGCCGATCGCGATCGAGAAGGCGATCAGCGACGGGTTCTCGAGCGTGTTGAGCGTGACGCGGAAGGCGGTGGCGTTGGCCAGCGGCTTGGTCCGGAACTCGACCAGGTCGGCGGCGTCGTTGGCATAGCCGGGACCGGTCGGGTACGTGTACGTCCCGTTGGGCTTGGAGAACAGGTCGCCCTCGCTCGACGCCCGCGGATCGTTCGGGTCGGGCACCTCGCGTGCGCCGTGGTCGTCGTACAGGTAGTCCTGGTAGAGGAATTCGCCGGACCGGTACGCGGTCGCGCCAGAGACCAGGATCGGCGGCGCCTTCCAGGGTCCGGCGTTGGTGAGCTGGGGCGCCGTGGCGGGCGCTTCGTACAGGATGGCCGGGCCGGGCTTTGGTCCAGGTCCGGAATACAACGAGGAGTTTGCTGCGCGGGCAGACGCCACCGGAACCCCGCCGGCGAGCGCCACCGCGGCGGCGACGATCGCTTTCCGCATGGCCGGGCATCCTACGAAGGCGTAGGCAGGGATGCGCCGGTTCCCAAGACGCTGCGAGATGATGCCGCCGTGGGCTGCACGCTGCACGATTCAGCCGTCGCCGCCGTGCTGGCGCGGCTGCGCGCGCACGCCGACGCAGAAGACGCGCCGGCGAAGGTGCACGTGCAGGCGCGAGAGCGTGAGCTCGGGCACAAGATCTACGGGCGCGAGCGGGTCGACGCCTACGGCGGCGCGCCGCTGGCGATCTCCGAGGAAGTGGCGAAGCTGGTGTACGTGCTGGCGGTGGCGCGGCGGCCGCGGACGGTCGTGGAGTTCGGCGCGTCGCTGGGCTATTCGACGATCCATCTTGCGGCGGCGCTGCGAGACGCGGGCGGCGGACGTCTGATCACCACCGAGCTGTCCGCCGACAAGGCCGGGACCGCGGCCGTCAACATCGCCCAGGCCGGACTCGACGACGTCGTCGAGCTGCGGGTGGGCGACGCGCTCGACACGTTGGCAAGCCTGGACGCGGACGTCGACTTTCTGTTCCTGGACGGCTCCAACGACCTGTACCGCGGCGTGCTAGAGCTGCTCGCGCCGCGTTTGGCGCCCGGGGCGCTCGTCGTCGCAGACCTGAGCAAGGGGGACCCGGAGCTCGAGCGCTATCGGGCGCAGATGCTCGACCCCGGCTCAGGCTACGTGTCCGTCCAGGTGCCGCTCGACGACGGCGTGCTGATCTCGACTCCCGGCGCTTAGACGATCGCCGCGAGCGCTTGCTCGATCGGGTCCTCGCCGCCGTTCAGATAGAAGATCTTGCCGATCGAAGGATGCTCGCCGAGCACGGCCGCGAGCACCGCCGCGACGTCCTCCCGTGCGACCTTTCCCCTGAAGGGGTCGGTAGAGATGCGGACGCGGCCGGTGCCGGGGTCGTCGGTCAGGGCTCCGGGCCTGACGATCGTCCACTCCCGGTCTGAGCCGCGCACGGCAGCGTCCGCTTCGGCCTTTGCGCGCAGGTACACGCTGAACACATCGTCGCCGTCGGGCGGGTTCTCGGCGCCGATCGAGCTGACGATTACGTACCGCGGCGCGCCGGTCGCGACGGCGGCCGCGAGCAGCTTGATCGCGCCGTCGCGGTCCACGGTCAACTTACGCTCGGCGCCGCTGCCCGGGCCCGCCCCGGCGGCGAACACCGCCGCGTCCGCTCCGCGGATCGCGTCGGCTACCTCGTCGACCGTGGCACTCTCGAGGTTGCACACGCGCGGGTCGCCGCCGGCGTCGCGCACGTCGTCGGCGTGGGCCGGATTGCGGATCAGGCTGGTCAGGTCGTCGCCGCGAGCGTGGAGCAGCCGTGTGAGCTGCAGAGCGATCTGGCCGTGTCCGCCTGCAATCGCTACGCGCATGTGAGCAAGCGTACCCGGGGGGCGTCTCGTGCGCCCGGGACAATGTCCCGTCGCCATCAACCAAGGAGACGACGATGCCTGTCGGAAAGGCCAAAGCATCAACCCGGGACGAAGGCGATCCCAACTTTCAGTTCATCGCTCCGTGCACCCCTGACCTCGATGAGGCCTGGATCAAGGATCACCTGGATCGCGACCATTTCTTCTGGCTGGATCTGACATCGCCCAGCCACGAGGAGCTGCGCAAGCTGCAGGAGCTGTTCGGCTTTCACCCGCTGGCGATCGAGGACACCGAGGAGTTCAGGCAGCGGCCCAAGCTCGACAACTACGGCGACTACGTGTTTCTGGTGTTCTATGGCGCCCGCGGGGATCACCCGCAGGACCCGCTGCGCGAGGTGCATCTGTTCATCTCGGGCAAGTACGTGATCACGGTCCACCGGGATCCTTTGCCGCCGCTGGACGAGCAGCGCGAACAGCTCGACGGCCAGGTGCTGCACAGCGAGCAGTTCTTGATCTACCGCGTGCTCGACGCGCTGACCGACAGCTTCTTCCCATTGCTGTCGGACATCGACGACGAGATCGACCGGCTCGAGGACGCAGTGCTCGCGAACCCCACCGACGAGCAGCTTCAGCGCCTGTTCGCGCTCAAGCGCCAGCTCGTGGCGATGCGCAAGGTGGTCACGCCGCAGCGCGACATCTTCGCGCGCTCGATCGACCAGATCGCCGATCTGCCCGGGCTCCAGCTCGACGAGCGCGACTACTTCCGCGACATCTACGACCACCTCATACGGATCAGCGACCTGATCGATTCGTATCGCGACTTGCTGTCGGGCGCGACCGACCTATACCTGTCGACGGTCTCAAACCGTCAGAACGACGTGATGAAGCAGCTCACGGTGATCGCCACGATCTTCCTGCCGCTCAGCTTCATCACCGGTTTCTTCGGCCAGAACTTCGCCTACCTGGTCACCGACCTGATCAGAACGCGGTGGGAGTTCTGGCTGGTTGGCGTCGGCAGCATGGCGATCACGGTCGTCGGCCTCCTGATCTACTTCCGGCGAAAAGGCTGGGTCTGAGCCATGACCGACTCCGTCAACCCCAACCTCACCACTCCGAGCGAGCTGATGGCGTTGCTCGACATCCAGTTCGACGAGCGAACCCCAACCCGCGTGACCGGCTCCGTCGCCGCCGACGAGCGCCACCACCAGCCGTGGGGACTCGTGCATGGAGGGCTGTACACGACCGTGGTCGAGACGTTCGCGACCACGGGAGCGTTCGAGGCCATCAAGTCTCGCGGCGAACGGGCGGTGGGAGTGTCCAACTCGACCGACTTCGTGCGGCCCCACAGCAGTGGTCGGCTCGATGTCGTGGCCGTTCCGGTGCATCAGGGCCGCACGCAGCAGCTCTGGCAGGTCGAGATCCGCCGGCCCGACGACGGCAAGCTGGTCGCGCGCGGTCAGGTGCGCCTGCAGAACCTGCCGGCCTGATCGGCGCTTGACAGGTTCGTCAATGTGCAAGGCACAGCGAATCGCGAGCCAGGAGCCCAAATGCAGCTTGACGGCATTCACCACATCACGTGCATCACGGCCGACGCACCGGGAAACGTCGATTTCTACGCGCGTCTGCTGGGGTTGCGCATGGTCAAGAAGACCGTCAACTTCGACGCGCCGGACGTCTACCACCTGTACTACGGCGACGAGCGCGGAGCGCCCGGATCGATCCTGACGTTCTTCGAGTTTCCCGACGCGGCGCGTGGACGGGCCGGCGCGGGGATGATCCACCGGCTGCGCTGGCGGGTCGCGTCGCGCGACTCCCTGGAGTTCTGGTCCGACCGGCTCGAGGGGGAAGGCGTACGACTCGACTCGAGCGGAGGCGACCGCGCGCTGCGGTTCACCGATCCCGAAGGCCTCGCGCTGGAGCTCGCGGTCGTCGACACTGACGATCCCCCGCTGGCCGCGCTAGCGGACGACGTCCCCAGCGAGCACGCCTTGCTGGGCTTCGACGGCGTCCGCGTGTACGGCACCGCGCGAGAGCGGGAGAACCGGCTGTTGACCGAGGCCCTGGGCTTCACGCTCACCGCGCCGGGCGAGTACACGATCGAGGGTGGGCACCGGCGTGCCACATACGGCTACGACGACCCGCCGCCCGTGGCGGGGCTTCAAGGAGCGGGCACGGTCCACCACATCGCCTGGTGCGATCGCGACGACGAGCACGCGGCGTGGCGCGATGACCTGCGCCGCATCGGCGCGGGCCCGACGCCGATCATCGACCGGCAGTACTTCCTGAGCATCTACTTCCGCGAGCCGCGCGGCGTGCTGTTCGAGCTGGCGACGCCGAGCCCGGGGTTCGCCGTCGACGAGGACCCCGAGCACCTCGGCGAGCAGCTGCGTCTCCCGCCGCAGTACGAGCAGATGCGCGAGCAGCTCGAGGCCGCGCTGACTCCGCTCGTCAACCCGCGCGTCCAAACCACCCAACGCTGACATCGAGGAGTACCTGATGGTCAACTGCACACATCTGGATCAAGTCACCGTCCGGCGGCCCGAACACACCGACGGCTGCGAGGACTGCCTGGCGATAGGCGGCCAATGGGTGCACCTGCGGGTGTGTCGCAGCTGCGGCAAGGTCGGATGCTGCGACTCGTCGCCCAACCGACACGCCTCCAGGCACGCGCGCGAGAGCACCCACCCGATCGTCACGTCGATGGAGCCCGGTGAGGACTGGTCCTATTGCTTCATCGACGATGAGGCGTTCATCATCGAGGAGCGCGGGTGACCGAGCCGATCGGTATCGGCGTCGAGGAGCCACCTGACCGAAACGGAGCGTTCCCCCGCCTGAACGACGCCCAGCGAGCGCGCCTGCTGGTTGTGGGCGAGCGGCGCAAGGTCGTCCCGGGGGAAGTTCTATTCAAGGACGGCGACGACAGCTACGACTTCTTCGTAGTCGAGTCGGGCGCGGTGGCGATCGTGCGCGGTCTGGGCGATGAGAACCACGTGATCGCCGTTCACGGACGGCACCGCTTCCTCGGCGAGTTGAACCTGCTCACCGGGGGGCGCGTGTACCTGTCGGGGGTGGTGCGAGACGCCGGCGAAGTGATCCAGGTGCCGGTTGCCAACCTGCGCCGGCTCGTCGCCGAGGACGAGGAGCTCAGCAACCTGATCCTCCGCGCCTACATGGCGAGACGCTCGATCCTGATCGAGGTCGGTGGCGGCGTCCGGGTGATCGGCTCGCGCTACTCGGTCGACACGCGCCGGCTGCGGGAGTTCCTCGCCCGCAACCGCGTCCCGTACCACTGGGTCGACCTCGAGGACGACGAGGAAGCCGAGCGGAGTCTGCGTGCCCTGGGCGTCGAGCCGTCGGACACGCCGGTCGTGGCCGGTGGACAAGGCGTCCTGCGGGACCCGTCCAATGCCGAGGTCGCGGACATGCTCGGTCTGGGAGCGCGAGGGGCGCCGCCGCCGCTGTGTGATCTCGTGGTCGTGGGCGGGGGCCCGGCGGGGTTGTCGGCGGCGTTGTACGGAGCGTCCGAAGGACTCGACACGCAGGCCATCGACGCCGTGGCGTTCGGCGGGCAGGCCAGCACGTCGGCTCGGATCGAGAACTACCTCGGGTTCCCGACCGGGATCTCGGGCAGCGAGTTGACCGCTCGCGCCTCGCTGCAGGCCAAGCGCTTCGGCGCGCGGCTGATGGTTCCGGCCGAGGCGACGGCGCTGACACGAGAGAACGGCCACTTCTCGATCGAGCTCAACACCGGCGAGGTCGTCAACGGCCGGACGCTGATCGTCGCGACCGGCGCCCGCTACCGCCGGTTGGCCGTGCCGCAGCTGGAGGAATACGAGGGCGTCGGCGTCTACTACGCCGCGACCCAATCCGAGGCGCAAATGTGTGATGGCGATCCCGTGCTCGTGGTCGGCGGCGGGAACTCGGCGGGGCAGGCCGCGATGTTCATGTCCCAGCATGCCGCCAGCTGTCTTTTGATGATCCGAGGCGACGACCTCGGCAAATCGATGTCCCGCTATCTGGTCGACGAGATCGAGAACAACGATCGCGTGGAGGTGGTGACACACCACGAGGTGGTCGAGCTCAAGGGCGACCAGGAGCTCGCGGCGGTCGTCGTCAAAGACACGCGGACCGGTGACCACCAGGAGCTCCCGGTCAAGGCCCTGTTCGTTTTCATCGGCGCGTCCCCGCACACCGAGTGGCTGCGGGGCCATGTCGCGATGGACGAGCACGGGTTCCTGCTGACCGGAAGCGACGTCCAGGACGAGCAGCTCTCAGGATTCAACGGAGAGCGGCCGTACTTCCTGGAGACCAGCCAGGCCGGGATCTTCGCCGTGGGCGACGTCCACTCCGGCTCGGTGAAGCGAGTGGCATCTGCGGTTGGCGAGGGATCGATGGCCGTACGGTTGGTGCACCAGCGCTTGGCCGCGCGCTGATCCTGGCGGGGGCTGCGCCTGGAACCAAACCGTCGCGGGCGGTGTAACCCCTTGTGTCCCGATCGCGATGTAGCGTTTGGACCTGACTTGGTCTCTTCGCGTCAACCGACCGAGTCGGGGCTGATCGAGGCAGCGCAGAGGGGAGACAAGGATGCGTTCGCGGCGCTCGTGGCCCCGCACGTCCCGGTCGCGTTCCGGGCCGCTTACCTGATCACCGGGTCGGCCGCGGATGCACAGGACGCGGCACAGGACGGGCTCGTTAAGGCATGGCTGGCGCTCCGGCGCTTCCGGCCCGGCGCACCGTTTCGTCCATGGCTGTTGCAGATCGTCGTAAACGAGGCCCGCAACCGGCGGCGCAGCCTGGGGCGCCATGAGCGGCTTGCCCTGAGGCTGGCGCAGGCGCCCGAGGAGACCGCGCCCGGGGCCGAGGGGATCGCGCTGGCCGGCGAGCGGCGCGCTCGTCTACTTGCCGCGGTGCAGGAGCTGCGCGAAGACGATCAGCTCGTGATCGCGGCTCGCTATTTCGTCGGGCTGTCGGAGGCAGAAACCGCGGCTGCATTGTCTTTGCGGCCGGGGACCGTCAAGTCGCGACTGTCGCGCGCCCTCGCGCGGCTTCGCGAAGCATTGGGAGAGTCTGAGTGAACGAGCTCGAGCAGCAGTTGATCGATCTCGGGTCCGCTCTGGAGATTCCGGAGGCGCCCGATCTGATGGCGGCGGTGCGTGGCCGGCTCCCGAGCCGTCCCGCCCGCCGCATTCGACGGCCGACGCTTGGAGTGCGGCGCCGCTCGGTCTTGCTCGGAATCTCGCTCGCGGTGGTGCTTGCCGGCACCGCCGTTGCAATCCCGCCGGTCCGGCACGCGATCGAGCGGGTGTTCGGGATCAACGGTGCGGTGGTCGAGCGCGTGCCGCAGCTGCCGGCGTTGCCGAACACGGTAGGCGCCAAGCTGCATCTGGGACGTCGGATTCCGGTGTCCGATGCCCGCCACGCCGCCTCGTTCACGGCGCTTGTGCCGTCGAGCGGCGTCAGCGCCGCCTACGTCGCCAACGACGTCGCGGGCGGCCGTGTCAGCCTGACAGCGGGCCGGCTGCTGGTGACCGAGTTCCGCGGAACGTCGAGGCCGTTCATTCTGAAGCTGATCGCAGTCGGCACGCGCGCAATCCGCACGCGGGTCGGCGGCGAGCCCGCGGTGTACCTCGAGGGAGCGCCGCACGAGGTGTTCTTCCTGGACGCGCACGGCCAGGCGCGCACCGACGACGTCCGCCTGGCCGGCAACGTGCTGCTCTGGCAGCGCGGCCCGCTGACCCTGCGGATCGAGGGCGCGCGATCGCTGGACGATGCGCTCGCCCTGGCCCGATCGCTCAGGTGATCCGGGCCCTGGCCCGTCGCCGGGCGCCGTATGCTGCGACCGCGAACGCGGCCGCAGCGACCAGCAGCAGCGCGAGCACTGCCCAGGGGACGCTGCCATCGCCGGCGCCGTCGCTCTGCACGCTGTGCGTCGCCGCGGCCGGCCGGATCGGCGCTACCGACGGGTCCTTTGCGACCGGCGTGACTGCGTACGTCGCCGTGTCGACTGTCGCCTGGGTACCGCCCTGGGCCACGATGCTCAGCACGCTGCCACCGGGCCCAAGCCGGAGTGTCGCGTTGCCGAGGTCGTCCTGGTTGACCGACGGCAGGTCGATGCACACCGCGCGCAGCGCCACCGTGTCGAGGGCGTGAATGAACGGGACATCGTTCGGGCGGATGTAGAGCGTGTAGTCCCAGCGGCCGTCCGCGCTCGTCGCGCGGGTCACGGCAAAGCCAGTCATCGCCTCGTCGCGGTCGTGCGGGTCGACGATCGGCGCCGCGAGCAGCCGGTGGTGAGCCAGGTCGTACGCGCGGACCTCGTACTTGCTGATGTCCGACGAGGGATAGTGGATGAGGTACAGGAAGTGCCCGGTCGGCGAGATCGCGTCGACGTTAAACCAGCCGTGCAGCACGATCCGCTCCCGCACCGTCAGGTCCGGCGCGCCGATCACGATCAGCCGCGTCGTTCGCGGGGTGCCGTTACCCGGGAGGTCGGCGAGGACCAGCGTGCCCCCGTCGGCCGACAGGCCGGTGGTCTGGCCGTTGTAGCCGACGCCAGGGATCCCGTACTGGCCGGGCAGGCGAATCGACGACTGGACCGGTCCTGTCCGTTTCAACTGCTGGACGACGGTGCTACGCCCGGACGCGAGCGCGACGTACTGATAGGAGCTCCCGGCCACCGAGATGCCGTTGCCCTCTCCCTGCACCGGCGACACCGGCCCTCCGGCAGCGACCGCCCCGCCCGGCCATGCGAGCCACACGCCGACTGCCAAGATCGCGACTCTCAACCTCATCGCCTTCCTCCTCGGGAGCTGTCTAGTCGCTCCCTATACGTTTGGGAAGGCGAATTCGTTCCCTAGTGTCCCGATTCACTGCCCCGCGACCGCGGGCAGCCCCACGCCGATCACCTTCAGCCGCCGCGACAACGCGGTGAACGCGAACTCATTCATCGACTGGCTGGTGTAGCCGAGGTACTCGTATTCGTCGCCGAGCTGGTACCCGCGCGGGACCAGCACTCCGGCCGCGGACGGGAGCGTCTCGGTGAGCGTGTCCTGCATGCGCGCGGCAAGCTCGGGATCGCGGGCCTTCTGCTGCAAGAACCAGGTCCCGTAGGCGACGTGCCGGTGCTCGTCCTGCGAGATCAAGTTGAACGCCTTCAGGTGTCCGGGGAGGATGCCGCGCTTTTCCAGGTTGTCGGTCTGGAAGTACTGACCGGTCAGCGCGAGGGTGCCTTCGATGACCATGTGGTACAGCGTCACGAATTCGACCTTGGCCCCGATGTCCGAAGGGTCGGACAGCAGCTGCTGGTGTGCATCGACGAGGTAGCCGTCGAACAGCTTGAAATAGTCGGCCGTGAGGTCCCGGCGTGCGCGCTCGAGCCGGTCCTCGAAGCTGCCGTCGTAGCGGAACACCTCCTCGTAAAGGCGGTTGAAGTGCTGCGCGTGGCGCGCCTCGTCGACCTGCTGAGTGAGCAGGAACGCCTCCTCATGCTTGTCCTCAGCCGACAGAACCAGTCCGGAGAACTGATTGGTGACGCGCTCTTCGCCGACGAAGAACGCCGACAGTCCCCAGGCCATCTCGTCGCGCAGTTCCTCGTCCATCGCCTCCCAGTCGCGACGGTCCTGGTCGAGATCGAGCTCGTGCGACACCCAGTTCTGGCGCTCCCACAGGCGGTAGAGCTGCAGGGGCGTCATCAGCTTCACCTGGGGCAGCTTGGATTCGTCGGTGATCGTCGCGACATCGCCTTGGACCGTCAGGTCGAGCAGGCTGGACAAGGTGGGTCCTCCTATTCGTGGCGCGGGATTGGGGCCGACTCTAGCCCGCGACCGGGGGCGAAGCGAGCGTTCAACGGGCGCCGCGGCGGACCGGGAGAATGCCGTGGTGGCCTGCGACTGGCTTCTCGTCGACGGATCGAGCATGATCTTTCGCGCCTACTACGGGGTGCGGCCGACGGTCGACGGGCCCGGCGGGATGCAGGTCAACGCGATCCAGGGGTTTCTCGAGCGCCTGGGGCGTCTGATCGGGCAGCGCAAGCCGCGCCGTCTCGCGATCGCAGACGACGTTGCGTGGCGCCCCGCATGGCGGGTGGAGCTGATTGAGACCTACAAGTCCCACCGGGTCGCCGAGCCCGTGCCCGCGGCCCTCGAGCCGCAGATCCCGGTGATCCGCGCAATTCTCGAGGCCATCGGGATCGACATGGTGGGCGTCGACCAGTACGAGGCCGAGGACGTGATCGCCACGTGGTCGCGGCTCGCCGAGGGAACAATCGAGATCGCCAGCGGAGATCGGGACCTGTTCGCGCTGGTTGAGGACCCTCGCGTGCGCGTGCTGTATCCGGAGAAGTCGGGGCTGAGCGTGATCGACGAGGGCGTGGTGACCCGCCGTTACGGGATCCCGGGCAGGCGGTACGCCGACTTCGCGATCCTGCGAGGCGATCCGTCCGACGGGCTTCCGGGGCTGAAGGGCGTCGGCAGCGTGACCGCGGCGGGAATGATCCGGCGACATGGCGACATCGCCGGGGTGCTGCGCGAGCGGCAGCTGCGCGACGCCGACCGCGAGTATCTGGAGAGCGCGATGCGGGTGGTGCCGCCCGTGGCCGATCTTCCAATCGAGCTGCCGGCTGGTCGCCGGGACGGATACCCCGTAGACCCGGCGGCGCTGCAAGAGCTAGCCGGACGATTCGGGGCGGACGAGTCGTGTGGGCGCCTGCTCGCGGCGCTGCGCGCATAGGTGCTGTCACATCGGCCGGGTCCGGCGGGTCTGGTGCTATGACACCGACAGGCTGGAGGGACGTGACAGATGGTTGAGCAGGATTGGCTGGCGGAGCGCTTCGAGGAGCAGCGGCCCCGTCTGCGGGCCGTGGCCTATCGCATGCTCGGCTCGCTGAGCGAGGCCGACGACGCCGTCCAGGACGCCTGGCTGCGGCTCAGTCGCGCCGACACCAGCGAGGTCGAGAACCTGGGCGCATGGCTGACGACCGTCGTCGCGCGCGTCTCGCTGAACATGCTTCGCTCCCGCAAGACGCGTGGCGAGCAGTCGCTCGACGTGCACCTGCCCGATCCGGTCGTGGACCGGGCCGACGGGACAGATCCCGAGCACGAGGCGCTGTTGGCCGACTCGGTCGGCCTGGCGCTGCTGGTCGTGCTCGAGACGCTCGCCCCGGCAGAGCGGCTGGCGTTCGTGCTGCACGACATGTTCGGGGTCCCGTTCGACGACATCGCGCCGATCGTCGACCGGTCTTCCGAGGCGGCGCGACAGCTCGCCAGCCGGGCGCGACGTCGTGTCCGCGGCGCCGCCGTCCCTTCGGACGCCGATCTCGCCGCACAGTGGGAGGTCGTCGACGCGTTCCTCGCCGCCGCCCGAAGCGGCAACTTCGACGCGCTGGTGGCGGTGCTGGACCCGCAGGTGGTGTTGAGAGCCGACGGCGGCGCCACGGGCCTCTCCCGCGAGGTTCACGGAGCGGAGACCGTCGCCGGGCAGGCGATCATGTGGTCGCGAGTCGACCTGAGGCTGCGCCGTGCACTGATCAACGGCGCCGCCGGAATCGTCTCGACGCGGAAAGGGCAGCCGTTCTCGGTCGGGGCGATCACGGTGCGGGACGGGAAGATCGTCGAGATCGACATCCTGGCCGACCCCGAGCGCCTTCGCCGCCTGGACTTCAGCATGCTCGACGACTGATCCAGCTGCCCCGCGCCGGCCTCAGTCGTAGGTGGACCTGCCGGCGCCCGGTGCGGCGTTGGCGCCGTAGGGCTCGACGTCCTCGATGTATCCGGGCTGGCGCTCGACGCGAGCCAACCAGGCACGCAACATCCGATGGGGCGCCAGGTCGAGGCCGGCCTCGTGCGCGAGATGTGTGTATCCGTAGATCGCCATGTCCGCGATCGTGTACCGCTCCGCGACGAAGAACTCGTGCGCGCCGAGGTGGTCGTCGAGGAGCTCGAGCACCTCCCGTGCGCCGGCGGCGCGGCGGACCGCGCCCGGGTCGGTGGGCGTCAGCCGGCTCGTCAGCAGCCGGAACCGGAGTCCGCCGATCATCGGGACGACGTCGGTCTGCTCGTAAATCAGCCAGCGCACGATCTCGGCGAGCTCGATCGATTCCTCGGGTAGGTACTCGGTCCCGCGCGCGAGGTACAGCAGGATCGCGTTTGACTCGACGATGTGATGCCCGTCCGCGGTCTGGAGCACGGGCGTTGTGCGCATCGGATTCATCCGCGCGTATTCGTCGGTGAGCGTCTCGCCGGCGAAGATGTCGACCGCGATCCGCTGGTACTCCATCCCGAGATGCGCCAGCAGCAAGCGGACCTTGTAGCAGTTGCACGAGGCCGCATAGTCGTACAGCCGCAATGGTCGTTCTGTCATGACCTGAGAACGTCCGAGGCGCGCGGATCGTGACAATCCTGTGCGTGACACAGTCCTCTCGTCCGCCGGGGTGGCTTCCGAAGGCCGAATTCGACGCCATCTTCAGCCGCGTGCCTCGCCTGACCGTCGAAGTCGTGATCTCGACGCCGGAGCGAGGCGTGCTGCTGATGTTGCGTGACATCCCGCCCAACGTCGGCGCCTGGCACATCCCCGGAGGCACGGTCCTGTTCGGCGAACGCCTGACCGATGCGGTCAGGCGTGTGGCCCGCGACGAGCTGGGATTCGACGTCTCCGTCGGCGACCTGCTCGGCTACATCGAATATCCGAGTCACTACGAGAACGGACTCGACTCGCCGGTAGGACTGGCGTTTGCGACGATCCCAGCGGCGGCCTCGGTCGGCGACCCGCCGGAGAACTGCGCCTGGTTCACCTCGCTTCCGGCCGGGCTGTATGCGGAGCAGGCGGAGTTTCTCGCCCGCCGATTGGGCTTCACGCGACGATCCGCCTGATCAGCCGGCGGGCCGGCGGCTGCGCGGCCGCCAGTGCTCGGGCAGCTCCGGGTGCTCCAGAAAGACGATGTGATCATCGGTTCCGGATGCAGCGACGGCGTCCCAGACGCGCTGCAGCGCGTGCTCCTGGTCGTCGGCGTCCAGAACAACGTCGAACGCCCCGACGTCGGAGGGCTCGGTGACCTCGGCGCCGGGGAGCGCTGCGGCGAGCTGCCGGCGAGCCTCGAGGTCCCTGGGGCTGTCGTCATGCAGCAGCAGCATTTCAACAGTGTGACGTTGGGCCATCGCTACGTGATACCAGTTACGCGATACCAGGCCATCTCTTACCCACCGAGGTCGTCGGCAGCTATCCGCAGCCGGATTGGCTGATCGACCGCGCCGCGCTCGCGACGCAGGTGCCGCGCGTGCGCGCTCCGGAGCTGTGGCGGGTCGCGCCGCCGTTGCTCGAGCAGGCTCAGGACGATGCGACCGAGCTCGCGGTGCGAGCGATGGAGCGGGCCGGCATCGACGTCGTGACCGATGGAGAGATCCGCCGCGAGAGCTACTCCAATCACTTCGCGACGGCGCTCGACGGCCTCGACATCGAGCAGCCCGGAACCACCGTGGGGCGCAGCGGGCAGGACGTTCTGGTGCCCCGTGTGGTCGGCGAGATCCGGCGTCCGCGGCCGGTGCAAGCGAGCGACGTCGCGTTCTTGCGCGGCGTGACGGACCGCAAGATCAAGGCCACTGTCCCCGGCCCGTTCACGATGTCGCAACAGGCGCAAGACGAGCACTACGGCGACCTCCGGTCGGTGGCTCTGGCCTATGCCGAGGCGGTCAATGAGGAGCTGCACGATCTGGTTGCTGCCGGGGCGGATGTCGTTCAGCTTGACGAGCCGTGGCTTCAGGCCCGGCCTGAGCAGGCGCGGGACTACGCCGTCGCCGCGATCGATCGCGCGCTGGAGGGAATCGAGGCCGCGACGGAGCTGCACATCTGCCACGGCTATGCCGCCGTCGTGCGCGAGAAGGCCCAGCGGTACGCGTTCCTTGCCGAGCTCGATGCATCCTCGGTGGATCAGGTGTCGATCGAGGCCGCGCAGCCCCGGCTCGATCTGTCCGTCCTGCGGGCCTTGCCGAGCAAGCGGATTGCCGTCGGAGTTCTCGACCTCAACGACCCCGAGGTCGAGGCGGTCGACGTCATCGCCGAGCGGATCCGCCAGGCGCTCGAGCATGTGGATCCCGAGCGACTCGTCCTGGCGCCGGACTGCGGGATGAAGTACCTGTCGCGTGAGACGGCGTACGGGAAGCTTCACGCGATGGTGCAGGCGGCAGCACTGGTCCGCACGGAGCTGTAGCCGCGCTGGCCTCGAGTCACGCGACGGGCTTCACCTGATCCTCACGTTCGCTTCGCCACACTGAGCCCATGGCAGCGCCGATGGCAGCCAGCGTTGTCGTCCCGGCTCGCTTGCACACCCGGCGGCGGATCATCAGAGGCATCTGGCTGCTGATCGCCGTCGTCGCGATCGTCGCCGTCGGCTCGACCGTCTACGTCATCAGCTTGCCGGGGGTCGGCGACGCGCTCGCGCGCGTCAAGCACATACTCGCGCTCCATCACGGCATCTATGAGCGCCCGCCCCCGCCGCGCATGCTGGGGGACGCCGTGGTTGCCGTGGAGGACGAGCATTTCTACGACAACTTCGTCGTCAACGTCGCCGATGGCGCCGGACGGGCGGCGCTCGGCGTGCTGCAGACCGACAACGATCCCGGTGGCAGCACGATCGACCAGCAGCTCGCCAAGCGGCTCTACGGCGACGGTGATGGACTCGGCGCCACGCTCGAAGCGATCGCGCTCGGGGTGAAGCTGTCGCTGACCTACAGCAAGCCGCAGATCCTCAACATGTACCTCAACGCCGTGTACTACGGGCACGGCTACTGGGGCGATTCCGCGGCCGCACGGGGCTACTTCAACACGACTCCGGACAGGCTCGACTGGGCCGAGGCGGCGCTGTTGGCGGGCCTGCCCCAGGCGCCGTCGATGTACGACCCGCTCGAGCACCTCGCGGTCGCCAAGCAGCGACAGCTGCACGTGCTCGATCGGCTCGTCGTCAATCACTACCTGACCAAGGCCCAGGCGAACGTCGCCTACCGGGAACGGCTTCCGCTCACCTCGCGACACTAGGACAGGGCGGCTTGGACCCTCGCCATCGCGTGCTTGCGGCGATCGGTGGGTGCGACCAGGAGGGCCGCGTACCCCAGCACCGCCGCGCCGACGGCCACAAACGTTCCCCCGACGCCGAGGATTGAGACCGACAGCGGGGCGAGCAGCGCGCCGAGGGCGATCGCCGCAACGCAGACCGGGATCACCAGGCCGTAGGCGCGAGCGAACACTGCCGGGTCCAGCGAGCGCTGCAGAGAGGTGTCACCTACCACTTCGGCGATAACCGAACCGGCGCCGCACACGGCTGCCAGAACAATCGCGGCGGGCAGTGAACCGGCCAGCGCCAGCAACGGGAGCGGGGCGCCGACTGCCAGGAGCGCGCCGCCCAGCATGAGCCGAGTGCGCGGAGAGGCGGCGGCACGGTGCGCCAGGCCGGTCGCCAGCACGCCGCCGGCGCCGGCCCCTGCGAGCAGGTACCCATAGCCGGTGGCGCCAAGGCCCAGCCGCTGGCCGACGAGGACCAGCAGCACGGTCAGCGCACCATAGACAGCGCTGGCGATCACGTTGGCGACGACGACCGGGGGCGCGTCCGGGTAGCCGCGGAGCGCCTGCCACCCGGTGTGAAGCTCGCTCCGGAACCCGTGGTACGGCTGGGTGTCCGCGCCGGCTGGCAGGCGAAGCGCCTCGCGCGGCAGCGCGGCCACGGCGAGGGCCCCGAGGGCGAACGTGCCGCCATTGACGCCAAAAGCGAGGGCGGGGGAGCCGAGCAGCAGCAAGATGGCCCCGAACAGCGGTCCCGCGACCACGCAGATGTAAGTGATGCTGACCCGCGCGGCATTCGCGGCAGGCAGCTGTTCGTCGGTCGCGATCTGCGGCAGCACGGCCACGACGCACGGCGGGTACGCCGAGCCGGCGGCCGTCGACAGCGCAGCGACGGCCGGAGCGAGCAGCACCGGAAGGTGGGCGACTCCGATCACCACGAGCGCGGCCATCGCCAGCGCGCGCAGAGCGTCCGATCCGAGCATCAGCGCGCGGCGGTCGACGCGGTCGGCGAGAACGCCGCCGAGCGACCCGAGCGCGACCTCCGGGACGATCCGTGCCGCTGTCGTGAGGCCGATCCACATCGAGGAGTGGGTGCGGTCATAGACGAACGCGAGCAGGGCGAGGTTGTAGAGCCAGTCCCCGGCCTGCGACGTCGCCAAGGCGGTCAGCAGCAGGCGCAGGTTGCGGGCGCGCAGGGCGATGCGAAACGGGGCGAAGGGGTTGATGAGAGCGGTGATCGTCATGCGTGCAGCATGCGTCTAAGGACCCCCACCGCACATCGGGCAACCTGAGTAAGTTCGCCTGCCCATTCCTTAGGTTTGCCCTGATCGGCGCTGGGCAGGTGCTTAGGCGTCCTAAGGCGACCCCTCTGTGTGCTGCTGTCAGCTAGCGGAGTGCGCCGAACGCCCCGTCGAAGAACACGAGTGGTTGGCCAACTGTGCGCCTGCGCAACCCCTCAACCCGCCCGACCACGATCCAGTGGTCGCCGGCGGCGTGCTCGGCGACGATCTCGCACTCGAGCGCGGCGAGCGCGCCGGCGAGCAGCGGCACGCCCTCGCGCCCCGGCTCCCAATCGATCCCGGCGAACCGGTCGGCCCCGGCGGGCGTGGCGCGCCGGGCGAAGTCTTCGTGCTGCCGCGCCAGGACATTCACGCCGAATCGTCCCGTCCGCCGCATCCGCTGCCAGGTGAGCGACGACCGGGCCGGGCAGAACGCGACCAGAGGTGGTTCGAGGGACACCGATGTGAGCGAGTTCACGATCAGTCCGGCGGGTTTGCCGTCGGGCGCGGCGGTGACAAAGGCAACCCCCGTCGCGAACGTGCCCATCGCCTCACGGAACCCACCCGTGTCCGAGAGCACCGGGGCGTGGGCTTGAGCTCCGAGTGCCACGTCAGTGAAGCGAGGGTTGTTCGCCGAGCGCGACGTGGGCAAGGTAGTCGTAGGCACGGTTCGCGCCCAGCGGGTGCATGAACGAGCCGGCCTTGACGTCGCGGTAAGCACGGGCCAGCGGGCTGCCGTTCAGATAGCCGGCCCCGCCCGAGAGGGCGAGCGCACGGTCGACGATGCGGGTGCTCGCCTCGCCGACGAATGCCTTGGCGGCCTGGGCCTCGGCGAACAGCGCCCCGAGCTGTTCGGGGGTCCCGTCGGACGTCGGGTTTGCGGCCCGGTGCAGGTCGATCAGCGCTGACGCGCGCGACAGCACGGCGCGGGCAGCAGCGAGATCGATCGCGTTGTCGGCGACCTGCATGCGCGGCCGCGCGTCGCCGTTGATCCGCGCCGCGAGACCGCGGCGGGCGACCTGGTCGGCCGTCTCGGCGATACCGAGCGACGCCGCGGCGTGGAACAAGCCCGCCATCAGATTGCGCTCCATGTATGGCGTGGGGTCGCCGGCCGTGAAGCCCCCCCGGACGCCCGACTCGGGCAGCTCGACGCCCTCGAAGGAGACCGAGTTGCTGCCCGAGGCGCGCATGCCGAGCGCGTCCCAGTCGTCGTGCACCACGACGCCGGGGGCATCGGCCTGCACCATCGCGTAGGCATAGCGCTCGACACCGTCGTCCCCGTCGTAGCGGACGGACACATAGAGATGGGTCGCCCCGGGAGACATCGTGCAGAACAGCTTGCGCCCGTCGACCCGCCAGCCGGAATCGGTGCGGGTAGCGACCGTGCCCGGCCTCGTCAGATCCTGGCCACGCTCGCTTATTGCAGCGGCCAGCACGACGCCGTCACGGGCGATCTGTTCAAGCGAGGCGGCGAAGCCGCGGGCGCGACGCTCCTGCCCGGCCGCGACCGCGACCTGCAGGCGGCGCTCCATGTTCTGGACGGCCGCGAGGTGCATGTTCACGCCGATCGCGACCGAGGCGTCGCCGCGGGCGAGCCGGCTCGATGCCACGACGAGGTCGTGCGCCGAGGACACGCCGAGGCCGCCGAGCTCGACGGGGACGGGCGCGGCGAAGTAGCGGGCTGCCTTGAGCGCCTCGATCGCCTCGAACGGGTACGTGCGATCGCGGTCATGTTCCTGCGCCCGCGCCGCGAGTTGCTCGGAGAGCTCCTCGGCGATCGAGACGAGGTGCGCGCCCGTGTCGGTGTGAGCTGTCAGTTCGATCGGCATCGGAAATCTCCTATCCGCTCGTCATCGGTCCGTGGCCGGAACATGGGCTCCGGCCACGAGACCGCAGGCGAGCCTCATTCGGAGGCCACCTCGACGGCGACCGGGACGCCGTTGGTGACCATGTCGTAAACCGCTGAGCGCTTCCGTGCCCGCTCCACGACCTCGCGGAGCTTCTCCTCGGGAGCGTTGCCGGTGACCCGGAACGACACGCTGATGCGCTCAAATCCGTTCCTGGGCTCGTCGTCGACACCGAGCGCACCGCGCACGTCCATGTCGCCGGTGAGCGTTGACTGCACGGATGTCAGCTCCACCTTGCGCGCCGCCGCTACGTAGACGATCGATGTGGTCAGGCAGGCGGCGAGCGCGTGCAGCAGGTACTCCGCCGGGTTCGCACCCGTGTCGGTACCAAGCAGGATCGCCGGCTCGCCGGCATCGATCTGGAACTCCTCGCTGCGGCTCGTGTCCTCGCCGCCCGCGGCATAGAAGTCCTTGATCGTGGTGCGGTTGTGCGCCCCGTTGATCCAGCGGTTGCTGGCGCGGAACTGGAACTTCGCCAGCTCCGGTTGCGCCTTGATCAGGTCGAGCGTGGCGAACAGCTGCTCGGTGTCCACGCCATTGCGGGTCGTGTCGGTGATGGTCGTCACTGCGATGCCTCCTGGTTGGTTGTGTTGTTCTTCAGCGCCAACAGCGAGATGCTGTGGGCGCCGTACTTTCCGCTCGCGCGCTGCGCGCGCTCGCTCGTGAAGCGGTATTGCGGGTTGGGCTGCACGACCTGCACCTCGAGGCCGGCGGCGGCGATGTCGAACAGGTAGTGCTGCTTCTCGCTGGCCCCGGCGATGCAGGCCGCCCAGAGGTCGGCCTGGCAGGCCGTGCGCGTGGCGATCGGTCGCTCGGTGACGATGTCGGCAAGCGCGAGCCGTCCGCCGCGGCGTAGCACGCGCGCGGCCTCCTCGAACACGCGCCGCTTGTCGGGCGACAGGTTCACGACGCCGTTTGAGATCACGGCGTCGAACGAGCCGTCCTCGAACGGCAGCTCTTCGATCCGCGCACGCTGAAAGCTGACGCGTTCGCCGAACGCCTGGCGCTCGGCCTTGGCCAGTTGCTCGGGCGTGATGTCGACGCCGGTCACGCTGCCGCGGGGTCCCACCTGGGTCGCAGCGGCGAAGGCATCCATCCCCGAGCCGCTGCCCAGATCGAGCACCTGCTCGCCTTCAAGCAGGCGGGCGAGGCCAAAGTGGTAGCCGACGCCCGCGAACGAGCTGACGGCCTCGGCCGGCAGTCGGTCGAGAAGTTCGGTCGGATAGCCAAGCGCCTCCGCGAGCGGCCGGCCGGTCGGGAAGTGAAGATCCGGCTGCGCCTCGTTCGCCACTTCGCGGTACATCTGCGCGATGTGCCGATCGAGCTCCTCGCGATCGACAGTCCCGTTGATGGTGTGTGTGGGGTGTGTCTGCATGCCGGGAGCGTCACCGGCAGCCCTTCCCGAAACCTTCCCGGGCGGGGTTCGGGGCTCTCGCACTCTCACGTCCATGGTCTGCTCTCCTCGGTCGTCGCGGTGTCGGCACAAACCTTCGTGCCCGGCCGCTCGCGCGACATCGGCGCTACCACCCAAACGAGCGCGGCACGTGTGGCGGGATACACGTATCGGATCCCGCCCGGCGGGCCAACTCGACACGTCAGGGGCCGGGCGGGATACTGCGACCGTGACTTTCAGTGAAGGCGACGGTCGTTCGCCGCGGGGATGCCGTGAGGCAGGAAGTCCGATTCTGTAGCGCCGCTGATGGGACCCGTCTCGCGTACGCGGTCCACGGGCGAGGTGGTCCGCTGGTCAGGACGGCCACGTGGCTCACCCATCTCGAGTTCGACTGGGAGAGTCCCGTATGGCGGCACTGGCTCGAGGCACTGGCCGACGGCCACATGGTGCTCAGGTACGACGAGCGCGGCTGCGGTCTCACCGACCGCGATGTCGAGGACTTGTCGTTCGAGACGCGGGTGGCGGATCTGGAGACCGTCATCGACGCGGCTGGGCTGGAGCGCGTCTCGCTGATCGGGATATCGCAGGGAGGCCCGGTCGCGGTCGCCTACGCGGCGCGTCATCCGGATCGGGTTAGCCATCTCGTCCTGTTCGCGACGTTTGCGCGCGGCCGGCTCAGGCGCGATCACCCGCAGGCCGACCGCGAGCAGGCGCAGCTGATGGAATCGCTCACCCGGATGGGGTGGGGGCGCGGCCTGCCCGCCTTCCGCCGTCTGTTCACCACGCTGTTCATCCCCGACGCGAGTCCCGAGCAGATGCAGTGGTTTGACGACCTTCAGCGCGTCACCGCCGATCCGGACACCGCCGTTCGGATCCGCCAGGCTCGCAGTCAGGACCTGGTGACCGAAGACGCGGTGCGGGTGGCATGCCCGACGCTCGTGCTCCACGCGCGCGACGACGCGCTCGTGCCCTTCGCGGAAGGGCGGCTGCTGGCCACGCTGATCCCTGGAGCGCGCTTCGTCGCGCTGGACAGCCGTAACCACATCCTGCTCGCCGACGAGCCCGCTTGGACGGAGTTCCGAGCCGAACTGCGAAACTTCCTCGGTCCTGGTGAAGTGTCGACTCCGCCCGGGCTTCCCGAGCTGAGCAGCCGCGAGATCGAGGTCTTGGAGCTCGTCGCCGAAGGCCTGAGCAACGAGGAAGTCGCCGCGCGCCTGTACCTGAGCGTCAGGACCGTGGAGCGCCACCTGTCGAACATCTACGCCAAGCTGGGCGTGTCTGGGAAGGCCGCCCGTGCCGCCGCAGCGGCCCGCTTCTCCCGGTCGCGCGGGTCGCCGCCCCTCCACCGTTAGCGATCGAGCAGACCCGGGGAAGGTTCTGGGAAGGCCGTCCTGGAAGCGTGCGCCACTATGAACGCACGCACAACACCCATCTCTCACCCCAATCTGGGGATATTCGGACGCCTCGGCCGCTGGTCGGCCCAGCGCCGTCGCGCGGTCTTCCTCGTGTGGGCGGCGCTCGTCATCGGCCTCGGCGCGCTGGCGCCGCGAGTCGAGCACGCCCTGTCCGGCGGCGGCTGGCAGGCCGACGGCTCGGAGTCCGTCGCGGCACGCGGACTGATTGAGCGCCATTTCGGCGGACAGGGAAGCTACGCACTCGCTGTCGTGGTGAGCTCGCCCCGGCACACCGTGGGCGACCCCGCCTTTCGGCAGGCGATCGCGACGGCCGCGCGCGCGTTGCGAAGCGAGTCGGCTGTCGCCGGTGTGCAGCTTCCGCGGCGAGGCGAGTCGATTTCGACCGACGGGCATGTCGCGGTCGTGCGAGGTGGCGCCAGCGCCGGCACGGCCGAGATGGTCCGCGCAGCCGCCCGAGTCCAGAAGCGCCTCGGCACTTCAGCGCCGGGGGGCGTTCAGCTTGCGCTCACCGGATCGGCCGCGTTGTGGTCTCAGTTCAACGAGGAGAACAAGGCGGCGATGCTCCGCTCAGAGATCACCTCGTGGCCGCTCACGCTGGCTGTGTTGCTGGTCGCGTTCGGCTCGGCCGCGGCGGCGGGCATCCCCCTGCTGCTCTCGATCCTCGGGCTGGTCGCGGCTGCCGGCGCGCTCTGGATCGGCAGCCGCGTCACCGGGATCACGATCTGGGCGATGAACTTCGCGCTCATGTTCGCGCTGGCCGTGGGCATCGACTATGCGCTGTTCGTCGTCGTGCGCTTCCGGGCGGCGCTTCGCGCAGGGCGCCAGCCGCTCGACGCGGTCGGCGAGACCATGGACAGCGCTGGCAAGGCGGTCGTCGTGAGCGGGCTGGCGGTCCTGGCATCGCTCTCCGCGGTGATGCTCGTTCCGAGCCAGCCGTTCCGCACGAGCGTGATGGGGATCCTGCTGGCGGTCGGATTCGTGCTCGCCGCGTCGCTCACGCTGCTGCCTGCCGTGCTGGCGGCGCTTGGCTCGCGCATCGATCGCTTCGCGTTGCCGTGGGTCGGCGCGGTGCAGCACCGAAGCGAGCCCTTCGCCCGCTGGGGGCGCCTGATCTGGCGCCGGCCGGTGCTCCTGGGCACAGTGGCTGCGGGCCTCCTTGTGGCCCTTGCGCTGCCGGTGGTTCACCTGCACACGGCGATGCCGAACGCCGGCGTGCTCACGCCCGGCGCCGGCGCCCGCACCGGCTACGAGCGGCTCCAGCAGGGATTCGGACCGGGCGCACCGTCGGAGCTGGAGGTTGTGATGCCCGCGACCGCCGTCGACCGCGCGCAGGTCGCGCTTCGCCGCACCGATGGCGTGGCGGCCGTGCTGCCGCCGGAGCGGGCCGGGGCACTCGCCCTGGTTCGGGTTCAGCCGGCGAGCGCCGACGCCGACGGGCTCATCGAGCGGCTACGCGCACAACTCCCGAGTGGGGCACGCGTCGGCGGGGCCGCTGCCGAGGCGCACGATCTCCAGCAAGCGCTCAGGAGCCGGACACCGCTCGTCTACGCGCTGGTGATGGCGGTCGGCTTCATCCTGCTGCTGATCATCGTCCGGGCGCCGCTGGCTGCCGGAGCGGCCGTGCTGCTGAACCTGATCGCCACGGCGGCCGCATTCGGCGTCGCCAAGTTGATCTTCCAGGACGGCGTCGGCGAAAGCCTGCTCGGATTCAGATCCCAGGGCTTCGTCGACGCGTGGGCGCCGGTTTTCTTCTTCTGCCTCAGCTTCGCGCTGGCGATGGACTACACCGTGTTCCTGCTGACGTCCGTGCGAGACGAGTTCGAGCGCACCGGCGATGCGCGTGAGGCCCTCGTCGAGGGTCTGGCACGCTCCGGGCGCGTGATCAACGCCGCGGGTGCGGTGATGATCGTCGTCTTCTTCACATTCGGGCTGTCGCATCCACTGCCGCCGAAGGAGATGGGAGTGATCCTCGGCGTGGCCGTCCTGCTGGACACGATGCTGGTGCGGCTGCTTCTGCTGCCGGCAGTGCTGCGGTTGCTGGGCGAACGCGCCTGGTGGGTGCCGGCGCACATCGACCGATGGCTGCCCGCGATTGGACTACGTCACGCCGAGCCGGAGAGCCCGTCAGCGCGGGACACTCGCGCGACGCCCAGCCGCTCCAGCGCTTGACGCGCCCGGCGCTCGCCCAGCAGCTGCCCGTTTGCCGCGTAGCCCTCGGCGGCCCGGCGCAGGGCATCAGCAGCAGCTCGGCGGTCGCCCTCGGCCAGCAGCAGCGCACTGCGCGCCTCGGCCACGGCCGCAGGCCACGGCCCTCCCGGCCAGCGGGAGGCGCCGAACTCGGCGCGCTCGATGAACGCCCGCGCGCGCTCGAGCTCGCCAGCACCGGCGCACGCCATCGCCGCCGCCACGTGGTAGCCGGTCGGGCAGAACGGACACACCCAGCGTGGGTCGAACAGCGTCTCGACGCGATCGATCAGAGCCAGCGCTTCGGCGCTGTCCTCGGGCACTTGCAGCAGCACCCCACAAACGAGGTACACGAGATGCGGGGCGATCGGCGAGATGTGGGCGAGCTCGAGTGCCTCCTCGAGCTGAGCGCGCGCACCTGCACGGTCGCCCAGGTACAGAAGTGTCTCGCCGAGACGCATGCGGGCAAGCGACTCGCCGCCAACGGCGCCCAGCTCGCGGCTCAACCGCGCCGCGTCGAGCAGATGGGAGCGGGCGGCCTCGAGGTTGCCGGTGAACAGCTCGGTCTCCCCGAGCACGGTGGCGGCAAACGCCTCGCCGCGCCGGGCCCCTGCCCGCTGCGCCTGCGCGCGCAGGCGCTTGGCGAAACCGGCCAGGCGCTCGTACGGGTCGCCCGCCGTAAGTACGTACTCGGTCACGCACAGGTAGGAGTCGAACACACGGCCGGCAAGCTGCGGTGAGTCCCAGACCTCCGTCAGCTGCCGGCGGGACTGCGCCTCCCAGCCACCTTCGACGTGCGCGAGCATGCCGTTCAGGAACGCGACATCGCCCGGGTCGGCGGCGGCATCCGCCTCTGCGGCCACCCGCCGCGTGGCCTCCCAATCGCCGTTGTGCCACGCCACCATGCCGCGCACGAACATCGATTCACCGAGGTCCTCGGGCCGCTGGGCCTCGAACTCCTCGAGCGCTGCCTTGGCGCCCTCGATATCGCCCGCCGCCACACACGCGCGAGCATGCTGCACCCGCAGCACGGGCACGAGCTTCGCGGGCGCGACCTCGATTGCCTGCGCATAGGCGGCTGGAGTGCGGGGCTCGCCGGCACCGTGGAGCAGCCGCGCCCGCAGCACGAGCAGGATCGGCCGCTCCCGATCGGGCGCGTGCTCGAGCGCCAGCTCCGCCCACGCGGCGCCGTCGCGGTAGGCGCCGACCTCCAATGCCCAGGCGGCCGCCTCAGCGAGGAGCGGAACGGCCTCCGGCGCGCGGCCCGCGCCAAGCAGGTGATGCGCGACCCGCTCCGGCGGCGCGTCCTCGGCGGCGAGGACCGCCGCGGCGTCCGCGTGGGCGCGCCGCAGGGCCTCCTCGGACAGCTCGGCGGCCAGCCGTTGTCGCACCAACGCGTGCCGGAAGCGAAAGCGCCCCCGGGTGCGCTCCAGCACGCCGGCCGCCACCGCCTCGCCGAGCGCCTCCGCGACTCGATCGCTACGCGCGAGTGCCGCCAGTGCCGCCTCGGTGAAGCCGTCATCGATCACGGCCAGCGCGGCGAGCAGCGGCTCGCCGAACAGCTCGAGCCGCTCGAGCCGTTGCCCGACGACCTCGCGCAGCCGTGGCGACACCGTGACCTCGCCGGAGGCGTCCACCGACGCAGCCAGCTCCTCGGCGAAGAACGGGTTACCCGCCGCCGAGCGCGCGATCGCGTCGACAGTTGCCGCCGGCAGAGGCCGGCCGGCCGCGCGTTGCGTAACGGCTGCGAGCGCCGCGCGGTCGAGGGGTCCCAGCGCCAGCTCCATGGCGGCTCCCCGCCCGAGGAGCCGGGATCGCACGAGCGCCGCCGCCCTGGGGAGTGGCTCATCGCACATCGCGGCGACCACGAGCATCCGCTCGCCGGCGCTGCTGCGCGCCAGATGGTGCACAAGCGCGGCCGTCGCCTCGTCGGCATTGTTGAAATCGTCGATTGCCAGCACCACGCCGCGTTCCGAAGCGGCCTGTGCGAGCAGCTCGGCGACGGCGCGGAACACCACGCGACGGTCCACCTCCTCCTCCGCCGCTCCCTCGGGGCGGCGTACCGACGGCAGCAGCAGCGACAGAGCGACATGTGTGCGGTGGGCCAGCGCGCCGAGCAGCTCCGGGCGACGCCCCGCGAGTGGGTCGAGCGCCTCGCTGAGCGGCGCGTACGGCGTCCGGCCCTCCGCTTCGTGGCCTGAGCCCCTCAGCGTGTGAAAGCCGAGCTGCTCTGCGTCGGCGAGCATGGCCTCGAGCACGCGTGTCTTGCCGATGCCCATTGGGCCGGTGATCAGCAACGCGCCTCCGTCGAACGCCGCGGCGCGATGCAGCGCCGCGAGCGCCGAGGCGAGTTCTTGCTCGCGCCCCTCGACAGGCGCGTGGAGGAATCGCGTTGCGCGAACCGCCGGGCCGCGAGTGAGCTCGCGCTCGAGTGCGAGCGTCTCCTCCGATGGCTCGATCCCCAGCCGCGACAGCTGCTCGCGCAACTGCCGGAACTGGCGCGCTGCGCCCGGCCTGTCGCCGCTTGCCACGCGACGACGCATCAAGGCACGATGTGCTTCCTCGTCGGCGGGGTCCTCTCGGAGCACCTCATCCCACCGGCCCTGGGAGCGCATCGCCGCGAGCCGCCGCTCGCGCAGGGCTGCCCGCGGTCCGAGCGTCCACTCGACATAGGGCTCGTCGGGCAGCAGGTCGCCCACGTAGGCATCGAGATCGCCGCGCTCGAACCGCTCCACATCGGTGATCACCTCGGCGTCCGGGGCCAATTGGACCATGCCGCCTCGAAGCACGATCGCGGCGCGATCCTCGAGTGCCCGGCGCGTGTGGCTCGCGGCCTTGTGCAGGTTGGACGCAGCAGCATCGGTGCTCAGCTTCGGCCACAGCGACTCGAGCACCTCATCGCGCGATAGCCGGTGCCCGGGAGCTAGCGCGAGCAGCTTGACGAGGTCGGTCGCGCGGCGCTGCGCCCATGCCTCCGCAGGGACGGGTTGTGAGTCAACTAGCACGTCAAAGCCACCGAGCATCCGCACCTCGAGCCGGCGCATGTGGCCAACCATACCGGCCGCTGTGAGGCCCGCCAGCAAGTTGGGAGCGGCTGGAGTGCTTGGGTCGTGGGGCACACGCGTGTATCGACGGCTCCTTGGCAACGGCTCTGCGGAGTGGTCCCCAGTTCTCGCCCGGGAACGCATCCTGGAGGTCGAGCAGGTTGTTGTGCAGGTCGATCACCGCGGTGCGGCACCGGCCCGGAGCGAGGGGGTGGATGGAAGAGAGCTGGCCGAGCCCCAGCATCGCGGCAAAGGACCTGAAGCGGGCGGTGCGGTGGGGCGCGAGCGCCATGGTGCGCAGGTGGGCAGCCGTTTTGATCTTGTTCCAGTCGGCCCTGTTTGGACGCGAGGAGCGGGCGGCGGTCGCGGAATGGAGATCCTGAGCGGAGGCAGAGCGCGATGACGCAGATACCCGGATCGCCGCCGGCGCCGCCGAACTGCCGATCAGGACGATGGTGATTGCGGTCGCGGTCAGCGCGCGCACGTGCATAGTGAAGATCCTCGGGATTGGTGCGTGCAGAGCGATCAATTCTACGCCCGGCTCCAGTGGCACCCGTAATTTCTTCTCTTCACCCCTTGTCAATCCCCGCCGGGTGGGTTACCCTCCGGACCGCAACAATTTCTTCGTCATGCTCAGGATCGCTAACAGCCACCTTCATTTCTCCGTCGCGTCGACGGAGATGCTGCCGTGCGGGAATCGTAAGGCCGGCGAACAGCGGCCGTATGGGTTCTCGTTCCTCGCTGGGAGGCTTACGCGCTAGGCAATTGCGCACCACAAGCTCAAAGCGAGGGCGGCCCTTTGGCCGCCCTTTTTGTTGTTCTGATGATTTTCTACGACCTCCAATGTATTAACAACCGAGTGGTGATGCTCAGCTTGAGAAAGCTCTGATTCAGATTGAGGCCCCGCCTGAGAGAGAAAGGTCCTCGCATGTCACGGCGCACGATGTCACACCTGCTGAGTGCAGGTGTCGGTCACACGTGCATTGCTTTGAGTGACACGAGGGCATCGGGCTCCACTGCCCCTCCACCTAGGACGCCGATCGGCGATCCAGGGTCGAAGGGTGGGCGAGTGGCTCGGACAGACCGTTCGGCAGATGACCGAACGCATCACAAGGACGCAGTGGCAGCGACCTGCCCATCGGAGGTCGCTGTTGCAACACGCGTGCCGCAGCTCAGCAGGTAGAGCACTCGCTTGAAACGCTGGGCGTCGCAGGTTCGATCCCTGCCGCCGGAGCTTTGCACGCCCTCGTGGTCGAAGCGGCGATGATGCCGGCCCCCACCCCAGAAGGCTGCGGTTCGAGTCCCGCCGAGGGTGCTCCATATCGCGACGTTCGTCATCTGGCTGTGGGGGAGCTGGCCACCCCACCGGCATTGGGAGCCGGGGATCGCAGGTTCGAGTCCTGCCAGCCAGATTCAGCAGCGCGGGAGAGGAGCGGTTGTCCTCGCGAGCCTCATGAGCTCGAGACCGTGGGTTCGAATCCCACCGCCGCGACTTTCATGGGGGCGTAGCTCAGACGGCCAGAGCGCTCGCTTGTCAGGCGAGAGGCCGCCGGTTCGAGCCCGGCCGTCCCCGCTGTGGCCGTGGTGTAGCGGCGAGCATTCGGGGTCGTGATCCCCGCGGCGCCGGTTCGAGTCCGGCCGGCCACCCCTGATCTCGTGGACGCAGAGGAGCGGCTCGCTCTCGACAGCGGCTCATCACTGCAACTGATCGCCGACTTCGCCCGCAGTGCGCTCTGAGCCCCGGCCGGAGCAGACGACGGGCGAGCGAAGACGCGCCGCCGCCGCGCAGTTTCCGGCGGCGGCGCTGCAGTCCAACCGGGGCCGTACACGGCTCCGGGACCCGCCTCCGTAGCTCAGAGGAAGAGCACCGGGCTACGAACCCGGAGGCAGAGGTTCGACTCCTCTCGGGGGCTCTGGACAGATACAACAACCAACCAATGGGAAGGAGACAAGTGATGAACATCAAGACGTTCGGCCCAGTCGATGAGCGCAGCCTCAAGCAGCTCGAACGCTGCATGGCGGCCGGCGATGCCGCGTACGGCGTGCTGTGCGCCGACCATCACCCGGGCTACAGCCAGCCGATCGGTGGCGCCGTCGCATACGAGAGCTACGTGTCGCCGTCGGGCGTGGGCTACGACATCGGCTGCGGCAACAAGGCCGTCTGCACCGAGCTGATTCGCAAGGACCTCGACGACCTCGGCGGCGTCGAGCAGATCATGCGCGAGATCACCAGGCGCGTGTCATTCGGCATGGGCGTGCCGGCGCGCGAACGCGTCGATCATGCGGTGCTCGAGAAGATCCGCACCGCCGAGTTCGCGCCGCAGCGCAAGCTGGCCGGCCTCGCCGAGTCACAGTTGGGCACGGTTGGCTCGGGCAACCACTACGTGAACCTGATGGAGGACGAACACGGTCGCGTGTGGGTCGGCGTGCACTTCGGCTCGCGCGGCTTTGGCCACAAGACCGCGTCGGGATTCCTGGCGCTCGCGCAGGGCCTCGCGTTCGACGCGCGCGCGACCGAGGGCGAGATGGACTCGCCACCGGTGCTGCTAGAGGTCGGCACCGAGCTCGGCGACGCCTACACCGCGGCGATGCAGCTCGCCGGCGAATACGCCTACGCCGGCCGCGACGTCGTCGTCGACAAGGTGCTCGAGATCCTGTCGGCGGAGCCGGTGCACGAGGTGCACAACCACCACAACTTCGCGTGGCGGGAGGAGCACATTGGCCGCACCTACTGGGTGATCCGTAAGGGCTGCACCCCGGCCCGGCCTGGCCAGGAGGGCTTCGTCGGCGGCTCGATGGGCGACGAGTCCGTGATCCTCGAGGGCTTCGCCTCCCGCGAAGCCGAGGAGTCGCTGTTCTCGACCGTCCATGGCGCCGGCCGGATCATGAGCCGGACCCAGGCCGCCGGCCGCGTCCGCCGCCGCAAGCGGTGGGCCTGCGCGGACCGCGACTGCGACCGGCTGTTCGATTCGGCGGATGCCGGCTGCCCGGATCACCCTCGCGCGCGCCTGATGAAGATGTGGGTCGAGGAGCAGCTCAAGCCTGGCGCGGTCGACTGGCCTGCAGTGCAGGCGCACCTGCGAGAGCAGGGCATCGTCCTGATCGGCGGCGGCGCCGACGAGGCGCCGGAGGTCTACAAGCGCCTGCCGGACGTCATCGAGGCCCACGCCGGCTCGATCCGCGTCAAGCACACGCTGCGCCCGCTCGGCGTAGCGATGGCCGGCCGCGACGTTCACGACCCCTACAAGGACTGAGGGGCCGCCCGCGAGGCGGCCCCTCACTTGTTCCGGTCTAGCTCGCGCCGCCCTGCGCCTGCCCGCCCGGCGTGACGGTCCCTGAGAGCGAACAACCGATCACGCTCGTCTGCTTCGATGACTGAACGATCAGGTTGATCGTCTGCGTTGCCCCCGTCGCGCGATTCGTCAACTCAGCCGGAGAGACAACGACGAGGAAATCGCCGTCGCCAGGGCCCGTGGCATCCGCAAGTTGGACGCTCGTCCGATTGTCCTGTTCGGAATACGCCGGAGCGTCGAGGGTCGACGCACCGTTCTGACGAGTCTCCGAGACCCAGCGAAGGTCGAACGCGGGGCCGGTGACCGTAACCGAGTCAGTCGGGCCTACGACGTTCGGAGCGAGCCCACATTGGTTCGTATACGTGTAGCCATCCACGACGAAGCTCTTAGTGATCAGCGGATCACCGTCGGTATTACCGCCGTTGAAGGACAGGCTCACCGCGCCGGGGCCCTGCGGCCCAGTGGGTCCGGCCGGCCCACTCGGGCCTCTTGCCCCCGGGAGCCCCGCGACCCCCTGCCGGCCGCGAGGGCCCTTCCGACCTCGCAACGACCGCAACACCTTCGGCGCGATCTGCCTCGTGCTCGTGATCAGGTAGTGCTGAGAGGCATACGCGCTTCCGCCGATGGCAACCGATAACAGCGGGGCAGCCTGGCGCGGCGAGGCGATCAGATGGACAGGTAATCGAGATAACACTAATTTGTGTTATCTCAGTTATGTGTGCTATACCTGGCGCATGCCACGAGATGAAGAGATCACATTCGCCGACCACATGGGCCGCTTTTATGCCCGCCGTTTCGGGTTTCCGCCGATGGTCGGTCGCGTGCTCGGCTACCTGCTCGTATGCGAACCGCGCGACCAGACGATTGCCGAGCTGAGCGACGCGCTGCTGGCGAGCCGCAGCGCGATCACCGGCGCGCTGAGCGTGCTGGAACGGATCTCCGCGGTCCAGCGCTCACGGGCCGCCGGAGAGCGGATGGACCGCGTCCGGATTGACTTCTCCTCAGCGCAAGCGCGGGGGTTCGACGTCACGGAGTATCAGGAGCTTGGTGATCTGGCCCGGGAGGGCCTGGAGGTGCTGAGCGATGCGTCGCCGAAACGCCGGGCGGAGCTGCTCGAGCTGGCGGCGTTCGCGGAGTTCCTGGTCGAGAGCACCCAAGCGCTTCGACAGCAGTGGGAGGCGCGTCTGGAAGCCCTCCGTGCCTCGGGCGAGTTGCCCTCTTGAGCTTCATGTCCCTGCAACCACGACAACCAAGAGCCTTGATCGGAAAGAAAGCCATGACAGATCCATCCTCACTGGCCATCACCGCCGTCGATGTGCGCAAGTCCTTCGGCGACCACGTCGTCCTCGACGGACTCGACCTCGCTGTCGAGCGTGGCAGCGTGTTCGCGCTGTTGGGACCCAACGGGGCGGGCAAGACGACAATGGTGCGGATCCTCGCCACGCTGCTCGAGGCAGATCACGGCACGATCCACGTTGCCGGACACGACGTCAGGCGAGAGGCCGACGCGGTCCGCGACGCGATCGGTGTGACGGGGCAGTTCTCGGCCATCGACGAGTTGCTCACCGGTCGAGAGAACCTGGCGCTGATGGCCGATCTGCACCACCTGCGGCGCGCCCCCGCGCGCGAGCGCATTGACCATCTGCTCGACCGGTTCGAGCTGGCCGATGCCGCCGACCGGATCGCGATGACCTACTCGGGCGGGATGCGTCGACGTCTTGACCTGGCGATGACCCTGATCGGCGTGCCGGAGGTCATCTTCCTCGACGAGCCGACCACCGGCCTTGATCCGCGCAGCCGCCGCACGGTGTGGGAGATCGTCGAGAGCCTGGCCGGCGACGGCACGACTGTGTTCCTCACCACGCAGTACCTCGACGAGGCCGACAAGCTCGCCGACCGGGTGGCGATCCTCGACCGCGGACGCCTGGTCGCCGAGGGCAGCGCAGAGCAGCTCAAGCACCAAATTCCCGGCGGACGCATCGACGTCCGCTTCGCCGACACCGACGCGCAACTGTTGGCTGCCGCCGCGTTGGGAATGCCGGTGCCCGACCAGGACTCACCGAGCTTGCAGATACCAACCGACGGCAACGTCGCCACCCTGCGTCGCGTTCTCGGCGACCTCGATGAGGCCGGCGTCGACGTCGTCGATCTCGCGATTCACACGCCCGATCTCGATGACGTGTTCTTCGCGCTGACAGGCCGAGGCGCTGACCCGTCGGAATCGAGAACCGAAGAGGAGGTCTACCGATGACCAGCACATACGCCCTGCGCGATTCGACCACCATGCTGCGGCGCGACCTGCGCCACCTGCAGCGCTATCCCGGGCTGTCCCTGTTTCCGATCTTCATGCCGGTCGTGTTCCTACTGCTGTTCGTCTACGTCTTCGGCGGCACGCTCGGCAACGGAATCAAGGTCGATGGCGGCCGCGCCACCTACATCGACTTCCTGACACCGGGGATGCTGCTGGTCACCGTCGCCGGCGCCGCGCAGATCACCGCCATCTCGGTGGCCAAGGACATGACTGAGGGCATCATCGCCCGCTTCAAGACGATGCGAATCTGGCGACCCGCCGTGCTCGCCGGTCACGTCTTCAGCAGCCTCGTCCTGACGCTGATCAGCCTCGCCGTCACGATCGCTGCGGCGCTTCTGATCGGCTATGACTCCGCCGCCGGCCCGCTGCGCTGGCTGGGAGCGCTCGGGGTCCTCGTGCTGCTGGCCGTCGCGCTGATCTGGCTGTCGGTCGCCCTTGGCCTGTTCGCCAAGAGCGTCGAGACCGCAAGCAACATGCCGATGTTCCTCATCCTCCTGCCCTTCCTCAGCAGCGCCTTTGTGCCCGTCGCCTCGATGCCCGCCGGCGTGCGCTGGTTCGCCGAGAATCAGCCGTTCACCCCGATCACCAACACCATTCGCAGCCTGCTCGCCGACCAGCACGTCGGCAGCGCCGGCGTCAAGGCGATCGCGTGGTGCCTCGCGATCACCGCCGCCGGCTACCTATGGGCCAGGTATCTCTACAACCGCCGCCCCGCCAACTAGGGGAACGTCAGCTGCGTTTCGGTGGGTGCTGATTGACCGGAGTCGATCGACGTCGGAGAATCCGCACTGGAGAGCTGTGCGCAACCGGCTGGTGGTCTTCGTCGTTCTGTGTGGGCTTGGGTGCTCTGCGGTCGCCGTCGCCTGGCCGCGGCAGGTGTCCCCCCAAGTTGCCCAATACGAGTATGTCGCCGGTGTTGGAGGGCTGTACGTGTACAACATCGACAATCGGCCGTCGCTCGTGGGGCGATTCTCGCTTCCGGGGGTTAACGAGGTCCGCGGGATCGGCGCGAGTGCTGCAACGGGGATGCTGTACGTCAGCTACGGAGGCTTTCCCAGCGGCCTCGGTCACCTGTTGGAGTTCAGCCTGTACCGGCGGAAGGTCGTCTATGACCGCAGCTATCGGTTCGGGATCGATTCATTCGATATCAGTCGCGACGGCCATTTCATCTTCATGCCGACCGGCGAGAACACGTCAGGCGATAATTGGCATGTGCTCGCCGCGACCACGGGCCGGGTCGTTGGAGCCATCGCCGCTGGGAGGGCTCCGCATGACACGGTTGTAGGCGCGAGCGGACAGCACGTGTTTCTCGGAGGCGCGGCTGACCGATACCTCTACGAGGCAGACGCCAAGCGGCCGTGGAAGATCGTCGGCAGGATCGGTCCGCTCGAGCCGGGTGGGCTTCCTGGCGTTAGGCCCTTCACGGTAAATGCTCAGGACACGCTCGCGTTTACAACGGGGAATCGCTTTCTTGGATTTCAGGTCAGCGATACCGCTACAGGGAGGGTGCTCTACACGGTGCCCGCGCCGGGCTTCAGCATTCCGCCGGCCTTTCAGTCTGTGGCGTCTCACGGGATCGGGCTCTCCCCTGATCAGCGTCATCTTTGGCTTGTCGACGAGCCCAATCGGGCCATTCATGAGTTCGATATATCGGGCCTGCCCCGAACGGCGCCGGTACTCGTCGCAACAGTTCATGTCTCGAGCCGCCATATCGGGTGGCTCAACCTCAGCCGCGACGGTCGCTACCTGTTCGTGGGCAACGCAGGCAATGTGATCGATACTCGGGCTCGCAAGACGGTCGCAACGATCCCTGCACTGGCTGCCTCGCGTTACAACATCGAGGTCGACTGGTCGGGTAGCAAAGTGTGCGCCGCATACCCACGTGAATCGTTGGGCTACCTGCACGTCGCGCCACATTGCAGCGCCCGCGCACGCTGAGCCGGACCGTGATGGCGACGAGCTCGTTGTTGCTGGTGGGGCGTCGCTGCGAATTAGCCAGATTCCGGTGCGAGCGCGGATCCGTCCCGCTCGTGCGCCGCTGGTTCTCTACGGAGAAACGGTGGCAGCGGGTACGCCGAAATTTTCACAACTTGTCGATGAGGCGGCGATAGGGTGCCCTGACGGGCAGAGCAACTCTGACTGGGTGAGGACTATGGCTGAGAGCAGAGCACGTAGGGCTGGACTGGGGCTGAGGGCACGACGCAGCTGGATCTGGCCTTTGCTGGCGACGGTCGTGATGCTCGGGCTCTGGGTGTCCTCGCTTGCCGGCTCGGTTGCGCATGCGCGGGTCTCCAACTCGCGCACCACCACCGCCAACGCCTCCCCGACCCCAAAGGCGTGTCGGCTCGGCCATGGGGTGAAGCACGTGATCGACCTCACCTTCGACAACGTGCACTTCTTCCGGGACAACCCGAACGTGCCCTCCGACCTCGAACTCATGCCGAATCTGCTGAATTTCTTCGAGCAGAACGGGACGATGATGTCGAACAACCACACGCCTCTGATCGCCCACACGGCGGACGACATCCTCACCACGCTGACGGGGTTGTACGGCGACCGGCACGGGATGCCGATCTCGAACAGCTATCAAACCTACAACCCGGACGGAACGACCGACCCGGCCGGTTCGTTTGCCTACTGGACGGACCCGGTTTTCGACACCAAAAGCAGTCCATCCCCCGGCCATGACACGAATCCGTCGATGGTCTATTCGGCGACTCCGCCAGCAACCACACATCCGGCTCCGTCGCCCAATACGACGACCCCGGCTCCGTGGGTACCGTTCACACGAGCCGGGTGTGACGTCGGCGGCCTGATCGCCAACATCGAGCTCGAGAACACGGCAGTCGACATCCCCAAGGTGTTCGGCCCCAATTCACCCGAGGCGCAGCAGCTCGCTGCTGATCCCGACTCGTTCAAGGACGCAGAGGTGGCCGACTACATCGGAGTTGCGGTCCACTGCGCACGGGGGAATGCCTTCTGTAAGACGGCGCAGGGCGTGAAGTTCGGCCAGACCTCCCCCTCGCTGACTGCCGTGCGCGACCTCCTGCCCGACGAGCCGGGCGGGTATTCCGGCTACCAGGGGCTATTCGGCCATCGGTACGTCGCGCCGCAGCTTGGAGCGGGAACCCCGAACCTGACCCACAACGGCTACGAGGTTACGAACGCGGCCGGAAACCTCGTTGACCTGAATGGGAACCAGCTCAACGGCGCCTTCCTGACGGATCACCCCGGCTTCCCCGGATTCGGCAGCATCAACGCGTCCCAGGGCCTCGCGTATGTCGCCGACATGCAGGAGGCCGGGGTCCCGGTCACCTATGGCTACATCGCGGACATCCACGGGAACGAGCACATCCAGGGGGTTACGGCGTGCGATGGCGCACCGGCTGCGCTCGGCAGCGGCTCGGCGTGTTACATCGCGCAGGCGCAGTACTACAACCAGGCCTTCGGCACGTTCTTCCAGCGTTTGGCCGCGGATGGCATCACCCCGGCCAACACGCTGTTCGTCCTCAGCTCCGACGAGGGCGACCACGAGGCGGGCGCGAACGTAGGACGGGCGATTCAGCCGACGCCGGCGAACTGCGACGGGGCGACGGTCAGCGGTACGACCGTGACCCCAGACGTCCCGTGCACCTATCCGGCGGGCAGTTTCGGCGAGCTTGCCGGCAACCTGACGGGCCTGCTGGCGACGCAGGCGAATGACACGACACCGTTCACCGTCGAGGCCGACACGGCGCCTGAGTTCTACCTGACCGGCAACCCGTCACCCACGTCGTCGACCGTGCGGACGTTTGAGCACGACGTCGCCTCGCTGACGGCTGCGAATCCGTACACCGCGTCGACGCAGCCGATCACTAACTATCTTGCCGATCCGACCGAGGAAGCGATTCTGCACATGGTCAACGCGGATCCGGCTCGCACGCCGACTCTGGCGATGTTCGCCAGGCCCGACTACTTCCTGAGCAGCGGAGCGGCCAACTGCACGAAACCATGCGTGAGCCAGAACACCGGTTTCGCGTATGACCACGGTGACTACGCGGCTGAGATCGACACGAACTACCTGGGACTCGTAGGGCCCGGGGTCAAGACGCGCGGCTTGGATGGGTCGGCCGCCGATGCCGGTCCGAACTCGGCCGGGCCGAACAGCGGCCAGACGACCGTGCCGGACAGCGGCACCACCGGCACCTGGGCCGACGAGACCGACATCCGCCCGACCATCATGTCGCTGGTCGGGTTGCACGACGACTACACACCCGATGGCCGGGTCATAAGCCAGGTTCTGGCCAAGCCCTCTCACGCCATCAGCTCTCCGACGGTCGAGGCGTTGGGGGCGTGCTACAAGCAACTGAACTCCAGCGTCGGAGAGTTCGGCACCTCCACCCTGCAGGCATCCACGCGCGGGCTGGAGAGCACCAGCCCGGATGACCGGGTTTACACCAATACCGAGGCGGCGCTGTCTCTGCTCGATCGCATCCGGGACGTCGTTGCCGGACAGATAAAGAACTCGCTCGACGCCGCCGAGTTCTCCGGCATCCCGGTACGCGACGCCCGCGGCCAACTTGCCGCTTGCGACGCTGTGATCGCCGCGGCCAGGTTTGTCGGCACCGCGGAAATCGGACGTTGGTCTGCAAGCTGGCGAG
>DASSGR010000074.1:0-2443 GCA_035693425.1 Solirubrobacteraceae bacterium
TGGATGGCCCGCCACGCGGATCGTGAGCAGCTTCCCCCGGGTCGCACGGTGGTCCAGTTCGACTTCCGCGACCCGGCGAAGCGCTACTGGATGGTGCTCGAGCCCTCCGAGGTCTCAGTCTGCCTCCAGCACCCCGGCTTCGACGTCGACCTCGAGGTCACCGTCGATACCACCACGCTCTACCGCGTGTACCTGGGACAGGCCGAGCTCGGCGGCGCGATTCGAGCCGGCCAGCTGACGATGCGCGGCCCGCGGACGCTGCAACGCGCGCTCGGGCACTGGTTCACCTGGAGCGCATTCGCCCCAGCCAGCCGCCTGGCGGAGGAGCGCCGCACAATCGCCTCGCGCCTCGCCAGCCCTCATCGCGTACGAATCGCGGAATGACGGCGATCCAGGCGCTGCATCACGATGGGTGCAACCGTCACGCCTGCTATCGCGTGATAACGGGAGCGCACACGCCTCACGCGAGTGCTCCCAAGGGACGACACGCAGTCTTCTGCATCAGCGCCGAACTCGCGCCCGCGTTCCATCAGAAGCGAGTGTGTCTACCGAGTTAAATACGTGCGCGAACTTCGGAGGGAGACACCAAGAAGTCGTTTCAGAATGACCGCTAGGTGTAGTTCCTGAGAGCGTTGTTCCATCCGGGCCTCCTTGGAGGCTGGGAGCTGCCAAGCACCCCAGTCCCAAGGAGGAGATCCCGGATGAAGTTGCACGCTAACGCGAGGACCTGTCCGCATAGCCGCCGCTTGGCGGTCGAGCGGGTGGAGCTGCAGGGATGGACGCTGACGGCGGCGGCCGAGGCCGCCGGCGTCAGCGTGCGCACGATCGCGAAGTGGCGGCGCCGCTTCCGCGTCGAGGGGGAGCAGGGATTGCTCGACCGCAGCTCGGCGCCGTCTTCGCTGCCGTCGCGGACGAGCGAGGAGCGGATCGCGCTGATCGCGGCGCTACGCCGGTTGCGGATGACGGGCGCCGAGATCGCTGAGACGCTCGCGATGCCGCTCTCGACCGTGTCGGGGATCCTGACCCGGATCGGGCTCGGCAAGCTGTGGCGGCTGGAGCCGCTTGAGGCGGCCAATCGCTACGAGCGGCAGCATCCGGGCGAGCTCGTCCACGTCGACGTCAAGAAGCTCGGGCGAATCGGCCGGCCCGGTCACCGCGTCAACGGCGACCGTCGAACCAGAGCGCGCGGCATCGGCTGGGAGTACGTGCACGTCGCGATCGACGATGCGACCCGCATCCCCTACGTCGAGGTGCTCGACGACGAGAAGGCGCAGACAGCGATCGGCTTTCTCCGCCGCGCCATCGCCCACTACGCCGCCTACGGGATCCGGGTCGAGCAGGTGATGACCGACAATGGGCCCGCCTACCTCTCCGTCGTCCACGCTCTCGCCTGCAAGACGCTCCGGCTCAAGCACATCCGCACGCGGCCCTACAGGCCGCGCACCAACGGCAAGGCAGAGCGCTTCATCCGCACGCTGCTTGCCGGCTGGGCCTACGGCGCCGTCTATCGCAACAGCCACGAACGCCGAAGAGCGCTCGCCGGCTGGCTGGACTACTACACTCGCCGCCGACCACACCGCAGCCTCGGCCGCCAAACCCCGCTCGAGCGCCTACAGGCGCTCAACCGGAACAACGTCCTCGGGTCCTACAGCTAGCCCTCCTTGGCCCCTTCCGGATGTGCGCGTCCCGCCAGTCCGAGCTCAAGCCCGACCATCAGTACGTACAACACGGTGAATGCGAGAGCCCCCGTCAGCCACGCCGCCCAACCCGAGCGGGCGTAGCCGAGGCCGACAACCGCGCCGGTCGCGGTGCCGATCGAAACGGCGCTAAACGACGTACCCCGCGCGACGACTTCCGCCGGCTCCGACGGCATCTTCAGATGGACCGGGCCGGACCTTCGACGCGTCAGGGAAGCGGGGATCCGGCACCTCTAATACATGGACGTGGCGAACGTCCGCCATCCCCCGGGGTCATGCCGCCCGCGGGCCCCGGGGGACCTTCTCTTCGGATAGCGAGTTATCGACTTTTCAACAGTGGGTCTCCACAGCTCGAAGCGTCGGCTCTCGCGGGTTGAAATCATGTTTCTGGGCTTCCCGCAGTAGCCCGCTGGGCGGTGCCTCGTTCTTGCGACACGCATGGCGTCGGCGCTCCTCGCCCGAGCGGCGATCATTCGCGACGTGCTCGGCCACCTTGCGGCGATCTAGCCCAGTCGGCGGTCCCGTAACACTCTCCGCGCTGACGGATGGTCCGCAGCCAAGGCGACCGCGAGGAGAACATCATCTTGCGGCGGCTGCTCGCCCACAACCCGGAAACCGGCGCGGACCGAGCATTGGGTGGCGCATGGTCCGTCTCGTCTTGGCTCTTCCCGCTTCCAGCGCCGTGATCGCGAGCGTCAACACCGGCGCGGGAGACGCCGCACGTGCACATTCCCTCTGCGGCGCGG
>DASSGR010000075.1:0-24636 GCA_035693425.1 Solirubrobacteraceae bacterium
CGGGCGGCGGGATCGACTTCGATCGTGCTTATGTCCGGCATCTCGACAATGAGGCGCTCCAGCTCATCTCACGACCTGACGGCACCGGCCCCTTCCCGACCGGAGTGCGGGATAGCGCGATCGATGCATCTGTGGTCAGCGCTGACGGGCGCTACGTCGCGTTCCAGTCCAACTCGGACCACCTAGCGAGCGGCGAAGACAACCGCTTCCGCAGCGTGTTCGTGCGCGACCTGCTGACCGGGATAACGACGCTCGTCAGCCGAGCCACGGGGGCGGCCGGCGCGGCCGCCGACGCCGACGCCACCGTCGACGGCATCAGCGACGACGGACACCGGGTCCTGTTCACCACCACCGCCGACAACCTCGTGGGCGCCCCCGCGGTCGAACGCGCTTACGTGCGCGACCTCGTCGCCAATACCACCACCGCCGTCAGCCGTGCGAACGGCCCCTCGGGAACGGTCGCAGCTGCCGCCGGAGCGGCGATCAGCGGCGATGGCAACAGTGCGGTATTCATCACGGCGGCGCCGCTCGACCCCGACGCCTCCCCTGGTGTCAGCCACGTGTACGTGCGCGACCTTGACGCACAGACCACGACGTTGGTCGACCGCGACAACGGCGCGGCCGGTCGCTCGGCGGAGTCGGATGCCGGAACCGCCGTGATCGACCGCGACGGTGGACGCGTCGCGTGGACGACGAGGGACGCGCTGGCCGGCGCGCCGTTCGCGCCAACGATCACGCGTGTCTACGAGCGCGATCTGCGCGCCGGGACGACGGTGCTCGTCAGCCGCGCCGAGGGCGCTGCCGGAGCCGCGCCCAATGCTGACTCGACGTCGCCGGCGATCGATGCCGAAGGCGACGTCGTTGCCTTTCAATCAGCGGCGACCAACCTAGGAGCGCCGGTCACCGGTCAGGCAGTGTGGGTCCGGGACGTCAGCGGCGGGCACCTTCAACTCGCCAGCCGCGCGACCGGAGCGGCGGGAGCGGTGGCTGATCAGCTGGCCGTGAATCCATCGGTCGATGGCGCGGGTGACCGAGTGGCCTTCCGCAGCCCTGCCGGGAACCTCGGGGCCGGCCCGCAAGCAAACATCGGCGACTGGCAGGCGTATGTCCGCGACCTTCCAAGCCAGACGACCGAGGTGGCGAGCCGCGCCGACGGGTCGGCCGGTGCACCGATCGACACTCCCGGACCCGGGAGCGTCAGCATCAGCGCCAACGGTGACTGTCTCGCATTCGATGCGACGGGCCTCAACAGCGGCGACGGCTTCGCAAGCCCGTGGTTCGCGGCGGTACATCTTCGCGTGCTGCGACGTGAATGCCCGGTCGACCCACCTGACACCGCCATCACCTCCGGTCCCAGCGGGATCACGCGTATCCCGACTCCGACGTTCACATTTGCCTTCAGCGTCGGCCCGGCCACGTTCGAGTGCAGCCTCGACGGCCAGCCGTTCAGTGCATGCGCGTCTCCGCTGACGACCGCGCCGCTGCGTGATGGTGCACACGCGTTCGCGGTGCGAGCTGTCGACCAGTGGGGATACGCCGACCCAACCCCGGCCTCGCGCGCCTTCTCAGTCGACACGAGTCCACCCGCGGCTGCGCTGCCGGTGCTGCGCTCGCTGAAGCTGGTGCCGAACCTGTTCGCCGTGGTGTCGCGCGACGCGCCCAAGCAACGAAAGCGCACCCGCATCGCGTTGGGCACCTCGATCCGGTTCCGGCTCTCGCTGCCCGCGCGGGTCAGCTTCACGATCGTCCGGCAGCAACCCGGCCGCAGATCAGGCAAACGCTGCCTGCCCGCCCACGGCAAGGTGCCACGACGCAAACGCTGCACGCGGCTGATCAAGGCCGGCAGCTTCGCCCGGAACGCCAAGCGCGGCGCAGACCGAATCAGTTTCTCTGGCCGCATCGGCCGACATGCGCTCGCGCCCGGCTCGTACCTGCTCAGAGCGATCCCAATCGACGCGTCGCATCATCGCGGAGCCACCCGCAGCGCGAGCTTCACGGTCGTCGGCGCTCGCCAGCGTCACGGTTAGCAGCCCGCGATCGTCGGCGCCGGCGACAAATAGGGCCAAGTTCTCGGCTTGCTCTGGTCATGCATGACTTCGGCGGTGCCTGGGGGCTCCACTGGGCGGTCCAGCATCCCAACGCGTTCGCCAGCGCCACGCTGATCAACACCGGGGTGCTGCTCGACTACCGATGGCATCGCCTCGCCAAGATCTGGCGGACACGTGGATTGGGCGAGGTGTTCATGGCGACGACGACCAAGCCGCCTTTCCGCTTCCTGCTCAGTCACGACAACCCGCGCCTCCCCGCGGCGGCGGTCGACCGCATCTACGAGATGTCTCGTAGCTGGCCAACCAAGCGCGCCGTGCTCAAGCTCTACCGCGCGACCCCAGCGTCCGCGATGGGCGCGCTGCGCGGCTTGAGGGACTGGGCCATTGGCCGTTTCTCGAGGACCCAGCGCGCGTGGCCGAACCCGTGATTCCGTTCTTGCGCGAGCAGGTCCGCTCGAGCCAGCCGGACCCGCTCCGAGCCGGCCGGGACTGACCGGACGCCACCAGCTCATCGCGCCGGCATGCCTGACCGGTCGATGGGAATGTTGATCGCCAGCGACGTCCCGCGTCCGCGGCGACTGCTGATCTCGATCGCTCCTCCGAGTGCCTCAATGCGATCTCTGAGACCCAAGAGTCCGGATCCCCGGTCGGGGTCCGCGCCGCCGACGCCGTCGTCGCGGATCAGCAGCTCCAGCAGCTCGTCTCCGGCCCTGAGCTCCACCTCCACGACCGACGCATCGGCGTGCTTGGCGGCATTTGTCAGTGCCTCCGAGACGACGTAGTAAGCAGCCACCTCGATCGACGGCGGCAGTCGCCCGGGGACATGCACATCGAGCACGACCGGAACGCCCGCGCGCCTCGCGAGGCTCTTGAGCGCGACCTCGAGGCCGCCGTTGGAGAGGACGCCGGGATGTATTCCTCGGGAGATCTCCTGCAGGTCTGCCAGAGCCGCCGCAAGCCCCGCTGCGGTTTGGGACAGCTCCGCTCTGACGTCCCCCAGCTCGGGCGGGATCTTGGTCTCGGCCGCGCGCAGCCCCAACGCAAGCGACACCAGTCGCTGCTGAGTGCCGTCGTGCAGGTCTCGCTCGATGCGTCGCCGCGTCTCATCACCGGCGGCAACCACCCGCGCCCGGGAGGCGATCAGCTCCGCCTGGCTCTGGGCGTTGGCGATGGCGGTCGCGACGAGCTCGGTGAACTGGGCGATGCGTTGCTCGCTGGCCGGCACGTCGGGCCGTCTCCTCCAGGCCGCGACGATCACGCCCCACAGTCGCCCCTCGACCAAGATCGGCGCGCCCACCGCGGTGCCGAGCCCGTACTTACGCAGCGAGGATCCGCGGTCCCCGTCATCAGCGTCGATCCGCGCGGCGCCACCGCGACGCTTTACCACCTCCGCGATGCTCGCGTCCTCGACTGTCATGCCGGCTCGCAGTGGAAGCTCCAGCTCACGTGCCTGCTCGGCGGCGACGACTGTGACCGATTCGTCCGGCTCATAGCGCTCGAGCGCGGTGACGTCGGCGGCCAGGAGCATTCGCATCTCGCCGACCACCGCCCTGAACACCTCATCCGAAGAGACTCCGCGGGCAACCAGCGTGGCCACTCGCTGGAGCGCTGCCTGCTCGTCGGCCAGCACTTGCAACGCGTCGCGGCTGGATTCGACCTCGCGCTCGGCCCGCCGGCGGCGGACGACGGCGTTTCCCACCAGCAAGGCCACAAGTGACGCGGTCAGAGGCCACGCCAGAACCAGCCACGGCAGCAGCGACTGAAGGCCCGAGGCCGGCGCGGTTGCGACCTCGATCCGCCACGTTCGGGCGAGCGCATCGAAGCTGGCAACGGCCGCGGGCGCGCGATCAAGCTGACCTTCGAGCTGCCGGCCATCGGAGCTGATCGCGACCTGCTGCGGATCGGCCTCCAGCGACAGCCTTAGCCAGCCTCGCGAAACGAACACCGCAAGGTATCCGGCGGTGTGGGCGCCGCGGCCGAATCGCGCCCCCGTCACGAGATACAGCCCCGGCTCGCCTCCGAGCGAGCCAAGCGCGCTCGCGGTGACCGCCAACACCGTCGCCGGATCGCGAATCGCGGTGGCGAGGGCCGGCCACGTCGAGACGTCGACGCCGCGACGCAGCTGGGGACGTGTCCTGGACGTGAATGTCGCGGCAAGGTAGGAAGCCTGGGGCGGCGCCGCCACGAAGCGTCCGGATGCAGTCAGCCGCTCGATCGGCGCGCCGATCGAGCGCTCGTACGCGCTGCGGTCAGCACCGGGGACGTTCTGCACCCAAAGAGCGTCGGCGAGCCCGGCGCTGCCTGCCGTGCTGCCGACCAGCTCGACAAACCGCCGCTGGCTGGGGACCGGCTCATCACCGAGTACGTTGCCGAGCCCCACCACATACGCGCGGGCGCGGTCAAGAAGGGCCTGCGTTCGCGCGCTTTCGATCTGGGCCTCGCGCGCGGCAGCTTGCTTGCGGTCGCCCTGAATCGTGTCGCGCGTGACGACATATCCAGCAACGCTGACCAGCGCGATCAGCGCGATCAGCGCCAGCCGGACGGATGCGGCGGAGCGGATCCAGGAGTACTGCAAGAGTGACGATGCATCGTGACGCACGGCAAGTTCCCTGGCAACCGGCCCTCGATTGCGTTTACCATCGGATGGTGGGCTTCCGCAGCTCGGGGCAGCTGGAGCGCGGCCGAGGCCGAAGTGCCGCTCCCGGATCCGGACGGCGCCTTCGCCGTGCCGGGCTCCTCGGCATGCTGGCCTGGTCGGTCGTCGGCTGCGGCGGCGACAACGCCTCCACGACGCGCAGCCAGGACCTGGGGGCAGTGGTCGAGGCACTCGACGACCCGTTCATCCGGACCATGAGGGACGGTCTTGTGACCACGGCTCGGGCTCGCCGGCTCCGAGTCGACGTGGAAGCTCCTGTCGGCGTCCAGGACACCGCCGGCCAAGCGGCCGCGCTGGAGTCGCTGGCGACGACGCGCGCGGCCTGTTATGTCCTGAACCCGATCGACCGGGCCAACCTCGTCCAGTCGTTGCCTGCGATCGCGCCGGGTACGCCGATCGTCAACATCGAGTCGCCGATCGACCGGGGAGCGGCCAACGCGGTCAACAGAGAGATCGCCACCTACATCGGCACGGACAACCTGGCCGCGGGGCGTCTCGCCGCCGAGGCCATGGCCACGGTGGTTCGCAACGGCGCGCAGGTCGTAGTCATCGCCGGGATCCCCGGCGATGTGGGCAGCGCTGCCCGCAGGCAGGGCTTCATCGAGGGCGCGCGGGGACGGTTCGAGGTGGTTCAGACGATCGCCGCGGACTTCGACCGCACGCAGGCCGGGCTCGCCACCAGGCAACTCCTGCGCGAAGGGTCGCCGATTGACGGTGTGTTCGCCGTCAGCGACGAGATGGCACTCGGCGTCGTAGATGCGCTTCGGGCGGCGGGAAGAAGCGACAGCGTGCCGGTGGTCGGGATCGACGGAATCGCCGAGGCCCTCAGGGCCGTAAGACGCGGCGCCATGTCGGCGACCGTCGCTCGCTATCCGTACACGATCGGGCAATTGGGCGTAGAGGCGTGTGCCGCCGCCATCAAGCAAAAGACGCTTCCCGAGACGGTACGGACACCCATTCAGCTCGTGACCCGTCAGAACGTCGCCCGCGTGCAGCTGAACATGCCGAGGCCTCTGCAGCAGTTTGATGACCCGTTGCTGCCGCTCCTCAATGACTGATCCAGTCGGCGGCCGCGGGGCCGGCATGCCGCTCAGCCCTCCGCCTCCGCAAGCAACTGGGCGAGTGACTCCCGCCCTACACGTTGCAGGGCGCGCAGGTAATCCAGGTGGGCGCTCCACAGCAGGTCTTGCTCGAGCCCGGCGGCCAGTAGCGTTGTGTCCAGGTGGGCGTCCAGCAGCTCGTAGACGAGCGTGATCAACGGGGGCGCGGCCGCAGCGCCCGGACGGTGCGCGACGGGGGCAGTCAGCGCTGGGCGCTGCGACCGCTTGGGGGCAGGGGCGAGCTGCCACGTGCTGGGCGATCCCTCCTCGGATTCCGCGAGGCGGTGATGCTGCCGGCTGGATTCCCGGTCCCGGGACACTCGCCGTAACGGAGTCCGTGCCCGCACCCGTGGAACGATCACGCGCGGACGGCTCGTTGTCATCCACGCCAGCGACCATTCGCGCAGGCCGGTGGCGATACTTCCTGAATTCCCGCTAGCTGCAATGCGCTGCCGCAGGACGGGTGTGATCCTCCACTGTGTGTGGCCGCGTTGTCTGATCGTCGATGACAGCGCTTCGTTCCAGCAGGCTTCGCGCATGCTGCTCGAGCGGCAGGGGCTGACGGTGGTCGGGGTGGCCACGACGTTGGACGAATGCGTGCGACTCGCGGAGCAGTTAGAGCCCGACGTGATCCTCTTGGACGTTGAATTAGGCACGGAGAGCGGATTCGATCTCGCGGGTCGACTCGGGACCGGCCGCACACCGTCGAACGTGATCTTCATGTCCAGTGGCGCGGCTGAGGATTACGCAGATCTGGCCGCAGACAGCGGAGCCCTCGGGTTCCTACCCAAGTCAGATGTCTCCAAGGAGGCAATCGTCAGGCTGCTTGCGAATCCTGCTCGGCCGGCGCGCCGCGGAGTCAGCGGGACTCAAGGAAGGCAATCACCGCCAGGACCCGCCGGTGATCGTCGTCGGTCGCGCGGATCGGGAGCTTGCTGAGGATGCTGCGAACGTGCTTCTCGACGGTGCCCTCGGTCACGAACAGCCGCCGCCCAATTCCCGCGTTTGACCGACCCTCGGCCATCAGCGACAGCACCTCGCGCTCTCGGGTACTGAGCTCCGCAAGGGGGTCGTTGCGGCGGCGCGCGGCGACCAATTCCTGCACCAGCGCCGGGTCGATCACCGATGCTCCACGCGCGATCCGATCGAGCGTGTCGACGAACTCGTCAACGTCGGTCACACGGCCCTTCAGGAGGTAGCCGGTCCGGCGACCGCTTTCGAGCAGCTCCATCGCGTGCTCCACCTCGACGTGGGCGGACAGCACCACGATGCCAGTGTCGGGCAGCTCACGCCGGATCGCCCGCGCCGCCTCCAGGCCTTCTACCGAGTGGGTCGGAGGCATTCGGATGTCAACGAGGACCAGATCCGGTTTGAGGCGCCGGACGAGCTCGATCAGCTCCGCGCCATCACCCGCTCGCCCGACCACTTCGAAGCCGGTGCGCTCCAGCAGGCTCGCGACGCCCTCCCGCAGCAGGACGTCGTCGTCCGCGACCACGACCCTGCATCGGGTCTCCATCCCGCGGGCGTGAGCAGCGGCAGTCGTCGGTGCGCCGTTAGTAGCCATTGTGGTCCAGCAGCTGCGTTGACGGCAATCCTACGGTGCTTCGATGATGCTGTAGCCGACGCCGGGCGTGGTGTGGATGACGTCCGGCGAGCCGAGTTTGCGTCTGAGGCGGGCGATCGTGACCTTGACGGTGTTGGTGAATGGGTCGACGTTCTCGTCCCAGGCTTGTTGGAGGAGATGCTCTGCGCTGAGCGCGCCGGGGCTGGCCGTGAGCAAGGCTTCGAGCACAGCGCGCTCTTTGTTGGAGAGCTCGATCGTTCGTCCGTCGCGGGTGACGGTGCCCGTGAGCGGATCGAGTTCAACCCCCGCCGCTTGGAGGGTGCGGCTGCGGGCCGCGGGTCTGCGGCGAGCGAGCGCGCGGATGCGCAGGACGAGTTCGGGGAAGTGGAACGGCTTGGGTAGGTAGTCATCGGCGCCGAGCGCGAGCCCTTTGACGCGATCTGCGGGGGCGCCCGCGGCGGTGAGCATCAAGATCATCGGGGGATGCTCGGTATGGGTGATGATCTGGCACACGTGGTCGCCGTGGATGCCCGGGAGGTCGCGATCGAGCAGGACGACGTCGTAGGGGTTGACGTTGACCTTTGAGATGGCTTCGCGGCCGTCGTAGGCGACGTCGACGGCGATCCCCTGGTCACGCAGCCCTTCCGCGATCCGGTTGGCGTGGCGCGGTATGTCCTCGACGACCAGGACTCTCATTAGATCGTCTGCGCGTGTTGTGGGTCGCTTGTGGCCGGCATCGTGATTTGGACGCGTAGCCCGCCTTCACTACGGGCGTGGAGATCAAGGCGGCCGTCGTGCGCGGCGGCGATGGCTGCAACGATCGACAGCCCGAGTCCGTGGCCGTTCTGTGAGCCGGTCCGGTCCTCGCTGAGGCGTTTGAACGGTTGCGCGAGCTGCGCGACGGCGTGCTGGTCGAGCATTGGGCCGCTGGTGTCGATCGTGACTTGCGCCTGCTGTCCGTCCAGGGGTGCGAGCGTGAGCTCAATCGAGCCGCCCGGCCGGTTGTAGCGCACGGCGTTCTCGACCACGTTCTCGATCATCCGCCCGAGCAACGTGGTGTTGCCGGCGGTCTCGACGGCCGCGAGATGCGTCTCGACGGTGAGCCCCTTGGCGGCGATCTGGTCGGCGCGGGCGGTGAGCGCATTTGTGATGAGCTGCTCCAACGCAACGTGGTTGGGCTCGTCGAGCTGGCTGTGTTGCGCGCGAGCGAGGGCGAGGAAGCTCTCCAACAACCGGTCGGCGTGGTCGAGATCCACGCGCAACTCGGCATCGAGCTCGCGCGTCTGCGCCGGCACCCCACCGGGCTTGGCGATCGCGACGTCGAGCGTGGTGCGCATCATCGCCAGCGGCGTGCGCAGCTCGTGCGAGGCATTTGCGACGAACCTTCGCTGCGCGTCAAACGCCGCCTCCAGACGTTCCAGCAGCCGGTCGATCGTGTCGGCGAGCAGCCGCAGCTCATCTCGCGGGCCCGGCATCGCGAGGCGCTCGTGCAGGTTCGTCTCCGAGATCCGCTCGGCGGTCGCGGTGATCGTCCGCAGCGGACGCAGCACGCGCCCGGCCACGATCCACGCGAGCATGCCTGAGACGAGAAACATGATCGCGAGCGCGAGCTCGGACCAGATCTTCAGGCGGTGTAGTCCGATCGAGCGCTGATGGGCGAGCGCGGTCGCGACCTTGACGGCGCTCGCCGGCGCCCCGAGCCCCGGCTTCGGCGGTGAGATCGCGAAGTTGGCAAACAGCCAATACGTGATCGCGAGCAAGCCAGCTCCGCAGATCAAAAACAGGACGCTGTAGAGCAGCGTCAGCCGCCAGCGGACGGTTGGGTCGGGACGGAGCACGCGCACGATGGTCCGGTGCATCTTCACCGCACGGACGATGCCGCAGGGCGGGTAACAGCGACATAACACGGTAACCGGCCCGTGACCCGGCGCGGCGCACGCTCCGAGCCGTCCTTCCTCGGACTCAACGCCGCTGTCCCCACTCTCGAGTGAAAGGAACCGAACATCATGCGCCGCCGCCGTCGACTCATCCCCTCCTCCGTCATCGCGGTCGCCGCGCTCTCACTGCTCGCAGCCGGCTGCGGCGGCAGATCCTCCACGGCCGCCGCCACCACGGCGCAGCATGGGGCACTCGCGTACTCCGCCTGCATGCACGCCCACGGCGTGCCGAACTTTCCCGACCCCAACAGCAGCGGAGACATCCCCAAAGAGCAGGTGGTTCCCCTGGCAGGCAGTCCGCAGTTCCAGGTGGCCCAGAGAGCCTGCCAGCACCTGTTCAGCGGGCCGAATGAATCGACTCAGCCGAAGCGCATCCGGCTCGCGGACGCACTCGCCTTCGCCCGTTGCATGCGCGGCCGCGGGTTCGCGAGCTTCCCAGACCCGACCAACCAGGGCCAACTGACCCCGGAGATGGTGACCGCGGCGGGCATCGACCTACACCAGCCACAGCTGCTGAGGGCGGGGCTGGCGTGCGTGCCTGTGACCCACGGCCTCCTCACCCGGGCGGCGATCGAGCGGGCGGTGAATGGCGGCTGAGCAGGGCGCCCGCAAGGGATTAGTTCTACCGTCAGTGGTGGCCGTTGATCGCCGTCGCCACCTGCGCCATCGTGATCGCCCCGTGGGTCACCCCCACGCACGCCTTGGCGGCGTCGAAGAAGGCCCGGGTGTGGATGTCGACTCCCGCGGCGCTGATCATCTCCTGGGTCAACTGGCCGCTGGCGTTGGGGTCGGGAAACCCGGTGACGCCATGCGTCCGCAGGCAGTGGGCGAACACGAGCAGCACCTGCTTGTGAGGTCCTCGATTGTCTCCACTGCCGTTCCCCGGCGCGGGCATGATGTTGCGGCAAGCCTTCTGCGCGGCCGTGAACGCAGGCGAGAGCCCGGCGGCGGCCGGCACCGCCTGTCGGATCCCGACCGACCCCGGGGTCGTGGTCACCTGCGGATCGGGGAAGGCGGGCACTCCATGCGCGCGAATGCATCGCGCGTAGGCAAACGCCTGTTGGGCGGGGCTGTTCGAGGACTGAGCTTGGGTCGGTGCGGGGGATCCCCCGCATCCGGTTGCCAGCGGCAGCGCCGCCGCGGCCATGATTGCGGTGATCTTGCTTGCAGATGCCATGGCCGCACTTGTACAGCCGGACCGGTGACAGCTCCGTGACCGGTGGTGTGACCTGGCTGTCACCTTCGATGCGGGATCCTTTGCAGACGATGCGAGTGCTGGTCGTGGAGGACCAAGCCCGTCTGGCCAAGGCGGTCGCCGAGGGACTTCGCCGCGAAGGCATGGCGGTCGACATCTCGCTGGACGGCGCCGACGCGTTGACGCACGTGGCGGTCAACGCCTACGACGTGGTCGTGCTCGACCGCGACCTGCCGGGCGTGCATGGAGACCAGGTGTGCCGCCGGCTGGTGGATCAGCACGCCTCCACTCGGGTGCTGATGCTGACGGCGGCGACCACGCTAGGGGATCGCGTGGAGGGGCTCGAGTTGGGCGCGGACGACTACCTGTGCAAGCCGTTCGAGTTCCCGGAGCTGGTAGCGCGCGTGCGGGCGCTGGGGCGGCGCTCGCTTCCGGCGGTGCCGCCGAAGCTCACTCGTGGGGACGTCACGCTCGACTCGGCGCGCCGTGTCGCGTTTCGCGGCGACCGGGCGCTGCTGCTCAGCCCGAAAGAGTTCGCGGTGCTCGAGTACCTGCTGACCGCCGACGGGCGTGTGGTCTCGGCAGAGGAGTTGCTGAGCCGCGTGTGGGACGAGGCCGCCGATCCGTTCACCAGCACGGTCAAGACCACGATCGCGCGGTTGCGCTCCAAGCTCGGCGACCCGCCGCTGATCGAGACCGTGCGCGAAGCGGGCTACCGGATCTGATGGCACGAAGCGCGCGGCTGCGACTGACGCTGCTGTACTCGGGCATGTTCCTCGCGCTCGGCACGGCGATCGTCGTGGTGATCTTCCTGCTGGGGTCGCATGGCACCGTGATCGGCTCGAGCAGCTCGAGCATTGTCGGGGCGGTGCCCGCTCCGGATGGGCATGCGCCGATCGTCCGTGACGTCGTCTCCCAACAGCACTCCGCCGACGTCGACCGCCTGCTCGCCGCTTCGTGGGTGACGCTCGCGGTGACCGCGGTTGTCGCCGCCGTGCTGGGCTGGTTCCTCGCCGGTCGCGTCTTGCGCCCGTTGCGCGAGATGACCGCCTCCGCCCAGACGATCTCGGCCGGCAACCTGCACGAGCGCTTGGCGCTCACCGGCCCCGACGACGAGTTCAAGCAGCTGGGCAACACGTTCGACGATCTCCTGGGCCGGCTGGAAGCGTCGTTCGCCGCCCAGCGGCGGTTTGTGGCCAACGCCGCCCACGAGCTGCGCACGCCGCTGACCGTCGAGCGCACCGTGTTGCAGGTCGCGCTCGCCGACCCCGACGCCAGCGCAGCGAGCCTGCGCGCCGCGTGCGAGGAACTGCTCGCCTCCGGGCGCGATCACCAGCGGTTGCTCGACTCGCTGCTGACGCTCGCCACCAGCGAACGGGGCCTTTCCAGCGGCGAGCCCATCGGCCTGGCCGCGGTCGCTGAGGCCGTGCTCGAGTCCTCTCGCCCCGAGATCGAGCAACGGTCGCTCACGATCGCCGCCGCGCTACAGCCGGTCACGATCAATGGCGACCGCGCGCTGATCGAATCCCTCGTCGCGAACCTGATCGACAACGCCATCCGTTACAGCGAGCCCGCGGGGCGCGTGGAGGTCGGCACGTCCGTCGACGGCGGCCACGCGGTGCTGACCGTCGTCAACAGCGGCCCGCAGATCCCCGAGAGCGAGATCGAGCGGCTGTTCGAGCCGTTCAGGCGGCTGACGACCGACCGCACGACGGCGGACGGGCACCACGGCCTCGGGCTGTCGATCGTCCGCGCCGTCGCGACCGCACACCGCGCAACCGTCGCCGCTACGCCGGGGCCCGACGGCGGGCTGGCGATGACCGTGAGCTTCCCGAACGACGGCGAGACGTTGGCGTCAGGTCGCTCGTAGCGCTTCGGTGGGGCTGAGGCGAGCCGCTTTCATCGCTGGGTAGAGACCGGCGATCGCCCCGATCACCAGGCCGGCCGCGGGCGCGGCGATCAGCGCGTACAGAGGGATGACGAACGGCTCGTGCTTGGCCTGCGCGTACAGCGCCGTCGCGCCCGCGCCGAGCAGCAGGCCGCCGAGCCCGCCGAGCACGGCAAGCAGCGCCGACTCGGCGAGGAACTGGGCCCAGATGTGTCGCTTGGTCGCCCCAAGCGCCCGGCGCAAGCCGATCTCGCCGCGCCGCTCGAGCACGCTGATGACCATGATGTTCGCGATTCCGATCATCCCCACCAGCAGCGCGACGGCGCCCAGGCCCAGCAACAGCGTCGTGAACTGGCCCTTGGCGGCGGCACGCGCCTCGAGCGCATCCGACGGCCGCGAGACCTGGACGCCATCGGGCTGCTGGGGGTCGGTGCTCGCCGCAAGCAGTCCTGAGACCCGGTTCACCGCGTTGACGTTGGCGCGCACATAGATCTCCGAAGGGTTGGGCTGGGTCTGGAACATCCGCTCCGCGACGGGCAGCGATATGAACGCGTCGCTGTCGAGGGATGAGTCGAGCAGCACCGGCTTGAGGATCCCGACGACCGTGAACCAGCTGTTGCCGAGGTACACCATCACGTGACCGCCCGGGCGGTCGGTGATCTGCAGGACGCCGGCCGCCTGGGCGCCGAGCACCACCTCCGGGTAGCGGTCGCCGACCGCGTCGAGGAAGTGACCGGAGGCCATCGACGTTCCCAGTACCTCGGGCAGATTGTCGGCCGTCGCGTCGACTCCGATACCGCCGGTTTCCGACTGCGGCACGAGCGGGCTGCGGTACACATTCGCGCTGGGGACCTGATAGACCGCGACGTCGCTGTCGACCTGCTGCATGTGTTCGATCATCGGCACTGACGTGTCCGGCAGGACCTCGTTTGCGCCCACGAACGTCTGCCCTGGCGTGACCGTCAGCAAGTTGGTTCCAAGCGCGTCGATCTCAGCCAGCAGATTGGCCTGAGCCGAGGCCGAGACGCCGACGACCGCGACCATCGCACCGATCCCGATCGCGATCCCAAGCGCCGACAAGGCCGCACGCAGCCGCCGCGCGCGCGGCCCCTGAAGCGCGGTGCCGATCAGCTGGGAGACCGGCAGTCGCGCCGAGGCGATCTCGTCGCGCGGTCGCGGCGTGACGGTGGTGGCGCTCATTGGCGCTCGTCGGAGACGATCTCGCCGTCGCGCATCTGAATGCGACGGTCAAAGCCGCGGGCGATGGCCCCGTCGTGGGTGATCAGCACGAGCGTCGCGCCGTCGGATGCCAGCCCATGCAGCAGACCGACGACCTCCGCACTCGCCTTGGAGTCGAGGTTGCCCGTCGGCTCGTCGGCGAGGATCAGCCGCGGCTGCTTGACGATGGCGCGTGCGATCGCCACCCGCTGGCGCTCGCCGCCCGAGAGCATTGGCGGCCGGTGCGTCAACCGGTGATCGAGACCGACGCGCTCAAGCGCCGCACGCGCAGCCTCGCGTCGCTGCCTGAGCGGCTGGCCCGTGTACAACAGCCCGAGTGCGACGTTGTCGACGGCGGTGATCGCCTCCTGGAGGTGGAACCCCTGGAACACGAACCCGAGCGCGTGCGCGCGCAGTCCGGCCAACTCACGATCCGATGCGTGCCCAACGTCGTAGCCGATGACGTGCACTCCCCCGCGCGTCGGCCGCTCGAGTGTGCCCATGACCGTCAACAGAGTCGTCTTGCCCGATCCCGACGGCCCCACGACGGCCAGGTGCTCCCCCTCCCCCACCTCGATCGAGAGGTTGCGGAGCGCGACCACGCCGCCCGGGTATTCCTTGGTCACGGCTTGCAGCGAAGACGCGACGGTCATCCCTGCGAGTCCGTTACCCGCAGACCCGGGTAGATCCCCCGTCCTGAGATCTGCACGTACCCGGCGGCGAACAGGCCGGTGGTGACCGGGACCAGCTGGTGCGGCGCGGCGGCCGCCTGGACCGCGTATCCGCCGCCGGCGGTTGCCAGCAGCGCCGTCACCGGGACCGACAACACGTGGTTGGCGCGCGCCTGGGCGAAGTTCACGCTGACGGCCGCCTGGTCGAGCCCGCCGCCGGCATGCCTGTGCGAGAGGGTGATCGTGACCGGGATCGTCGACCCCGAGTTGCTCGAGTTGCTGTTGTCATTGTTTCCATTTGAGCCGTTCCCGTTGCCGGAGTTGCTCGAGGCCTGCGCAACCGGACTCACGGAGCTGACCCTGCCGTCAACCGTGTTGCCTGCCGGCATCTCCACGCTCACTCGCTCACCGACCTTCGCTTCGGACTGCTTGCTCGGGTCGAGGTCGACGGTCACGATCTGTCGCGTCGAGGTCGTCTCAAGAATCGCTGTCGCGGACCCGCCGCCGCTGTCGCTCGACGGGTTTGCGCTGTTCGAGGACGGGCTCGCACCGTTCGAGGACGGGTTGCCACTGTTCGAGGCCGGCGGCTGGCCGCTGTTCGAGGACGGCTTGCCACCATGCGACGGGCTCCCGCCCGGCGACGCCTTTGCGGCTTTCAGCTCGGCGACCTCGGCCTGCAGCAGCGCGATCAAAGCCTCGAGCGACTTCATGCTGTGCTTGCCAGCGTGCTTGTGACTGTTCTTGGCGGTGCCGGGCATATGACCGGATCCGTGCTTGGGCGCCGCGGGCTTCTCGAGGCTGACGAACTCGGGCTTAGCGCCTGATGTCGAATAGCTCGCGTTGCTTGACGAGGAGGGATTGCCCTGACCGGAGCCGCCTCCGGTCGAGCCGAGCGTCGCGTCGACTGTCGAGACGAGCTGATCGCCCGGCAGGAACACGATCTGGCCAAGCGACAGACTGCCGGTCTGCGTCTCTCCGAGCGAGGCCTGGAACGCTTCCACTCCGGCGGTCGTCGCCGCCTGCCACTCGTCGTCGACGACGATCCCGTCGGGGTTGAAGCCGAGCGCGACGAGATTGCGGTTGAGCTCCTCGATGTCCTTGCCGGCACTGTCGGATGAGGCCAGGTCCCGGTAGGCGGGGGTCGTGCCGTTCATCAGGATCACCGGTTTGCCGTCGACCCTGAACAACGCCTCACCGGGCTTGATGACCCGCCCGACACCCGGCAACCACGTGAGCGTCCCGCTCAGGCGGTTGTAGACCGTTTGCGGGCTCGCGTAGCTGAGCGTTCCCGACTCGGTGTCTGTCTGCACCAGGTCACGTCGCTTGACGGTGGTCGCGTCGAACGCGCTGTCTTTGCCGCCGGTGTTGCGCTTTGCCGGGGACGAGCCGGTCTCGGAGACGATCACGAAGACCACCGCGACCACGGCGAGCAGCGCCAGCCCGGCGCCTATGCGCCGCACGCCGCGGCTCTTGAGGCCGGATTGGAGTGACGAGGGCATGCCTGCGGCAGTTCTACGGCTGGTCGGGTAACACGGCCGTAACGCTGTTACGTCGCCGTTAGACGCGTTCTAGACAGCAGCCGATGCCAGGGCGGTGACAACGGCTGTGACCTGACTGTCACCTGGGCGCGGCGACTGCTCAGGCGGGCGATCCGGACGGTGGTGTCACACCGCACTTGGTTGCGGCCTGCTTGAACCCGGGTGACTTCGGGTTAATTCCCGGCCCGAGCGCGAACACCATCCCGCGAAGCACCAACACACGGGAGGCCCCGCTCGTGGCCGTCGGGGTCGGATCGGGGAAGTCGGGCTGGCCGTTGGACCGCATGCACTCGGCGAACCTGAGCGCTTGCTGACGCTGGCTCGCCGACATGGCCGGCGCAAACCCGAGCTTCGGCAAGTAGCCGCGGCATGCTCGCTGGGCGGAACGGAACGCGGGCGACCGCGCCTCGCTTGGGCCGATTGCGATCTTGCCGCTCGAGTCGGTGTCGGGGAAGTCCGACACCCCGTGCGCGCGCATGCAGCGCGCCAGCTGAAGGCCGGGGCTGACGCTCGAGACCGTCGTGCTGGAGTTGCCGGACGATCCGCACGCGGCGAGTGAGAGGCCGAAGGCGGCCAGGACGGCCACTGTGAGCCACGATCTGCCGGCGTCTGCGCTGCGCATGTGGGCCTAACGTGGCCCCTGGAACTTGCATGCGGCGGCGGCTTGCTTGAACGCCGGCGATTGCACGTCGATCGTCTTTGGGAGCACCAGGAACTCGCCGTTTCGCCCGATGACCGCACCGGAGTTCGCTGGGTCCGACGGAGGCGAGGTCGTCGGATCGGGGAAGTCCGTGATGCCGTGCCGGCGCATGCACTGGGAGATCTGCAGCATCTGCGCCTTGTCGTGCGCCGTGGGGCGCCCCGAGAAGGGGCCACCACCGGGCAGCAGCTTGTGACAGCTCGCCTGAGCGGCCTTGAAGGTGGGCGAGAACGGGTTGATCCCCGAGTTCGGGGTGATGCGAAGCTGGATTCCCCCGCCCGGACTGGGATCGGGGAAGTTGGTCAGGCCGTGTGCCCGCATGCAGCGGCTGAAGGCCAGCGCCGCCCGGTAGGCGGCCGTGGCCGACTTGGCCGGCGAGTCGGTCGAGTTGCCGCTCGATCCGCAGGCGGCGATGGCGAGACCGGAAGCGACGGCAGTGAGCGTGATCGAGAGACGTCCGTTTGGCATGCCGCCGTTTGTAGGCCGGGACGGATAACCCGAGCATCACACTGTTACGCCGTTGTTACGTGGGCTTGGTAATCCTGGCCATGCGGGCGCCGGGCGGAGCACCCGCCCGCCCGGCGCCGTCCAGCAGTCAGAACAACATGCGCGTGCTCGTGGTCGAGGATCATCCAAGGCTCGCCCAAACGGTGGCCGCGGTGCTGCGCCGGGAGGGGATGGCGGTCGATGTTGCGTTCGACGGGCGCGAAGCGCTTGCCAAGACGTCGCTCACCACATATGACGTCATCGTGCTGGACCGTGACCTACCGATCGTCCACGGCGACGACGTGTGCCGCTCGCTGGTGGCCGCCGGCTACCCGGGGTCGGTGTTGATGCTGACCGCGGCCGGCACGCTCGAGGAACGGATCGACGGCCTGGGGATCGGCGCCGACGACTACTTGCCCAAGCCATTTCACATCTTCGAGCTGGTCGCCCGTATCCGGGCGGTGGCACGCCGCTCGCGCCGTCCGCTGCCGCCCGTGCTCGTGCACGGCGACCTCGAGCTCGATTCTGCGCGGCGGCGCGTCGCGAGGGCAGGGAAACCAGTGGCGCTCGGGCCGAAGGAGTTCGCGGTCCTCGAGTTGCTGCTCGGCGCACGCGGCGCCGTGGTCTCGAGCGAGGAGCTTCTCGAGCGGGCCTGGGACGATGCTGTCGACCCGTTCACGAACGTGGTGCGAATGACGGTCAGCCGTTTACGCGCCAAGCTCGGCGAGCCACCGGTGATCGAAACGATCACCCCGGTCGGTTACCGGATCGGCAGCGAGGCGTGACGCTGCGCGGCGGTGTCCCCCGCCTGTGGCCTCCGCAGACCACCGTGCGGTGGCGGCTGACGCTGTTGTACGGCGGGTTGTTCCTGGTCTGCGGCGCTGCCCTGCTGGCGATCACGTACACACTGGTGGCGCAGGCAACGCAGAAGCCCGCAAACACTGTCTTCGTCGAAAGGTCTGTCGGTCCCGTTGGTCGCGCCACGAGCTCTCCGTTTCCAACGCAGATCAGGCTGCCACCCGGCCTTGCGGTGCCGCCCGACGTCAAACGCCTGGTGTTTTCGCGCGCAGGCAAGATCGTGGTCGGGGCGGCGGTGCGCGGCCAGCGGATCTCGGACCTGCACCAGCTCGAGCTCTGGTCCGCAATCGCGCTGGCCCTGATGGTCGTGATCTCAACCGCACTCGGCTGGCTGGTCGCCGGCCGCGTGCTCGCGCCACTGCGCACGATCACCGCCACTACCCAGGAGATCTCGGAGGCCAACCTGCATCAGCGGCTTGCCATGCAAGGCCCGCGCGACGAGTTGCACAAGCTCGCGGACACAATCGACGGCTTGCTCGAACGCCTGGAGGGAGCATTCGAAGCACAACGGAGGTTCGTCGCCAACGCCTCACACGAGCTCCGCACCCCGTTGACGTCGGCGCGGGCGCTGCTGGAACTGGCTATCTCCGACCCCGATGCAACCGTCGAGACATTCCGCGAGACGTGCCGGCAGGCGCTCGAGGACAGCGACCATCAGGAACGGCTGATCGACGCGCTGCTGGCGCTCGCCCATGGCCAGCGTGGAATCGAACGGCGCGAGCCGATCGACCTCGCGGCGGTCACCGGTGGCGTGCTCCAGGCGCATGAGCCCGGGGTGGCTGCACGTGGCCTCGCGCTGGACGCTTCGCTCAGGCCGGCGGTGATCTCGGGCGACCGTCGGCTGGTCGAACGCCTTGTCTCGAACCTGCTCGAGAACGCGATCCGACACAACCTCGTGGGCGGACGCGTGCAGGTCCACGTCGCGGCCCATGCCAGCGCGGCAGTGGTTGCGATCAGCAACACCGGGCCACCTGTTCCCGCTGAGGAGGTCCAGCGGCTGCTGCAGCCCTTCCAGCGCCTTGCCCCGGACCGCACCGACACGCGCGACGGACTCGGGCTCGGACTTTCGATCGTCGCCGCAATCGCGAACGCCCACGACGCGGTGCTCGACATCCAACCGGGGGAGCACGGCGGACTCAGCGTCGAGGCACGCTTTCCAATGGCCGGCGCCAACGCACCCCTAGTCGCGGAGGAACGCCTCGACGTCTGCGGCGAACTCCGCGGCGTGCTGGAACAGGAAGCCGTGGGCGGCGTCTGGGTAGATCGTCAGTTTGGCGTGCGGGATGAGGCCCGCGAGCAGGTGTGAGTAGTGCGGGAGGATCATCGGGTCGCTGTCGCCGTTGGCGATGAACACCGGGTGTTCGATCGCGCTGACGCGCTGGAGCAGCGCGTGGTTGGGTATGCCCCACGAGCAGACGGCGTCGTACTGGGCCTGCCGCGTCTGCCAGGTCGTGTCCGCGTCACGGTCTTCGGTGCGAGCGCCGAAGATGCGCTGAAGCGACTGCTTGCCTGCCGCCTGGCTTGCGGGCGATGGTGTGTAGAACACCGACAGGTAGCCCTCGGGCGATCCCCGGCGCTGGCCGACGGCGTCGATCACGTCCTTCGCCCAGCCGTGCATGCCGGCCGCCCCTTGGGGCGCCGAGGACGCGAGCACGACGCGTCGCACCAAATCAGGACGCATGAGCGTGATCTCCTGAGCCACGAAGCTCCCGATCGAGAACCCGAGGAGGTCGACCTGCGAGAGATCAAGCGCGTCGAGAAAGGCGATCGCGTCCTGCGCCATCTCGGCGATCGTGTGCGGCGTCATCCCGGTGGTGCCGCCGACGCCGGTGTTGTCGAACGTCAGGACGCGCCGGCTCTGCGCCAGCGCGTCGATCAGCGGAGGGTCCCAGTTCTCGAGGTTGCCCCGGAAGTGTTGGAAGAGGACGACCGGCACGTCTCCGCTGCCAAGGTCGCGGTACGCGAAGCCGGTCCGGTTCGCCGCCTCAACCGTCTGGGTCTGAGCCGTGATGTAGCTCGCGGTCATGGGTTCCTTTCGTTCAGCGTTGAGCGAAGGCTCATTCGAAATCAGTGGGGATGTCGTGAATTTGCAGCCCGGCGACCGCCGCGGCATCACCTGATCGCGCTATGTCTTCATCCGGGCATTCACGGGATTCTTCTCGACCGCGAGCTGACGCGGGCGCGGCCCGAGGCGGGCTGAGCCGACGGCTGGGGTGCATCACACGACATCGCCGTCGCTCGGGGCTCGGCCTGCCGTGTCATGCACCTATGCGGTGCGTCACACGACAGAGCTCGGGATGCGCGGCGTGGTGGTCGCGTCACGCACCCTCGGCTGGGGGCCAGCTGCTGTCGGCTCGCGGAGTGGGTCAGGTGATCGCCCGAGCGGGGGGCGTTTCACGACAACGGCGTCGCGCGCGCGGAGGTGTGTCGCGCTGACCACCGCATGCGGTGGTCCACACGGATCAGCTCCGCTTGCGCGGCCGGATTGTCGCGTAATCCCCCCTCGACGGGGCTAGCCTGCAGAAGCGGGCGCGTGCGACCTCCGAGCACTAGACAGACCTGTCTGCCTCCCAGTTCGACCGCTCCGACTTCCGCGGCTGCGCATTCGTCGCTGCGGCAGCAGAGGCTCCCGCCGAGGGCCAGGTCGCGGAGGCCATGGGCCACCGCCAAGTACCGCAATGAGGTCCGAACCCTGTTTGCTGAACTCGCAACCGAGGCAGGGATCGCAGACCCCGAGCAGCTCGCCGCCGGATGCTGCGCCGCGCACCGCGACTGCTTAGGTCGACGCCGGCTCGATCCTCGCGGGCACGTGTTTGTGCCATGGCGTGCCCGCGAACTCGTCACGCCAGTCCGACGATGTGAGCGAATTGGGTGCGACGCCCGTGACGATCGTGTCGCCGTCCGGGCTGGTGCTCTGCAGTCCAAATCCGTTTGGCAGCGAGGCGTGTCCGGCCTGCATCGCGTCGCTGACCTGGACGACCGCCACGGCGCTGCCGCGTGACGTGGTGATCGTCGCACGCGCTCCGTCGACCAAACCCAGCCGCGCCGCGTCCTCGGCGCTGACCCTGAGCCGACCGTCCGCGTCCTGCTTGCGCCAGCCCGGGTCGCGGAAGATGTCGTTGGCAGTGAACGAGCGACGCTCGCCGACGGACAGCACGATCGGCAGCCGGTCGGTTGTGTGGACCGTCGGTCCGGCGTCGATCGACGCCAGGGCAGCGAGCATCTCCGGCAGCTTGAGCGCGATCCGGCCATCGGAGTGGACGATCCGGTCGAAGTCGCCGCCGTACTCGTCGCGCGTGAACATGACTCCCGACGGCGAGTTCAGGATCGCCTCAAACAGCGCGTTACCGTCCGCGTGACCCGCCCGGCGGACCGCATCGGGATAGGTCATCGCGCAGCGATGCGCGAGTCCCCAGAGCGCCGCGGCGCTGGCCAGGCCATCCGGCAGCGCCGGGCCAAGCGTCTCATACAGGACGACCGGGGCCACGCTGGAGAGACCGGGATTGTCGGTGGTCGCCTTAGCAAACGCCTGCGCATAGGCCTGCAACCCGGTGGCGGCGGCCGTGCGCAGCGGCTCGAGCTCGTCCGCGTCGACGAGACCGAGCTCGCGGACGAGGCGTGCCCAGATCTCGGCCTCCGGGAGCGTGCCCGGCAGCGGCTCCATCAGCGGGTGGCGCAGCTGGAAGGTGTTGTCGGGGAACTCGAAGTTGAAGTACGTCGCCTCTGGCTTCTCGTACTGGCTCGCGGCCGGCAGCACGTAGTCGGCGTGGCGCCCGGTCTCCGTCAACGCCACGTCGATCACCACGACGAGCTCGAGCGCCTCGAACGCGTCGGCGAAGCGCTGGGAGTCGGCGAGCGAGTGCGCCGGGTTGGCGCTCTCCACGATCATTGCCCGGAAGCGATCGGGGTGGTCGGTGAGGATCTCGTCCGGGATAACGTTGCACGGCACCAACCCGCCGATGATGGGCGAACCGGTGACCGGCGTGCGGCGGATGCGTGGATCGCGGACCAGGTTCACAAACGACGTGTGCAGGTGCATGCCGCCCGGGTTTCCGAAGTTCCCGGTGAGGATCCACAGCAGCCTGTTGATGTACGAGCACAGGGTGCTGTGGGGCGACTGCTGGATCCCGAGGTCCTCGAACGCAGAGACGCTCTCGGCGCTCGCGATCCGGCGCGCCGCCGCGCGGATCATGCCCTCGTCGACCCCGCAGTAGCCGGAGTAGCGCGCAACGTCGACCTCGGCGAACGCCTCGAGCACCGGCCCAGAACCGCTGACGCGCGTGGCCAGGAAATCGCCGTCGACGAGGTCTTCCTGCACGATGACGGCGACCATCGCGGCCAGGCACCAAGCGTCGGTCCCAGGCCGGACGCGCAGGTGGAAGTCGGCGAGCTTGGCCGTGTCGGTCAGCACCGGGTCGATCACGATCATCGACCGGTCGGGATCCTTGGCGATCTCCTTCAGGACGACCCGCGCACGCGGGAAGCTCTGGGACATCCACGGGTTCTTCCCGATGAACACCGCCACCTCGGCGTGTTCGAACTCGCCGCGGGTATGCGCGCCGTACATCCGGTGCTCGACCCACGCCTCGCCGGTCTTCTCCTGGGCCAGCGCGCCGGATCGGTGGCGCGATCCCAGCGCCCGCAGGAACGCGCCGCTGTAGCTGCCGCCCAGGTGGTTGCCCTGGCCGCCGCCGCCGTAGTACAGGATCGTCTCGCCGCCGTGAGCATCTCGGATCGCGGTGCATCGCTGCGCGACCTCCCGGATCGCAGTGTCCCAGTCGACCTCCTCAAAGCTCCCGTCGCGCCGTCGTCTGAGCGGCGTGGTCAGCCGGTGGCGGCCGTTCTGATAGTGGTCCAGGCGCATCGCCTTGTTGCACGTGTAGCCGACGGTGCCGGGATGCTCCTTGTCGCCCCGGATCCGGGCAAGCCGGCGACCGTCCAGCTCGACCTCGATCCCGCAGTTGCACTCGCAGAGGATGCAAGCCGTCTTTGCCCATGCGGTCTCGATGGCACTCATGCGGGTCCTTTCAGCGGTTGACGAAGGTGGCGCGGCCCGGGCCGGACCGTTGAAGGCTGGCGACGCCCGCTTGCAGGTCTCGGCTGAGAATCACGGCTGGCCCTTGCGCTCGTGTCGCCTGGTCGGCGTCGGACACTCCGCCGGAGCGCCACGCGCGCAGGACATGCTTGGTGGCCCGGTGGGCGAGCGTCGGGCCGGTCGCAAGCTGCGCGGCGAAGGTCCGACCTTCCTCTAGCAAGCGCTCCGGCGCCATCACCTGGTTCACAAGTCCCCAGCTCGCGAGCTGTTCGGCGGGGTGAATGCTCGCGCCGTACACCATTTGGGCGGCCCGACCGGCCCCGATCCGCGACGCGAGGCGCTGCGTCCCGCCGGCAAACGGAAAGGCGCCGATCACGGCCTCGACCTGTCCGATCTGAGTGCCGGCGGCGGCCCAGATTAGGTCACACGCAAGCGCGACCTCCAGCGCTCCGGCGAAGCAGCGGCCGTGGACGAGCGCGACCATCGGTACCGGAATGTTCTCGATCGCCGCGATCAGCGACAGCGCGTCGCTCATCAGCGCGGTCGCGCCTTCCTCGTCGAGTCCCGCAAAGATCGAGACGTCGGCGCCCGCAGAGAACGCGTCGCCCGCGGCTCGGAGCACCACGGCTCGGGCCTCGCTGGCTGCGGCCTGCTGCACCGCGGCACGCAGATCCGCGATCAGACGCGAGCTGAAAAGATTCAGCGGAGGGTTGTCGATCACGATCTCGCCGAGCTGATCGTGTAGCTCGAACGCTGCGGCGGCCATCACCGGCCGGTGCTCTCGTGCAAGATTCGCAGCAAGCTGATGACCATCATCCAGATCCAGGATGATACGTGTCATCCTGAATGTCAAGACAAATCGGAGGACAGTCACGCCCGTGGGCAGCTCCCAAGCAGATAAGGCCGCCAGTCATGAGCGCATCGTGAAGGCGGCGTCACGCCGGATCCGTCGCGATGGGATCGACAACGTCAGCGTCGCTGAGCTGATGAACCAAGCCGGGCTCACGCACGGCGGTTTCTACCGGCACTTCGACTCCCGCGACGAGCTTGTGGCGGAGGCCATCGACGCCGCGCTCGCGCAGGGATCCGAACGCGTCCACGCGGCGGCGAAGCTAGGCGGCGAGGACGCGCTGGCCGCAATCATCGATGCCTACCTAAGCCGGCTGCACCGCGACAAGCCCGAGACGGGCTGTGCGGTGGCAGCGCTCCCCACCGACATATCGCGCACGAACGCGCGTGCCCGCGCGGCCTATTCACGGCAGGTCCGCACCTACGTCGACCTGCTGGTCGAGCTGACGCCGGCTCGCGATCCCGACGAACGCCACCTCATCCTCGCCGCGCTCGTCGGAGCCCTCTTGTTGGCGCGAGCCGTCGACGATCGCGGCCTGTCAGACGAGATCCTCGACAGCGTCACGCGGGCGCTACATCGCTACGTCGACGACTCGCGATAGCGGGTCATGCGCCGCCATGCCGGCGGAGGACCTGAAGTAGGGCTCTCGTAGCCGCCGTCGCGCGCCGGTTTGACGGGGTTGCGATGGCCGTGACGAACTGCGGTGCGCGCCCGCGGATGGGGACGAACACGACCCCGGTTGCGTCCTCGAAAAACGATCGGGGGAGCAGTCCGACGGCGAGCCCGTGGCGAACGAATCCGATCACGCTGCCGGTATCGGCTACCTCGTAGGCGACACGGCGGGTGACTCCGGCCGCGGCGAACGCGCGGTCGTTCGCCATCCGGACACCCC